>NZ_JCASIL010000010.1:0-204550 GCF_059685725.1 Telluria sp. RT2P19
AGGGTGGAGAGCGTCGAGTAGTTGCAGCCGCTGAGGCTGGTTCAACAATGGCAGTTGTGCAACCAGCTTTTTGAACCGGGGCGCCTTCACGATTCACTCCTATGGACGACGATAGGGTTGGACCGCCGGGCAGCTCAACAGTTCAACGCTCATCCATATTTAACGTGTACATCGCCAACAATTATCGCAAGGCGACCATTTGCCACAGCTATAATTGTCTGATTGCAAGCCGCGTTTGGTCAGTCGAAGATGAACTTCTTGAAGGAAAACCTTGGGCGGCCGCTGGCCTATGTCGGCATCACGACGGTCAGCTTTCTCGTTCTGAACGCGATCAACGAATGGATGTTCCTGGAGCTGGAGCACGCACCTGGCATTAACTGGGTATTCTTGCCCGCGGGGATACGCCTGCTGGCGACCCTGCTGTTCGGATTCGCCGGCTTTGTCGGTCTATTGGTGGCAAGTTTCTACCTGAACTTCCATCATTTTATTTTCCAGGATGACGTGCGCGCAATCAGCGGCGCGCTGGCCGGCGCGGGAGGACCCTATCTCGCCTATCTGGTCGCCAAACACTGGTACAACCTGGGGCCGCGTCTCAAGAACCTGACTGCGCCAAGGCTGCTGATTACCGGGATCCTGTGCGGCGTGGTCAGTCCGGCTTTCCATCACGCGTTCATATGGGTCCAGACCGGGCTCGTGGACTGGTTCGCTCTCGCTGCGATGATCACGGGCGACATCGTCGGCATCATGTTTGCCCTGTGTCTGGCGAAAAGCATCATCAAGCTGACCGATCCGCGCGAAGTCGAGGATTATCATGGCTGATGCAACGGCCCGATATCGACCAGCGCCCCGGGCCGCCATGGTCAGGGCGGTGATGTGCAGCGCTTGCGTTGCTGCCGGTGCGCTCGCACCTTCGACGACCGGACCGGCATGGCGCTGGCGCCACCGCCAGCGCCACCGCTTCCTTCACCGGGTTTGATCAGAACTCTTCCCACTCGGCCTCATTGACCCTGGCTGGTGCTGCCGGCTTGCCAGCGGCCGGCTTTGCTCCCGGCTGGGCAGCTGCAGGCTTGGCCGCCGCACGCGGCGCCGGCCTGGCCAGCGCCGGGCATGCCGGCGGACGCTTGACCGCCACCGCGGGCGCGCTCGGCGTCACATGGCGCGCATCGAGCTTGAACACGTCGACCACCTGCGCCAGGCGTTGCGCCTGTTCCTGCAGGGCGGCCGTGGCGGCGGTCGCTTCCTCGACCAGGGCGGCATTCTGCTGGGTCGCGTTATCCATCTGTCCCATGGCCTGGTTGACCTGGTCGATGCCGGTGATCTGCTCCTGGCTGGCCGACGAGATCTCGCCCATGATGTCGGTCACGCGCTGGATCGAGTCGACCACCTCGCGCATGGTCGCGCCGGTGTGGTCGACCAGCCGGGTGCCGGTGTCGACTTTTTCGACCGAGTCGCCGATCAGCTGCTTGATTTCCTTGGCGGCGGCGGCCGAGCGCTGCGCCAGCGTGCGCACTTCCGAGGCGACCACCGCGAAGCCGCGGCCCTGCTCGCCGGCGCGCGCCGCCTCCACGGCCGCGTTCAGCGCCAGGATATTGGTCTGGAAGGCGATGCCGTCGATGACCGCGATGATGTCGACGATCTTGCGTGACGATTCGTTGATCGAGCCCATGGTGGCGACCACCTGCTCGACCGCCTGGCCGGCCTGGGTGGCGACGCCCGAGGCGGCGATCGCCAGCTGGTTGGCCTGGCGCGCATTGTCCGCATTCTGGCGCACGGTGCCGGTCAGTTCTTCCATCGAGGCGGCGGTTTCTTCCAGTGCCGCCGCTTGCTGCTCGGTGCGGCTGGACAGGTCGAAGCTGCCGGCCGCGATCTCGCTCGAGGCGCCGCTGATGGTCTGCGTGCCGCTGCGCACTTCGTCGACGATCTTCGACAGGGACGTGTTCATATTACCCAGCGCGCGCAGCAGGGCGCCCGTTTCGTCGAGCGCCTTGCTGTCGATGGTGACCGTCAGGTCGCCGGCCGCCACCTGTTCGGCGGCGTGCACCGCCTGGCGCAGCGGACGGGTGATCGAGCGGGTGAGCAGCCAGGCGAACACGCCGCCCAGCAGCAGGGCGCCGGCGGCCAGCGAGCCGATGACCCAGTTGCTGCGGCTGGCGGTATTGGCGATCAGGTCGGCGCTGGCGCTGATGCGCTGGTGCTGCAGATCGACCAGTTCCTTCACGCGTTCCTGGTAGGCCTTGGCCGCCGGGTTGAATTGCTGGGTCAGGATTTGCTCGGCCAGTTCGACATCGCCCTCGGCCTTGGCCTTGACCGCGCCGTCGCGCGCGCGGCTATAGGCGGCGCGGTGCTCCATCACCGACTTGAACAGCGTCGTCTCGTCGTCCCCGCTGATCAAAGGCTCGATCCGCTTGACCAGGTCGGCCGACAGCTTGCCGGTGGCGGCCGCGTCTTCCTTGAAGAATTCGGTCAACGATGGATCGCTGCTCTTGACGATGGCGGCGGTGCGGCGCACGGCGGCGAAGATCTGGGTGTACCACTCGGCGATCATGCGCTCCTTTGCCAGTGGTTCTGCCAGAATCGTCGATGTCTCGTGGGCGACCTGGTTCAGGCGCCAGACGCCGACGGTGGCGATGATGACGGTCATCAAGAGCGTGAGGGCGAAGCCGGCGGCCAGGCGCGTACCGATATTGAGTTTGATGAAATTGCCCATTATTTATCTAATTTGAAGTGGTGTTGGTCGCCAAACCAGCATGATGGTGCACGATATTGTCAATAGTGCATCAGAGTTGTATCAACACCATTGGCGGGAAAATATTGTGTCGCTCTAGCGTAAGAATTATTGCCCAACCGAAACCAAAATGCATCTGGAATAGTGGTTTTGTGTTCGTCCAGCGACAAGCTTTGCTTGCCCGAAACGGGCTAGTTGGCAGCTTGATATGAAGAAGTATTTGCAGGTTTAAGGTATAATTTCTATTTCCCGCGTGTGCCATTCGGCACCATCAGCACAATGACCAAATTCGTATTCGTCACTGGCGGCGTCGTGTCTTCCCTGGGCAAAGGGATCGCGGCCGCTTCCCTCGCCGCGATCCTCGAGAGCCGCGGCCTCAAAGTCACCCTGCTCAAGCTCGACCCCTACATCAACGTCGACCCGGGCACCATGAGCCCGACCCAGCACGGCGAAGTGTTCGTCACCGACGACGGCGCCGAGACCGACCTGGACCTTGGTCACTACGAGCGCTTCATCAGCACCCGCATGAAGAAGGTGAACAACTTCACCACGGGCCAGATCTATGAATCGGTGATCCGCAAGGAGCGCCGCGGCGAATACCTCGGCAAGACCGTGCAGGTCATCCCGCACATCACCAACGAGATCCAGGACTACATCCGCCGCGGCGCCGAAGGCGTCGACGTGGCGCTGGTCGAGATCGGCGGCACCGTGGGCGACATCGAGTCGCTGCCGTTCCTGGAGGCTGCGCGCCAGCTGTCGCTGCGCTCTGGCCGCAAGGGCGCCGCCTTCGTGCACCTGACCCTGGTGCCGTATATCGCCTCGGCCGGCGAACTCAAGACCAAGCCGACCCAGCACAGCGTGCAGAAGCTGCGCGAGATCGGCATCTCGCCGAACGCGCTGCTGTGCCGTGCCGACCGCCGCATTCCCGACGACGAGCGCGCCAAGATCTCGCTGTTCGCCAACGTCGAAGAGCAGGCCGTGATCTCGGTGTGGGACGTGGACACCATCTACAAGGTGCCGCAAGTGCTGTGCGACCAGGGCCTGGACGACATCATCCTCGAAGCCCTGGGCCTCGAGGCGCCGAAGGCCGACCTGACGATGTGGACCAAGCTGATTCACACGCTGGAAAATCCGCAGCACGAGATCACCATCGGCATGGTCGGCAAGTACGTCGACCTGATCGAATCCTATAAATCGCTGACCGAGGCGCTGCGCCACGCCGGCATCCATACCGAGAGCCGGGTCAACATCGAGTACCTGGACTCGGAAGAAATCGAGACCCGCGGCTGCGACCACCTGGCCAAGTACGACGCCATCCTGGTGCCGGGCGGCTTCGGCAAGCGCGGCGTGGAAGGCAAGATCGCCGCTGCCCGCTACGCCCGCGAGAACAAGATCCCTTACCTCGGCATCTGCCTGGGCATGCAGGTCGCGCTGATCGAGTACGCCCGCAATATGGCTGGCCTGCCGAACGCGAATTCGACCGAGTTCGACCCGGAAACCGACCAGCCGGTCGTGGCCCTGATCACCGAATGGCAAAATCATGACGGCAAGGTCGAGAAGCGCGACACCAACTCGAACCTGGGCGGCACCATGCGCCTGGGCGCCCAGACCTGCGCGGTGAATCCGGGCACGCTGGCGGCCGAGATCTATGGCAATGTCGTGACCGAGCGTCACCGTCACCGCTACGAAGGCAATAACTTCTACCTGCCGAAGGTCGAAGCCGCCGGCCTGACCGTGTCGGCGCGTACCCCGAACGAAGACCTGTGCGAGATCATGGAACTCCCGCGCGACGTGCACCCCTGGTACATGGGCGTGCAGTTCCACCCCGAGTTCAAGTCGACCCCGCGCAGCGGCCATCCGCTGTTCACGTCGTTCATCCGGGCGGCGCTGGCGCACCAGGCTTCCAACACCAATACCGCGGCCAAGGCTGAATCCAGCGTCGCGGCCTTGCAAGGAGACGCAGCATGAAACTCGCCGGATTCGACGTCGGCCTCGAGCACCCGATCTTCCTGATCGCCGGCACCTGCGTGATCGAATCGCGCCAGATGGCGATGGACACCGCCGGCACGCTGAAAGAGATCACCTCGGCGCTGGGCATCCCGTTCATCTATAAATCGTCGTTCGACAAGGCCAACCGCTCGTCGGGCAAGTCGTTCCGCGGCCCGGGCCGCGAGAAGGGCCTGGAGATCCTGGCCGCCGTGCGCCGCGAAATCGGCGTGCCGGTCCTGACCGACGTGCACGACGAAGAGATGATCCCCGAGGTGGCGAGCATCGTCGACGTGCTGCAGACCCCGGCCTTCCTGTGCCGCCAGACCGACTTCATCAACGCCTGCGCACGTTCGGGTAAACCGGTCAACATCAAGAAGGGCCAGTTCCTGGCCCCCGGCGACATGAAGAACGTGATCGACAAGGCACGCGCCGCCGCGCGCGAGGCGGGCCTGAACGAGGACAACTTCATGGCCTGCGAACGCGGCGCCTCGTTCGGCTACAACAACCTGGTGTCGGACATGCGCGGCCTGGCCATCATGCGCGAATCGAACTGCCCGGTGGTGTTCGACGCGACCCATTCGGTGCAGCTGCCGGGCGGCCAGGGCACCTCGTCCGGCGGCCAGCGCGAGCACGTGCCGGTCCTGTCGCGCGCCGCCGTGGCGGCGGGCATCGCCGGCCTGTTCATGGAGACGCACCCTGATCCGGCGAATGCGATGTCGGACGGTCCGAACGCCGTGCCGCTGGGCCACATGAAGGAACTCCTGACCACGCTCGTCGAGATCGACCGCATCGTCAAGAAGACCGGTTTCATGGAAACCAAGTTCAAGTAACAGCGCATCCTGGAGGCGTCCCGCGGCATGGCGCCTCCGCCCGATTTCCCCACCTTCTGGAGACTGAGAAACATGAGTGCTATCGTTGATATTATCGGCCGCGAAGTCATTGATTCGCGCGGTAACCCGACCGTCGAATGCGACGTGCTGCTGGAGTCCGGCGTGATGGGCCGCGCCGCGGTGCCGTCGGGCGCGTCGACCGGTTCGCGCGAAGCGATCGAGCTGCGCGACGGCGATCCGAAGCGTTACTTCGGCAAGGGCGTGCTGCAGGCCTGCGAGAATATCAACACCGAGATCTCCGAAGCGATCATGGGCCTGGACGCCAACGAGCAAGCCTTCCTCGACCGCACCCTGATCGATCTCGACGGCACCGAAAACAAGAGCCGCCTGGGCGCCAACGCCATGCTGGCGGTGTCGATGGCGGTCGCCAAGGCCGCGGCCGAAGAAGCCGGCCTGCCGCTGTACCGCTATTTCGGCGGTTCGGGCGCGATGCAGATGCCGGTGCCGATGATGAACGTCATCAACGGCGGCGCGCACGCCGACAACAACCTGGACATCCAGGAATTCATGATCATCCCGGTGGGCGCACCGTCGTTCAAGGAAGCCATCCGCTACGGCGCCGAGGTGTTCCACACCCTGAAGAAGATCCTGCACTCGAAGGGCCTGAACACCGCCGTGGGCGACGAAGGCGGCTTCGCACCATCGGTCGCGAACCACGAGGAAGCCATCAAGCTGATCATGCAGGCGATCGAGCAGGCCGGCTACGTGGCCGGCCAGGACATCGCCCTGGGCCTCGATTGCGCCGCCAGCGAATTCTTCAAGGACGGCAAATACGTGCTCGAAGGCGAAGGCGGCCTTTCCCTGAGCGCGGCCGACTTCACCAATATGCTGGCCACCTGGTGCGACAAGTACCCGATCATCTCGATCGAGGACGCGATGGCGGAAGGCGATTGGGACGGCTGGGCCACCTTGACCGCGGCGCTGGGCAAGAAGGTGCAGCTGGTGGGCGACGACCTGTTCGTCACCAATACCAAGATCCTCAAGGAGGGCATCCAGAAGGGCGTCGCCAACTCGATCCTCATCAAGATCAACCAGATCGGCACCCTGACCGAGACCTTCGCCGCCATCGAGATGGCCAAGCGCGCCGGCTACACCGCCGTGATCTCGCACCGTTCGGGCGAAACCGAAGACGCGACCATCGCCGACATCGCGGTTGGCACCAACGCCCTGCAGATCAAGACCGGCTCGCTGTCGCGTTCGGACCGCATGGCCAAGTACAACCAGCTGCTGCGCATCGAGGAAGACCTGGGCGACATCGCCAGCTATCCTGGCCGCGACGCGTTCTACAACCTGAAGTAATCCACTGGCCGGCAAAACGGGAGGGCGCCCGGCGCCCTTGCTGTTCGCCGGCCAGATCGCATCCATATTCTCCCTGCCATGCGCCTGATCACGATCGCCCTTGCCGCCTTGCTCGTGCTGATCCAGTACCCACTCTGGCTCGGCAAGGGGGGCTGGCTGTCCGTGGCCGACATGCAGGGCCAGGTCGAGGCCACGCGGCTCAAGACCGAGCAGCTCACCGCGCGTAACGCCAAGCTGGCGTCCGAGGTCGAAGACTTGCGGGAAGGCACCGGCGCGGTCGAGGAGCGCGCGCGCTACGACCTGGGGATGATCAAGCAGGGCGAGATCTTCGTGCAGGTGCTGCGCAAGGACGAGTTGCCGGTCGAATCGATGACCGTGCCTCCGCCACCGCCGCCACCGAAGAATGGCGCCAAGCCGGCGCCGACGCACTGATTGAACGTCATGAGCAAACAGAATTCCCCGATCGATCCCGCCAGCCTCGATTCACTCGATGCAATTGCAAACTGCCTGGCCGATGCCTTCGAAGATGGCGATGGCCTGGTCATTGGCGCTGCGTTGAAGGCGGTGGCGCAGGCGCCGGGGCTCGGTGGGCTGGCCGCGGCGGTGGGCGTGCCACGGGAGCAGCTCGCGACGGCCTTGGTGGCGGGGGAGTTCGACCTCGATCTCACGCTCGAAATCATGAAGGTCGTTGATTTGCATATGAGTGGCGGGCGTAGCGACGATTGAGTCGCCTTTACGTCCGCTTCAATCGTCGTTGAACGCGTGGGCGGCGCAGCCGCCCACCCCACGGTGTGCATATGCTGTTGAACGCGTGGGCGGCGTAGCCGCCCACCCCACGGTCTATGCGGATCGTGGGGTGGACGGCTTGGCCGTCCACGCGTTCGTGCGGCCCATACGGACCGCCACATCACATCATCAGCCGCCCACCCCACGGTCTATGCGGATCGTGGGGTGGACGGCTTGGCCGTCCACGCGTTCGTGCGGCCCATACGGACCGCAACATCACATCATCAGTTCTTCGAATCCGACGACGCCTCACCCTGGGTGTGGCCTGCACCTTGTTCCAGGAAGGCGCGCAGCATCCACGCGTTCTTTTCGTGGATTTCCATGCGCGTCGCCAGCATGCCGGCGCTTGGCTGGTCGTCGGCTGCGTCGGCGATGCGGAAGGCCGCACGCGCGGTGCGCGCCACCGCTTCCTGGCCGGCGACCAGCTGGCGGATCATTTCCTGCGCGCCCGGCACGTTCGGTTCTTCCTTGATGGTCGACAGCTCGGCGTAGCGCTGGTAGGTGCCCGGTGCGAAGTGGCCCAGGGCGCGGATGCGCTCGGCGATATCGTCCAGCGCGTTCCACAGCTCGGTGTACTGCTCCTGGAACATCACGTGCAGGGTCTGGAACATCGGGCCGGTCACGTTCCAGTGGAAGTTGTGGGTCTTCAGGTACAGCATGTAGCTGTCTGCCAGGACGTGCGACAGCGAGTCGACGATTTTCGCGCGGTCTTCGGTGCTGATGCCAATATCGATATTCATGTGCTTCCTCCGTGTCAGTGATGGGTACATGGTGTCGCTGTTCGAAAATGCAACAGTGTCATAACAGCATCAGCTTACCATCTTGGGCGAAAACGCGAAGGACGCCATCCGTATCCTGTCAAAACAACAGGGCGCCGAAGCGCCCTGAGAGATACTGCCGAGCCGGCACTAGGCCGGCGCGATCGACCGGCCTAGTGCGTGCTGCCGCTCGGCGGCATCATGGTCTGCAGCGGGCTGTCGCTGGCGAACAGCTGCGCGCAGTCGACCTTGTCGAAGGCGTAGTGCTTGCCGCAGAAGTCGCAGTTGATGCCCAGCTCGCCCAGCTCGGTCAGCGCCGATTCGACTTCTTCCTGGCCCAGCATCTTGAGCATATTGCCGACCTTCTCGCGATTGCAGCTGCAGTGGAACTCCGGGTAGAGCGGATCGAACACGCGGATGGTCTCTTCCCAGAACAGGCGGTGCAGCAGGGTCGAGATATCGGTCGAGAGCAGCTCTTCGCGCTTGACGGTCTGGCCGAGCATGGCGGCGCGATTCCAGGTTTCCAGGTCTTCGGCCTCGGTGGCCTGCTTGGTTTGATCTTCCTTGCCGCTGTGGCGCGGCAGCTTTTGCAGCAGCAGGCCGCGCGCGACCTTGTCGTCGGCCGCCAGCCACAAGCGCGTGTCCATCTGTTCCGAACGCAGCATGTAGTTCTCGATGACGGTCGCCATGTCGTCGCCGTCGAGCGGCACCACGCCCTGGTAGGGCTGCTGGCCCGGCACCTTGTCGGCCGGATCGAGCGTGATCACGAAGCGGCCCTTGCCGTTCACATTGAACATCTGCGACAGGGTGGCGTCGTCCGGGATCTCGACGTCGGGCGCCAGCTTGGCCGTCGCGCGCATGCGCAGGTCGGCGTCACATTCGACCACCAGCAGGCGCACCGGGCCGTCGCCGTGGATCTGCATCACGAGCGCGCCGTTGAACTTGAGGTTGGCCGACAGCAGGGCGCCGGCCGCCACCATCTCGCCGAGCAGCGAACGCACCGCTTTCGGGTAGGCGTGACGGGCCTGGATCTCGCGCCAGGTGTCCGAAATCTCGACCAGCTCGCCGCGCACGGCCGCATTGTCGAAGATAAATTTTTGCAGGGTGTCCCTGTTGGTGGTGCCAGTATCCGTAGTCGTCATTCTTTATCCGATTTTCTTGAGCTGCGTCTTGAACAGCCGGCCGCGCGCCACATAACTCGCGGCAATGCCTTCCAGGCGCAGCAGGTCTTCTTGTGTCAGTGTCCGCACCACCTTCGCGGGCGAACCCAGGATCAGCGAGTGGTCGGGAAACTCCTTGCCTTCCGTAACCAGGGCGCCGGCGCCGACCAGGCAACCCTTGCCGATCCGCGCACCGTTGAGCACCACGGCCTGGATGCCGATCAGCGAACCGTCGCCCACCGTGCAGCCGTGCAGCATGGCCTGGTGGCCGATCGTCACGTTCTGGCCGATGTCGAGCGGGTAGCCCATATCGGTGTGCATCACGGTGCCTTCCTGAACATTGCTGTTCGCGCCGATCGTGATGCGCTCGTTGTCGCCGCGCAGCGTGGCGCCGAACCACACCGACGCATGCGCCCCGAGCGTGACCTTGCCCACCAGGGTGGCCGTATCGGCCACGAAGGCCGATGGATCGATCTCGGGCGCATGCTCGCCCAGCTGGTAAATCGCCATGGATGTGCTCGCGGAAGATGGAAATGGCGCTATTTTACCGTTCCCGCCGCCCCGCCATGCAGCCATGCCACGTCTTGAAGTCGGGCAGATGGGGCCGCGGCGCCCGAATTCAACCGCCAAACCGTATAATCATCCGAACGACCGTACTAAAATTGGGAGATCCATGAAAGCCTCACGTTCCGAATTCCTGACTGTGCGGGGCCTGCGCCTGCACGTGCGCCACTGGGGGCAGGAGGGCGCGCCCAAGCTGTTCATGCTGCACGGCTGGATGGACGTGTCGGCCTCGTTCCAGTTCATGGTCGATTGCCTGGCGGGCAACTGGCATGTGATCGCGCCGGACTGGCGTGGTTTTGGCCAGAGTCAGCGGTCGGGTGCCGACACCTACTGGTTTCCCGACTACGTGGCCGACCTCGAGGTGCTGCTCGACCATTATGCGCCCGCTGAGGCGGTCAACCTGCTGGGGCACAGCATGGGAGGCAATATCGCCGGCATCTATGCCGGTGTGCGGCCGCAGCGCATCGCGAAGCTGATCAACCTCGAGGGTTTCGGGCTCCCGACCACCCGTGCGGCCCAGTATCCGGGGCGCGTGGCCAAGTGGCTGGACGAGTTGCGTGAGCCGCCCGAGATGCGCGGTTATGCCAGTTTGGATGAGGTCGCGGCGCGCTTGCGCAAGACCAATCCGCGGCTGGCGGTCGAGCGTGCGGCTTTCCTGGCGGCGCACTGGGCGGAGCAGGACCGCGATGGCCAGTGGAAGATACTGGGCGATCCGGCGCACAAGATGAGTTCGCCGTTGCTGTACCACGTCGACGAGATCATGGCTTGCTGGAGCGCGATCACGGCGCCGGTATTATGGGTCGAGGCCGAAGAGACGGATATGTGGCGCTGGATGGGGGCGAAGGATCAGGCGCGCGCCGAAGTCGACCGGCGGATGACTTATCTGAGCAGGGTGACGCCGCGCATGGTGCCGCAGGCCGGACATATGCTGCATCATGACCAGCCCGAGATGCTGGCGGCCATGGTCGAGGAATTTCTCGCGCAGTAAGAGCGCTGCTCGACGTTGGTGGCGGGGCTGTCCAGGACGATCCGGCGCACGATTTCCGGCAGCTGGCTGTGCAGCCACCTCCGTTCGGCATCATCCAGCGGCTCGGGCGCCTGCGCCAGCCCGGCGAGCCGCTCCAGCACGTCCGGAGCAATCCCGGCGCCCCTGGCAGCCCCGAGCGCCAGCACGAAGCGCTGCGCCACCGGCCTGATCGGCCCACCTTGCGCGCGATACCGCTGCAGCTCGCCCATCAGATACAGGGCGAGGGCAGGCGGCGGGACATCAGGCGGCGGCGCCGGCGGCATGCAGTTCACGCACCAGCGTTGCCACCAGTTCGGCAGCCGGCAAAGCGCGCGCCAGCGGCGCGCCCTGGCCCGCCCAGTGCGCCGCATAGTCATGGTTGCCGGCCTTGGCCGCGACGGCGTGCAGCTGCTTGGCCGCGTCGTAGGCAACCGGATAGGCAGCCGGCACGCCAGACGCCCCGTGCGCGATCAACCGATTGACGATCCCGCGCGCCGGCCGTCCCGACACCGCCGCCGTGAGTGCGGTGACCGCGGCGCGTTCGCTCTGCAGATTGGCGCGGTAAGCCTCGTTCGCCGCCGATTCGGGACTCAGTATGAAGGCGGTACCGAGCTGCGCGCCGGCCGCGCCCAGGTCGAGCGCGGCCCTGACGCCGGCGCCATCCATGATGCCGCCGGCGGCGATCACCGGCAGCCCCGTCCGCTTGACGAGCAGGCGCACCAGCACCGCCATGCTCAGCCGCTCGTCGGTCGCGTCAGGGTCGAACATGCCGCGATGGCCGCCGGCTTCGATGCCCTGGGCCACGATCGCATCGACGCCAGCCCGCTCGATCTGCAAGGCTTCGTGCAGGTTGGTCGCCGTGGCCATGGTGCGAATGCCGGCCGCGCGCAGGGCCGCCAGGCGTTCGGCGGCAGGCAGGCCGAAATGGAAGCTGACCACTTCCGGACGCAGCTCGAGCAGCATCCGGAACGCCTCTTCGTCATCGTTGAAGGTACGATAGATTTCCTCGAGCGCCGACGGCAGCGGCGCGCCGGCTTCGTCGAACAGCGGCGCCAGATGCGCCAGCCAGGCGGCTTCGACATCGGCATCGCGCCGGGCCGGCGCATGGCAGAACACATTGACATTGATCGGCTTCGCGGTCAGTGCCCGTGTTTCCTCGATCATCGTGCGCGCTTGTGCGACCGTGCCTGCGCCGATTCCCAGGGAGCCCAGCGCGCCGGCGTTCGACACCGCCGCTGCAAGCCGGGGCGTGGCCGTGCCGGCCATCGGCGCCTGGATGATCGGATGTGTGATGGATAACCGGGAGAAGAACGGGTGGGACGGTCGCATGGCTGACTCCTTTCGCGCTTGACTGTAATTCTCAAAAAGAGAATGAAGTGATGGTATCATTCTGTTTTGAGAAAAGATATATGGATACCGAATCTTTACGGATCTTTTGCGCGGTGGCTGCGGAACTGAGCGTGACGCAGGCCGCCGCGCGGCTCGGGCGGGCGCCGTCGAATGTCACGACCCGCATCCAGCAGCTGGAGGCCGACTTCGACGCCGAGCTGTTCGTGCGCATCGGTAAGCGTATCGCGTTGTCGACCGCAGGCGAACAGTTTCTTGCCTATGCCGAACGGCTGCTGGCGCTGGAAGACGAGGCGCGCCAGGTCGTGTCGAATGGCGCCTCGGGCGGCGTGCTGCGGATCGGCAGCATGGAAAGCACGGCGGCCAGCCGGTTGCCGGGCGTGCTGGCCGCCTACCACCTCGATCATCCAGGAACACGGCTGGCGCTGAGCACCGGACCGTCGCGCCAGATCATCGAGGCAGTGAGGACCGGGGCGCTGGATTGCGCGTTTGCCGCCTTGCCCGAAGACGGCGCGGATCTGGCCGACATGGCTCTGCAATCGATGCCGGTCTGGGAAGAAGAATTGCTGCTGTTGCTGCCGCCGGGCGACACGGACGCCGCTGACATCGGCAAGGTGACGGCGCGCTCCCTGGCCGCCTTCCCGCAGGGCTGCACCTACCGCAGCCTGGCCGAGAACCGGCTGGGCATCGCCGGCGCCCCCGACTGGCGCGTGCAAGAGATGAACTCCTACCATGCGATGATCGCCTGCGTGGCAGCCGGCGCCTGCGTGACGGTCTTGCCCGCGAGCGTGCTGGCGCTGAGCGGCGCCCCGGCCGCGCTGCAGACCCTGTCGCTGGGCCGCATGACGACCTGCCTGGTCTGGCGCGAGGGCTTTGCAACACCGGCGTTCCTTGCATTTGCCAGCCGGTCGCGCATGGTTGATACCCAACTGGGAAGACAGGTAAATGCGCGTACAATGTGACGTTCCAGATACTTCATTCGCGCCATGCTGAAAGTCGACCTGCACTGCCACTCCACCGTCTCCGACGGCATACTCGCCCCTGCCGACGTGGCCGCTTACGCGCGCAAGGGCGGGGTCGATGTATGGGCGCTCACCGACCACGACGAGATCAGCGGCATCAAGGCCGCGCGCAAGGCGGCGGGCGAACTGGGCATGCGCTTCGTGGCCGGGGTCGAGATCTCGGTCACCTGGGCCAACGAGACCGTGCACATCGTCGGCCTGCAGGTCGACGAGGACAATCCGGGCCTGGTCGCCGGCCTGGCCGCAACCCGCAACGGCCGCGAGCAGCGTGCCCGCGAAATAGCGGCGCAGCTGGAGCAAGCCGGCATCCCGGGCGCCTATGAGGGCGCGCTGCGCTTCGTCGCCAATCCCGACCTGATGTCGCGCACCCACTTCGCGCGCTACCTGTGCGAGATCGGCGTGTGCGAGACCACCTCCGAAGTATTCCGCCGTTTCCTCACCGAAGGCAAGCCGGGCTATGTGCCGCATCGCTGGGCCACGCTGGCCGAGGCGATGGGCTGGATCCGCGGCGCCGGCGGCATCCCCGTGATCGCGCACCCGGGCCGCTACCGCTTCAGCGACACGGCGCAGGGCGTCCTGTTCGACGAGTTCCGCCAATTGGGCGGCAACGCCATCGAGGTCGTCACCGGCAGCCACACGCCGGACCAGTACCAGACCTATGCCGAGCTGGCACGACGCTACGGCTTTCTGGCCTCGCGCGGGACCGACTTCCATGCGCCGGGCGAGGCGAGGGTCGAGTTCGCCGAGTTGCCGCCCTTGCCATCGCATGTGACGCCGGTATGGCATGACTGGTTTTGACACGCAAGCATCCACAACCCAACCCGCCGATGGCGGGTTTTGTTTTATTGGCAACGTCGAATAATAAATATTGTGCAGCGCAGCACAAGGCGGATATGTGGTCTATACTCCAATCAGAGTATATGAGGAGTATAAAATGCCATGAAGCTCGTAGCCCAGTCCCAAAAATTGCCTGATAGCGACAAGGTGACCGTCAATGTCGGCCTGGTAGACCTGGCCCAACTCGACCTGCTGGTAGAGGAAGGCTTTTATTCCAACCGTACCGATTTCGTCCGGACGGCAATCCGCAACCAGCTCCAGGTACACGCCGACGCCATCCGTCAGACGGTGACGCGCAAACGCTACGTCATGGGCATGTACCGTTACTCCCAGCGTGAGCTGGCCGAACTGGTGGCGTCCGGACAGCAGCTGGAAATCCACGTGCTGGGTCTGGCGGTCATCGAAGACGATGTGCCGGTCGCGCTGGCCAGGAACGCCATTGCCTCGGTCCAGGTCCTGGGCGCCTTCATCGCATCACCGGCCGTGCGCGAAGCGCTGGCCGACCGCATTCAATCCTGACACGGGAGTACAGTATGAAACCTTATGAACAATTTATCGGCCAAATGATGGAATCGGCGCGCCGCGTACAGGCGCGCGATCCGGCAGCGGCGACGGACATCATCCAGCAGGCGCTGGCCCAGGCCGGCCTGCTGGCGCCGCAGGCAGCGCCCGGCGCCGCGCAGGCGCGCCCCGAGTTCGTCGACCTGAATCCGCCCCCCGGCTGGAGCCGCGCCACCGCGCGCGCCCGTCCCGGTCCCAGGCATGGCGCGCGAGGCGTGCAGGCGGCGCCCGACTTGCCCGGCCGTTTCATCGCGGGCAGCCATCGCTGCGAAGCCGGTGCGCGCCGCTACAAACTGTATATCCCGGCCAGGGAGTCGGCCACGCCGCGAGCGCTGGTCGTCATGCTGCACGGCTGCACCCAGAACCCCGACGACTTCGCCGCCGGCACCGGCATGAATGCGCTGGCCGAGGAAGCCGGCTGCCTGGTGCTGTATCCCGAGCAGGACGGCGGCGCCAACCATTCGCACTGCTGGAACTGGTTCGAGCCCGGCCACCAGGCGCGCGATGCAGGCGAGCCCGGCATTATCGCCGACATGACCCGCCAGATCGTGAAGGAGTACGACGCCGACCCGTCGCAGGTCTTCGTGGCCGGCATGTCGGCCGGCGGCGCGATGGCGGCGGTGCTGGGCGCCGAGTATCCCGAGCTGTTCGCCGCGATCGGCGTTCATTCAGGCCTGCCGGCGGGCAGCGCGCGCGACATGATCTCGGGCCTGCAAGCCATGAAGAAGCCGGGGCGGTCGCGCAGCCTGCGCGAAGCGGTGCCGGTGATCGTCTTCCACGGCGATGCCGACCACGTGGTCAATTGCGCCAATGGCGAGGCGGTGCTGGACCAGTTCGTGGGCGCCCACGCCGGCCTGCGCGCCACGCCGCTGGAGGCCGGCGTGGCCGAATCCACCGAGGGCGGCCGGCGCAGCACGCGTCGCAGCTGGCGCGACGAAGCGGGGCGGACAATGGCGGAACACTGGATCGTGCACGGCGCCGGCCACGCCTGGGCCGGCGGCAACCCGGCCGGTTCACATACCGACGCGCTCGGCCCCAACGCCTCGCGCGAGATGTTGCGCTTTTTCCTGCAAAGGTAAATCCAGGCGCCAGGCCCGGCCCGCAATGGCTGGGTCTTGAATTCTGGACGGTGCAACCCAATCTTGGCATCCTGTCATCAACTTGCAGGAGATGTCTGCCATGAAGCGTATCGTGCTGTTCCTTGCCACTAACCTTGCCGTCGTGCTGGTACTGACGCTGGTCATGAACCTGCTCGGCCTGGGTCGCGTCGTGTCCGCGCAAGGACTCAACATTCCAGCCTTGGCGGTCATGTCCATCGTTATTGGTTTCACAGGCGCCTTCATCTCGCTCCTGATGAGCAAACCGATGGCCAAGTGGTCGACCGGCGCGCGGGTCATCGAGCAGCCGGCCAACGCCACCGAACAATGGCTGGTGCAAACCGTGCGGCGCCTGTCGGAACGCGCCGGCATCGGCATGCCCGAAGTCGCCGTGTATGATGGCGAGCCGAATGCCTTCGCCACGGGCGCCTTCAAGAACTCGGCGCTGGTCGCCGTGTCGACCGGCCTTCTGCAAAGCATGAACCAGGACGAGGTCGAAGCCGTGCTCGGCCACGAGGTGGCCCACATCGCCAATGGCGACATGGTCACGCTGACCCTGATCCAGGGCGTGGTGAACACCTTCGTCGTGTTCCTGGCGCGTGTGGTCGGTTTCTTCGTCGACAAGGTATTGTTCCGCAAGGAGGGCGAGGGCCCCGGCATCGGTTACTACGCGAGCGTGTTCGTGCTCGAGATCGTGTTCGGCCTGCTGGCCTCGATCATCGTCGCGTGGTTCTCGCGCCAGCGCGAATTCCGCGCCGACGCCGGCGCCGCGAAACTGATGGGCAGCCCGGTGCCGATGCAGCACGCGCTGGCCCGCCTGGGGGGCTTCGCGCCGGGCGCGCTGCCGCAGTCGATGGCCGCGTCGGGCATTTCCGGCAGCGGCGGCGGCTGGGGTGCGCTGTTCTCGACCCACCCGCCAATGGAGCAGCGCATCGCCGCGCTCCAGCAACTGCGTTGACAGATCAAGCATAAGGATCCACCGATGGGCCAATATTTCCAGATCCACCCCGAAAACCCCCAGGCCCGCCTGATCAAGCAGGCGGCGCAGATCGTCAGCAGCGGCGGCATTGTCGCGCTGCCGACCGATTCCGCCTATGCCCTGGTGTGCCGCCTGGATGACAAATCGGCGGTCGACAAGCTGCGCCGTATCCGCGGCGTCGACGACAAGCACCACCTGACCCTGCTGGTGCGCGACCTGTCCGAGGTCGCGCAGTACGCGCGTGTCGACAATGCGCAATACCGCCTGCTCAAGGCGACCATGCCGGGCCCGTATACCGTCATCCTGGAAGCGACGCGCGAATTGCCGCGCCGCTTGTCGCACCCTTCGCGCAAGACGATCGGCCTGCGCGTGCCCGAGAACCGCATCACGCTGGCGCTGCTCGAAGAACTGGGCGAGCCGCTGATCGGCACCACCTTGCAACTGCCGGGCGACGAGCACATGTTGTCCGACCCGGAAGAAGTGCGCGAGCGCCTGGAAAAGCAGATCGAGCTGATCATCGACGGCGGCGCCGGCCTGCTCGAGGCGACCACCATCATCGACCTGACCGGCCCCGAGCCGGAGCTGGTGCGCGAAGGGCGGGGCGATCCGGCGGCCTTCGGCCTGTAATGCCGGCTTAAGAATTCCACGGGACAAGTGTGTAGCGGCCTCTGTTAGAATCCCCCGTATGGATGAAACAATACGCAACATCGCCGTCTACGCGCTGCCCGTCCTTTTTGCGATTACCCTGCACGAAGCCGCCCACGCCTACGCCGCCAAATTTTTCGGTGACAACACCGCTTATTCCCAGGGCCGCATGAGCCTGAATCCGCTGGTGCACGTCGATATGTGGGGCACCATCGTGATTCCAATCATGATGTATCTGTTCACGCCCTTCGTATTCGGCTACGCCAAGCCGGTACCGGTCGATTTCAACCGCCTGCGCAATCCGAAGCGCGACATGGCCTGGGTGGCCCTGGCCGGCCCGATCGCCAACCTGATCATGGCCGCGATGTGGCTGCTGTTCGCGGCGCTGCTGGTGTTCTTCGGCGTCGGCGAAGCCTTCCCGCGCCGCATGGCCGAGGCCGGCATCCTGACCAACCTGCTGATCATGGCCTTCAACCTGCTGCCGATCCCGCCGCTGGACGGCGGGCGGGTCCTGACCAGCATGCTGCCCAATACGCTGGCCTATCAATTCGCGCGCATCGAGCCGTACGGCTTTTTCGTCGTGCTGGGCCTGGTGTTCCTGCAACTGGTGTCCTACTGGGTGGTGCCGGTGATGCAGCTGGGCCGCTGGATCGTGGACCTGATGGTCTTGCCGTTCACCTTCTTCCTGTTCTGAATGCGATGCAGCCCAACCCGCCGCGCGTGAAGATGCCGCATTTTCCAGCCGCGCTGCCGCCGTCGCCCTGGGTGGAGCGCTTCGTTTCCCTGGCGCCGCCGGGCGAGGCGCTCGACCTCGCCTGCGGCAACGGCCGCCACACGCGCCTGCTGGCGGCGCGCGGCCTGCAGGTGCTGGCGCTGGACGTCAAGCCGGACGCGCTGGCCGCCTGCGCGGGCGAACACGTCACTACCATGGAATACGATCTCGAGGCCGAGGGTTCGCCCTGGCCTTTCGAGGCGGGGCGTTTTGCGGCGATCGTGGTCACCAACTACCTGCACCGGCCCCTGTTCGCCCAGCTGGCGGCGAGCCTGCGGCCAGACGGGATCCTGATCTACGAAACCTTCGCGCAGGGGAACCAGGTGTACGGCAAGCCGTCCAATCCCGCCTTCCTGCTGGCGCCCGGCGAACTGCTGGAGCTGGCGCATGACGGCGGCCTGCAGGTGCTGGCTTACGAGGACGGCCACGTGGAGCGGCCGCATCCGGCCCAGGTGCAGCGCCTGTGCGCGGCGGGGGCGGCATTTGTCAAAACCGAGGCGCAGCTCGACCATATTGTGGTCAGGAATGAACCATAGGGGCGGGCTATCCGCTACAATCAGATTTTTTATTGAATGGCACGGCCAAGATTATGATTAAGGGCAGTATCGTTGCAATCGTCACCCCGATGTTCGAAGACGGCAGTCTTGACCGCGATTCCCTGCGCAAGTTGCTTGATTGGCACATCGCGGAAGGCACGGACGGGATCGTTATCGTTGGCACAACGGGCGAATCCGCCACCGTGTCGCCTGAGGAACATTGTGAGCTCGTCAAGCTGGCCGTCGACCATATCGGCGGCCGCATCCCGGTCATCGCCGGCACCGGCGGCAACTCGACCGCGGAAGCGATCGCTCTGACCCGCCACGCGCAAGAAGTCGGCGCCGACGCCTCGCTGCAGGTCGTTCCTTATTACAACCGTCCGACGCAAGAGGGCATGTATCGCCACTTCCGCACCATCGCGGAAGCCGTCGACCTGCCGATCATCCTGTACAACGTGCCCGGCCGCACCGTGGCCGACATGGCCAACGAGACCGTCGCGCGCCTGGCGCCGATCGACAACATCGTCGGCATCAAGGACGCCACCGGCAATATCGGACGCGGCATCGAGCTGCTCAAGATGGTCGACAAATCGTTCGCCGTTTATTCGGGCGACGATCCGACCGCGATGGCCCTGATGTTCTGCGGCGGCGCCGGCAATATCTCGGTGACGGCCAACGTCGCCCCGCGCGCCATGCACGAACTGTGCGCGGCCGCGATGGCCGGCGATATTGCCCGTGCGCTCGAGATCAACAACCGCGTGCTGGGCCTGCATGGCAAGCTGTTCGTCGAGCCGAACCCGGTGCCGGTGAAATGGGCGCTGGCCGAGATGGGCAAGATGCCGGCCGGCCTGCGCCTGCCGCTCGCGCCGCTGTCCGCTTCCTTCCACGAGACCGTGCGCGCTGCCCTGGTGGAAGCCGGCGTTCATTCCTAATCCCGCGCCCGCAAGGGTTCGGGCTCCTGACCTGATACTGAACGACATGACTAATAGCAAGTATTCGCCTTCCAACATCGCGCGTTCCAACTTCTCGCCCCTGGTGTCCGCTCCTGTCGCTGCGCGCGTGCTGACGCTCACGGCGATCGCTTTCAGCCTGGCGGCCTGCACCACCATCTTCGAAGGGGACAAGGTCGATTACAAGAGTGCCAAGAAGGCTGCGCCGCTGGACGTGCCGCCCGACCTGACCAAGCTGCAGCGCGACAACCGCTATGCGATTCCCGACGGCCGTGGCGTCGCCACCGCTTCCGGCCAGGCAGCTGCTGCAGCCGGCACCGGCGGCGGCTTCGTGCCGGGCGTGGCCGCGTCGAACCAGCAGATCGGCCCGATCTCCACCGATGCGGTCAGCGTGCAGCGCAACGGCGACCAGCGTTGGCTGGTGGTCAAGCAGACCCCGGAACAGCTGTGGCCACAACTGCGCCAGTTCTGGGAAGAGCAGGGCTTCGCCATCGAGTCCGAGTCGAGCACCACCGGCACCATGGAAACCGCCTGGGTCGAGAACCGTTCGAAGATCCCGCAAGACTTCCTGCGTAACGCCATCGGCCGCGTGTTCGACCGCGCCTACTCGACCGGCGAGCGCGACAAGTTCCGCACCCGCCTCGAGCGCCTGCCGGACGGCTCGACCGAGATCTGGGTCAGCCACCGCGGCGCCGAGGAAGTCCTCACCGGTCCGCAAAACGAGACCACCACCTGGACGTCGCGCGCCAACGATCCCGGCCTGGAATCGCAGTTCCTGGGCCGCATGGTCGCGATGCTGACCGGCACCAAGGAAGTGGCGACCGCCGAAGCGACCGTCGCCAACGCACCGGTGTCCCCGCAGCACGCCAAGCTGGTGGGCGACACGGTCGAGGTCGACGAAGGCTTCGACCGCGCCTGGCGCCGTGTCGGCCTGGCGCTGGACCGCGTCGGCTTCACCGTCGAAGACCGCGACCGCGTGCAGGGCATCTATTTCGTGCGCTACGTCGATCCGGACGTGGCCGAAAACAAGGATGGCTTCTTCAAGCGCCTGTTCTCGTGGGGCGGCAAGTCCGAAGACGAGCTCAAGGAAGCGCAGCGTTATCGCGTGCTGGTCAAGACCGAGCAGGGCGCCAGCGTCAGCAAGGTCACGGTGCAGAACAACGAAGGCCAGGCGGATACCTCGCCGACCGCGGGCAAGATCCTGAACCTGCTGCATACCGAGCTCAAGTAATCCCGGAACAGGCGCCGGCTTCGAGCCCGGCCACCTGCTGCCGACCCATCGTCCCCGCGCAGGCGGGGCCCAGGCTGCAAGCGCGTCGATAGCGCAGGCAGTACTTGGGTCCCCGTCTTCGCGGGGATGATGCTTTTGGGCTGACAGCATGGTGGAAGCGGGGGTGGTATTCACCCTGCGAAGGTATGGGCGAAAAAAAACCGGCCATCAGGCCGGTTCTTATTACCGAAGTAACGAATTACTTGGTGGTAGCAGCAGCGTCAGCAGCCTGGTCAGCCGAGGTCTGAGCAGCAGCAGCAGCGTCGGTTGCGGTGGTGGCAGCAGCAGCAGCGTCAGCGGCAGCAGCGTCAGCAGCAGCTGGTGCGGTTGCGTCAGCAGCTGGGGTTGCGGTTGCGTCAGCTGGAGCGGTGACAGCAGCTGGGGTTTCGGTAGCAGCTGGAGCGACTGGAGCTTCTTCTTTCTTAGCGCAAGCAGCCAGGGTCACAGCGAACAGGGAGGCGATCAGCAGGGTTTTTTTCATGGTTTTTCCTTAGTATTTACAAGAGTAGAACACTTGTTGCGAATAATAATTACCGGTAATTATTTCTCGGTCGAATTCTCGTGCCTTTAAACATAGCGTTAACGCCATAGACGCAACGGAACCTTCCTGATTGATATTATAGTCAATTTTACAGTTTCGCAATAGCTAACACATGCCGTAGCGAAAGAAATTTGCGCTTGAATAAGCTTCATATTGTTACAAGATGCAACGTGGCGCGGAAACATCGCTCCATGCGACTTATTGCCGTCTACAAGCCTGTTTTTGCCAGCTGTAATGCGGGCTGAGACTCTTGCCAGATAGCATCAAAACGCTGCTGCGATAACTCGCATGCCGGGGGCTGGTCAAAGGCGGCTTCGCCCCGCATATGGGCGCTATGGAAGCGGCGAACGATATGCCGGTCGTCGCCAATACAGAAGGAATCGGTGAGCTGGCGCAAGCCGCGCGGCGTCTGACGGCACTCGCACAGGTGGCCGTAGTCACGCAGCAGGCGCAGGAAGCGGGAGTAGTGGCGCTCGATGTACGCCGTGTCGTGCAGCGCCAGGCGCAGCCGGCCGCCGCGGGCACACCAGGCGCGCAGCGCCGCATCCATCCTGGTGCTGCCGAGCGGGAAAACGTCGAAGTCGGGATCGAACATGGCGAGCGTGGCCGACGAGGCTGCCACGCAAGCGTGGAAATGCGCCTCGCACTCGCGGCGGGTGTCGAAGGCAATCGACCGCGGCCCGCTCATCGACACCCCATCCATCAGCCGAGCTCGACCCAGCCGTCCTGATACCAGGTGTACAGCGCTTCGAGCACGTCGTCGGTCGCCTTGTCCAGCACGGCGCCGTCGATGCGGCGCGCATTGGCCAGCACGTCCAGCACCGCCTTGTCGGCGCGGCCGACGGCGAACGATTCGCCATTGATGAACACATGCTTGCCGCGGTACAGCATAAGCGTCTTGCTCGACAGCTTGATGCCGCGCTTGGCGGCGGTTTCCATGAACCGGCCGACGGTCAATGGCTTGGTGGGACCGGTGAAGAAGACATTGTGCTTCGGCTCGGACATGTGCTCGCCCAGGAAGACGGTCACGTCTTCTTCGTCCCAGCGTACCTTGTTCAGTTCGTCGATAATCGTTTCCAGCATATCGCGTGGAATCTCGGCCGGGTTCTTGGCGGGTTTCAATTCCGGATCGCCATAACGGCCCGGCAAATCGATCGAGTCGGCCATGAATTGCAGGAACGCTTCGCCCAATTCCTGGAACGAAGGGGAGCGGAAGCCGATCGAATACGTCATGCATTCGCCTTCGGCTATGCCGTCGTGGGCATAATGCGGAGGCAGGTACAGCATATCGCCCGGTTCGAGCACGAATTCTTCTTCCGGTTTGAAATTGGCCAGGATCTTGAGCGGCAAGCCTTCGACCAGGGTCAGGTCTTGCTGCGAACCGATCTTCCAGCGGCGCTTGCCGTGTGCCTGCAGCAAGAAGACGTCATAGGAATCGTAGTGCGGGCCGACGCCGGCGCCATCGGTGGCGAAGCTGATCATCAGGTCGTCGAGGCGGGCGTCCGGCACGAAGCGGAACTGGCGCAGCAGCTCGTCGGCACGCTCGTCGTACAGGTTCACGCCCTGGACCAGCATCGTCCAGTTCGGTTCAGTGCGGGCCGGGAGGTCGGTGAGGGGACCGTGCTGCATGTCCCAGTTGCCGTCGCGCTGGGTCACCAGACGCGATTCAACGTGATTCTGCCGGGCCATTTCTGCCAGTTTCTCGAACTTGAGCAGGGGCTTGAAGCCGGGGATGGCGCCGCGGATCAGAAGTGGTTTCTTGTGCCAGTAATCGCGCAGAAACTCGGCGGGAGTGATATTCCCGAGTAGCGGTAGTTTTTTCATGCGACATTATAACCAGCCGGACAAGTCACGGAACCCATCGGGGGTATAATCCGAGCCTTACAAAGAAAGGATGTGCGATGAAGATTGCCAAAGACACGGTTGTGACGGTTAACTACAAACTGTCCGATGCCCAGAACAACCTGATCGAAGAAGGCGTGCAGCCGATGGTATACCTGCATGGCGGCTACGAAAACACCCTGCCGAAGATCGAAGAAGAACTCGACGGCAAGGAAGCCGGTTATTCGTCGACGATCCAGGTCGAACCGGACGACGCCTTTGGCGACTACGAGCCAGAGCTGGTCAAGGTCGAAGACCGCGCCCGCCTTCCAGAGCCGATCGAGATCGGCATGCAGTTCGAAGGCGTGGCCGAGGGCGGCGACGATGGGCCGGTGATCTTCACCGTGACCGAGATCGCCGAAGACAAGGTGGTCCTGGACGGCAACCACCCGCTGGCCGGCATGGCGCTGCGCTTCGAGCTGTCGGTGATCGACGTGCGCGCAGCCACCGCCGAAGAAATCCAGCACGGCCACGTGCACGGCGCGGGCGGTCATCATCACGAGATGGAAGACAGCGAAGAGGGCGACCACTTCCGTAGCCAGCCGCTGCAGTAATTGCGGTGGTGGTGTGCTGAGTGTGGATTCCCGCCAGCGTGGGAATCACGGTTTCACGTTCAGCTATTACTGGCGAAATGCCCGGCCAGTTGCCTCGGCACGGCGTTCCCGTAAAGGCGGGAACCCGTGTCCCGAGACGGCGTCTCCGCGAAGGCGTCAACCCGGGTTCCAGGCACATCACGCCAACGCAGCGTCACTGTTTCGCCTCCCCCACCACGAACTGGGCATCCTTCCCCACCGTTACATTCACCTCGACCGCCTTCGTTCCCACCGACAGCTGTCCCAGGTTGCCGTTCCACTCGATCTCCGGCTTGCGTCCATGCGGCGGGCCGCTGTCGACCAGCAGCACCTTGCCGTCGAACGCGACCGCGCGCGCCTGGACCTGGCGCCGCACCGCCTCGAAACCATCCTTCTCCACCGGGTCGCGCCGCAACAGGCCGCGCAGGCCCGTCGGCTGGTCCAGGTAGAACGGCCGCACCGCGCCCTCCGAGAACAACACCAGCGCCTCGGCCTTGTCGCTGCGCGCGATCGCGAACAGCCGGTTCAGCCAGAAACGGTTCGCCACCGTGCGGTCTTCATACTCGCTGTTGCGGCCGGCCGCCGGCAGGAAGTGGTTGTTGCCGGCCGGCAGATTGATGGTGGCGTACAGCACCTTGCCGACCTTCCAGTGCGCATTTTCGGCATAGCTGCGAAAACGCGGGCTGGCCGAGAGCTGGGTCAGGTGGATCTTTTCGCGGCCCAGCGATTCCGGCTCGCCATGGAACAGTTCGCGCAGCCGGTTGAGACGCTCGATCGCATTGGTGCGGTTGGCCGAATTGCGGCAGGCGGTCCAGTCGCTGCCGGCCAGCGACACGATCATCGGCCGCTTGGCGCGCTCGAGGATGTCGCGCCGCTGCTGGTAGAGCCGGTCGCCGCAGCTTTCCTTCGCACCCTTGATGCCGTTCAAGACCACGAAAGCCAGCGATTTTTCGGATGAATCGGCCAGCGCCTGTTTCAGCCTCGCTTCGCCGTTGTCGCCGGCGCCATTGCCGATCACCCCGAACCGGTGTACGTGGTCGTCCGCCTTATCCCTGGCGCCGGCGGGCGGGGCACAGGACAGCAAGACAGCCAGCAGTCCGGCGAGCGGCAATGGCAGGCGCGGCGTCGGCATCAGGCGGCCAGGCGCTTGAGCTCGTAGAGACGTTCGAGCGCCTCGCGCGGGCTCAACGCATCCGGATCGATCGTATCGAGCGCGTTGCGCAGTTTGTCGTCCTGCGGCTCGGCAGCGAAGGCCGGGGCAGGGGCCTCGCCGATCTCTTCCTCGGCGATTCGCGCTGCGAACAGGTCGAGCTGTGGCGTCGCATCCAGCGCCTGCGCTTCCAGGCGCGCCAGGTGCTTGCGCGCGGCCTTGATCACCTGCGGCGGCACACCGGCCAGCTGCGCCACCTGCAAGCCATAGCTCTGCGAGGCGGGGCCGTCCTGCACCGCGTGCAGGAACACGATGCTGTCCTTGTGCTCGACCGCCGACAGGTGCACATTGGACGCGCTCGGGTAGGACTCGGGCAACTGGGTCAGCTCGAAATAGTGGGTCGCGAACAGCGTGAAGCTGCGGCTGGTGTCGATCAGGTGGCGCGCGATGGCCCACGCCAGTGCCAGGCCGTCGAAGGTCGACGTCCCGCGCCCGACCTCGTCCATCAGCACCAGCGAGTGCTCGGTGGCGCCGTTCAGGATGGCGGCCGATTCGGTCATCTCGACCATGAAGGTCGAGCGGCCATTGGCCAGGTCGTCGCTGGCGCCGATGCGGGTGAAGACGCGGTCGATCGGGCCGATGGTCGCGCTGGTGGCCGGCACGTAGCTGCCGACGTAGGCCAGCAGCGTGATCAGGGCCACCTGGCGCATGAAGGTCGATTTGCCGCCCATGTTCGGACCGGTAATCAGTAATAAACGGCGCTCGTTGGACAGCTTGCAGTCGTTGGCGATGAAGCGCTCGATCTGGTTTTCGACCACTGGATGGCGGCCTTCGACGATGTCGAGGCACGGCGCATCGCTCAAGACCGGCGCGCACCAGTTGTGGCGCAGCGCGTGGCTGGCCAGGGCGACCAGCACGTCGACCTGGGCCAGCGCGCGCGCGATGGTCTGCAGGCAGCCGATATGCGGCGCCAGGTCGGCCAGCAGCTGGTCGTACAGCATTTTCTCGCGCGCCAGCGCGCGGTCTTGCGCCGACAGCGCCTTGTCCTCGAAGGCCTTCAGCTCGGGCGTGATGTAGCGTTCGCAGTTCTTCAGCGTCTGGCGGCGGCGGTAGTCGTCCGGCACCTTGTCGGCCTGGCCGTTGGTGACTTCGATGTAGAAGCCGTGCACCTTGTTGTACTCGACCCGCAGGTTGGCGATGCCGGTGCGGGCGCGCTCGCGCGCTTCCAGCTCGACCAGGAACTGGCCGGCGTTCTCGGACAGCGCGCGCAGCTCGTCGAGTTCGGCGTCGAAGCCGCACGCGAACACGCCGCCGTCGCGCACCATCGCGGCCGGCTCTTCCATCACGGCGCGCTGGAGCAGGTCGAGGCACTCGCCCGGCGTGGAGAGATCGTCATGGATCTCGCGCAGCAGGCCCGTGTCGCCCGGCACGAAGCAGCGCGCCACCAGTTCGCGCACGGTCGGCAGCGCCTTGACGCCATCGCGCAGGCTGGCCAGGTCGCGCGGCCGCGCGGTGAGCAGGGCCACGCGCGTGGTGATCCGTTCGATGTCCGGTACCTGCGCCAGGGTCGACGACAGCGCATCGTTGGCGTCGGCCTGGACCAGCGCGGCGATCGACTGGTGGCGGCTGCGCGCAACGCACTGGTCGCGGCGCGCATGGTGCAGCCAGTGGCGCAGCAGGCGCGAACCCATCGCGGTGCGGCAGCCATCGAGCAGCGAGAACAGGGTCGGGGACTCCTGGCCGCGGATGGTTTCGGTCAGTTCCAGGTTGCGGCGGGTGGCCGCGTCCAGGCCGATGTATTCGTTCTCGGTTTCGCAGGCAAGCCCGCGCACGTGCTGCAGGCCGCGGCCCTGGGTCGATTGCGCGTAGCGCAGCAGCGCACCGGCCGCGCCGAAGGCGGCGCCCAGGCCATCGGCGCCGAAGCCGGTGAGGGTGGCCACGCCCAGCTGTTCCAGCAGCGCGCCGTGGCCCTTGACCACGTCGAAATGCCATTCGGGGACGCGCTGGAGATGGGCGTTCGCGCCATCGGTCTCGAACATGTCGGCGCAATCGGCGCGCAGGATTTCGGCCGGCGCGATGCGTTCGAGTTCATGCGCCAGGCGCTGTTCGACGCTGCGGGCGTCGCCCGAGAATTCCATCAGGCGCAGGTTGCCGCTGGCGAGCGACAGCCAGGCCAGGCCGGCGGTGACGGTCTTGCGCTGGTTGATCAGGCACAGCGCCAGCAGCGGGCGTTCGGCCTTCTCGGGCAGCAGGTCGGAATCGGTCAGGGTGCCGGGCGTGACCACGCGCACGACCTTGCGCTCCACCGGGCCTTTCGACAGGGCCGGGTCGCCGATCTGTTCGCAGATCGCGCACGATTCGCCCAGCTTGACCAGCTTGGCCAGGTAGCCATCGAGCGAGTGGAAGGGCACGCCGGCCATCTTGATCGGCTGGTCGCCCGACTTGCCGCGCGCGGTCAGGGTGATGCCGAGCACGCGCGAGGCTTTCTCGGCGTCGTCGAAGAACAGCTCGTAGAAGTCGCCCATGCGGTAGAACACCAGCATGGTGGGGTAGTCGGCCTTGATGCTCATGTACTGCTGCATCATGGGAGTGAGCTTTTCCGTCGCGCTGTGCTTGATCGCGGCGGCGTTGATTTCTTTGGGGGCGGTGGTCATGTCGTCTGAATCGGTACGGCTTGGCGCGTGGAAGGCCAGGACTTGCCATTTTACCCCGATCGACCCGGCGGTTCGCTGCAAACATCATCTTCCTGAACAAGAAGATACGCAGCGAACGCCGGGTCCACCGCGCCCGGATCAGGGTTTGGCCGCCGCCTTCGCCTGCGCAATCCAGCTATCGAACAGTTGCTGGTGGAATGTGATCCAGCCTTCCGTATGACGGGCGATATCGGCCTGCGATCCCTGGCCATTGCGCACGCGCTCGTTCTGCGCGCTGATGTCGGCGATCGGCAGCCGCATGACCTCGAACAGCTTGGCCGCCGCCGGGTTCTTCTCGGCCCAGGCGCGGTTCACGATGATGCGGGTCGTATTCACCGAGAAGCCATAATTGCTGCCATCGGCCAGGCGGGTGTCGGCGTTGCGCGGATTCGACGAGAACGGCACCTGCAGCCACACGACATCCTTGCCCGGCACCAGCACGCTGCTCACCCAGTACGGCGTCCAGGTGTAGTACAGGATCGGTTCGCCGCGCTGGTAGCGGCCGATCGTATCGGCGATCAGCGCCGCATAGCTGCCCTGCACATGCTTGACCGTCGCGCGCAGTTTGTAGCCGTCCATATGGTGCTCGACCATCGCCTCGCAGCCCCAGCCCGGATCGCAACCGGTCAGGTCGGCCTTGCCGTCGCCGTCATGGTCGAACAGCCTGGCGATGGCCGGGTCGCGCAGCTGGTCGATATTGGTGATGCCGTATTTGTCGGCCGTGGCCTTGTCGATCATGTAGCCCTGGGCGGCCGGGCCGGCATACTGGCCTGTGCGCAGCAGCTTGGCGTCGCCGCCCGCATTGTCGTAATAGTCCTGGTGCAGGGGGTCCCAATGCACCGCGAGAAAGGTCGCGTCGCCGTTGCCGATGGCGATGTGCGCGGTCGGATACGCCACTTCCTTGATCGGCTGCGTTTCATATCCCAGCTTTTCCAGGGCGCGATTCACGAGCATGGTCTGGAAGGTTTCCTCGGCAATCGGGCTTTGCAGCGCCTGCACCTTGGTGCCCTTGCCGGGCAGCCCGGCGTCAGGCGCCTGCGCCGCCGCCAGGCCGGTGGTCAGGGTCATGGCGGCCAGCGCCAGGGCCGCAATCCAGCGGAACTTGCGCTGCGCTTTGTAAGTCACGTTGAAGTGTTCAGTATGTTGCATCGATATCCTTTGTGCTGGTCTTATTTGGTGGCGACAGGCGTGGTGGGCGCCGCTTCGTCGGCACGAGCCGGTCCGCCTCGCACCCGGCGCAGGACGAAGCCGACGGGTCCGCTCAGGTACCAGTGGCGCGCGCCGCGGCGTGGTTGGCCCATGGCCTGGGTCAGGCGATCCAGCATGATGGCCAGCAGCACGATGCCGAGACCGCCCACGGTGGCCAGGCCCATGTCCAGGCGGCCAATACCGCGCAACACCATCTGGCCCAGGCCGCCGACCGCGATCATCGAGGCGATCACCACCATCGACAGCGACAGCATCAGCGACTGGTTGATGCCGGCCATGATCGACGGCGTGGCCAGCGGCAGCTGGACGCGGGTCAGCAACTGCCAGGGCGAGGCGCCGTAGGCGCGCGACGCTTCGATCAGGTCAGGGCGGACCTGGCGGATGCCGAGGTTGGTCAGGCGCACCAGCGGTGGCAGGGCGAAGATGATGGTGACGATCACGCCCGGCGCATTGCCGATGCCGAACAGCATGACCACCGGCACCAGGTAGACGAAGGCGGGCGTGGTCTGCATGGCGTCGAGCACCGGGCGCAGGATGTTTTGCGCGCGGTCGCTGCTGGCCAGGAAGATCCCCAGCGGCAGGCCGACCGCCAGGCAGAACACCAGCGAGGTCAGCACCAGCGACAGGGTGACCATCGCTTCCGGCCACACGCCGAGCAGGGACAGCACCAGCAGCGCCAGCGCGGTGCCGATCGCCAGCGTGCGGTTGGTGAACTGCCAGGCGAGCAAGGCGATAATGGCGATCACGACCAGCGACGGCGCGGCCAGGAGCACGTGGCTCGCGCCGTTGAGCGTGGCGTCGATCGGCGCGCGCACCGCCTGGAACAGGGGACGGAAATGCTCGACGACCCAGCCCAGGCCGTCGTTGATCCAGGCCTGCAGCGGCAACGCGCCATCGAGGATGTGCGCGAGGTCGACGCCACCGGCCTGCTCGGGCGCGACGCCTGGCGCTGCGGCGTCGAGCCAGGACGTGTCGCCTGGCGGGGTGGGCAGCCATGGGTTGACTTCGGCAGCTTGCGTGGCGTGGTCGAGGGCCGGCTGTGCTGCGCTAGCGTTGTTCGCGGTCGTACTGCTCATCATGCTTGTCCTTTCTGAATCTGCGTCTCGGCAATCGGCGGCGTGTCGCGGTCGAGGAATTTCAGCAGCGTGGTCTTGCTGATCGCGCCGCGAAAGCCGCCGTCGTCGGCCACCACCGGCACCGCGTACGGCAGCTGCGCCACCTGGCCGAACAGGCCGGCCACGGGTTCGTCGGCGTTGATGGTCTGAGCGTCCGGCAGGAAGGCGTGCGCCAGGCCCAGTGGACCGGTATGGCCTTCGAGTGCGCTGCGCAGGGAGTCGGCCGACACCACGCCCAGGAATTTGCCCGTGGGGCTCACGACATAGGCGAAGGCGCGATCCTGCTCCTCGAGCATCGACAGCGCCGCGCGCGAGCCGCGCGCGGGCGACTCGGACACCACGATCTGGCTCATGCGGGCGATGTCCCCGGCCTTGAAGACGGCCGCCGCATCGACGCCGCGCACGAATTCGCGCACGTAGTCGTTGGCGGGCTGGCGCAGGATGTCTTCCGGCGTACCCACCTGCACCACATGGCCATCCTTCATGATGGCGATGCGGTCGCCGATGCGCATCGCTTCATCGAGGTCGTGCGAGATGAAGACGATGGTGCGGCGCTTGATCTGCTGCAGGCGCAGCAGCTCGGACTGCATCTCGGTGCGCATGATCGGGTCGAGCGCCGAAAACGCTTCGTCCATCAGCAGGATCGACGGATCGCTGGCCAGCGCGCGGGCCAGGCCCACGCGCTGCTGCATCCCGCCGGACAGTTCGTCGGGGTAGCTGGCGGCATAGGCTGCAAGACCCACCTGGGCCAAGGCCAGCCGGGCCTGCGCATGGCGCTCGGCCCTGGGGATCCCGGCCAGCTCCATGCCGAATGCCGTGTTATCGAGCACGGTCAGGTGCGGCAGCAGCGCGAACGACTGGAACACCATGCTGATGTCCTTGCGCCGCAGGGCGCGCAGCTCGGCGTCGGGCAGGGTATTGATATCGTTGCCGTCGACGACGATGCGGCCGGCGGTCGGCTCGATCAGGCGATTGAGCATGCGCACCAGGGTCGATTTACCCGAGCCCGAGAGGCCCATGATGACGAAAGTCTCGCCCGCTTCGATGGTGAAGGTGGCGTCGAACACGCCGATCGTGCAACCGGTCTTGGCGAGGATGTCTTGCTTGTCGGCGCCCTGGCGAACCAGCGCCAGCGCGCTGTCGGGCTGATCGCCGTACACCTTGAAGACCTGGTCGATGATGATTTGTTTTGCCACGTGGTGGTTCTCCTTCGAGTTGGCGATGGATTGCAATCCTGCAGCCGTTGGCGTTGACGGCACCACGCCGCGCAGCGTCGCCAGTGCGAGCAGCAGCGGCACGCGGGGTGGCGCAAACGAGCGGACGCCCTCTCCGGACGGGCTGTGCCAATAGCAGGTATTTGCGCCAGGTAAAAGGGCAAGTGCGAACTTTTACCGACGCTGGCGCCGCGCAGTGCGCAGTGCCGGAATGTTCGACAGGGGCCGCGTCGAACGGGGTCGGGATATGGGCGCCGGGCCCAGGAAGTACGTCCACGCAAGCATGGCGAGTACGGTTATTGCAGGGAGTTGCTTGAGGTAATTATTGTGAATCGACATCCATTATAGGAGGTCTGCAAAGATAAGTCAATCTGATTTATTTATTAGGCGCTCGCCAAGGGCACACGGCGCACGCCATGGCGTGTTCAGCGCTTGTTGTTGCAGCGCCAGACGCCGGGCGCTGCTCCGACGAGCTTGCGAAGGTACGGCTACGACTGCGCGATACGGCTGGGCTACCTGCAGGATTCCACTATGGTGATGCGGCGGATCGGACCGATCAATGGGCTCACCGTCGCGAGTCCGGCCTGCATCGCCGCCCACGGAGCGCCCGAGACACCGGACCAGCTGCTGTCGCACCAGGCCCTCATGCAGGGCACCGAAGCCTGGCAGTTCCTAGATGGAGAGAAAATCGTGTCGGTCCGGCCCCAGGGGCGCTTCAAGGCCGACAACGGCACGGCGCTGGTCGCGGCCGCCCTGGCGGGACTGGGTATCGCTTATCTGCCCTATGGCCTGATGCAAGAATACCTGGATGCCGGCACACTCGTTCCCGTCATGACGCGCTATCCCCCGCCGCCGGCCGGCGCCTACGCCGTGCGCCCGCCTGGCCAGCATCCGGCGCGAAGATCCGCATCCTGACCGATCTGCTGGTGGCGTATTTCGACACGAAGCCGCCGATCGCCAGCGCCTGGCCTACCGACGATTTACTATGGAGCAAGGAAAACCATGATAGACATGATCATCGAACAGCGCCGCCGCAGCCTTGGCGGCGATTTCGAAGTCGGCCGCGTGCTGCCGTTCGCCAAGCGCCGCATGGTAGGGCCGTTCATCTTCTTCGACCATATCGGGCCGCTCGACCTGGCGCCGGGCGTCGACCGCAGCGTCGACGTGCGCGCCCATCCGCACATCGGCCTGTCGACGGTGACTTATCTGTTCTCGGGCCAGATCATGCATCGCGACAGCCTGGGCTTCGAACAGCCGATCCATCCTCACGAAGTCAACTGGATGACCGCGGGTAGCGGCATCACGCACAGCGAGCGCTTCGAGCACGCGCGGGCGCACGGCGACCACCTGCACGGCATCCAGGCCTGGGTCGCGCTGCCGGACGGGATGGAGGAAATCGATCCATCGTTCTCGCACCATTCCGGCGCCGACCTGCCGCAGTGGCAGGATGGCGGGGTGACCGGGCAGCTGATCGCCGGCAGCGCCTACGGCCTGAGCGCCGGCGCCAAGACCTGTTCGCCGCTGTTCTATGCCCATCTCGACATGCAGCCCGGATCGACCGCCGAGATCCCCGGTGGCTACCAGGAGCGCGCCCTGTACATCGCCACCGGCGCGGTGGAAGTGGACGGCATGCGCCACGAGAGCGGACGGATGCTGGTGCTGGGTGTCGCGGCGTCGCGCGCCAGGGCGCTGGAGCACGCGACCGTGATGGTGCTGGGCGGGGAACCGGTCGGCGAGCGCCACCTGTACTGGAACTTCGTCTCGTCCTCCAGGGACCGCCTGGCGCAGGCGGCGGCCGACTGGCAGGCGGGCAGGATGAAGCTGCCGGATGCGGACGACCAGGAATTCATTCCGCTGCCGGATGCGCCGCCACCGCCGGCACCGCCGGCCATGTCCTAGCGCCGCCGTTGGCGGCGGCGGTGAGGATGCGGCGAGCCGGCCGGGCCCGCGGCGCAAACGCGCGTCACGAACACCGCCCCTCCATGGCGATGCGCCCGTCGCACATGACCGTGAACCGGCCATCCTGGTCGCCTGCCTGCAGCGTGACGTGCGCACCCAGCGGCACCGGCTGACGAAAACGGCACCAGACGGTGGCGATCTCGCGCCCCGTCGATGCTTCGAGTAGCGAGCATGCCTTCGCGAGCGTGTATGCGCCGTGGATGATCGGCGCGCGCATGCCCATCAGCCGCGCCGACCATGGCCACAGGTGGATCGGGTTCCAGTCGCCCGACAAGGCGGCGTAGCGCCGGCCGGCGTCACGCGCGACCGTCCATCCGCCGAGCGCCTGGCCAGACGCTGCTTCGGGCGGCGGCGCGGCGCGGCCCGGGCGGCTGCCGCGCCGGATGAGATAGGTGCTGTCGCAGGAAAAGGCCAGGCGGTCGCCATCGAAGGCGCGCGTCTCCAGCACGGCGTGCAGCGCGCCGTTCGGGGCGGGGGGCGGCAACTGCAAGGTGGTCGTCAGCGCCAGCGGCGCGTCGGGCGAAACCGGATCCTGCATCGCCAGCCGGTTCTCGACATGGATCAGGCCCGGAATGCGGAACGGAATCGGGCAGGCCAGCATGGTCGCGAGCTGCGCGCGCTGCGCCAGCAGGTACAGGAAGGTAAGTGGAACCGCATCGCCCTTGAATCCAAACGCGGCGCGGTAGCGGCGCATGTGATCGCGGTCGATCCTGTCGAGGCGCCAGGTGGCGTCGACCTCGGCGGTCGACGAGCGCGCCGGTTGCTTGATCAGCGCCCGCAGCAGCATGGCGGCGCCAAAGGGCGGGAGCGAAGGCAGGGCAGCGAAGGACGAAGTGCTCATCCGCGCAGGATAACACCGCCGCCGTGGCGCGGCTGGCCAAGGCGGCGAAGGTCTTCGATGTGCCGACGATCCTGACGACCGTGCTGGAAGAGTGCGGCGGTCATATCATCAAGGAATTACAGGAACTGTTCCCGGAACAAAAGCCGATCGATCGCACTTTCATCAACACCTGGGAAGATTCGGCGGTCACCGACATCGTCCAGAAGAGCGGTCGCAAGCAGCTGCTGCTCGCCGGCCTGTACACCGAGATCTGCCTGGCGATGCCGGCGATCCAGGCCGCGGGCCAGGGCTACGACGTCTTCGTCGTCACCGACGCGTCCGGGGGCGTGAGCGAGGAAGCGCACGAGATGGCCGTGCGCCGCATGGTCCAGGCCGGCTGCACGCGATCACCTGGTTTGCCGTGCTGGCCGAGTGGCAGCGCGATTACGCACGCGCGGGCACGCTCGAGGGCGTATCCGCCATCATTCTCGACAATGGCGGCCCAGCCTCGGGGCCCTGTCGTGGGAAACGCAACTGCTCGCGACCCGCACCAGGAATTCGGCCTGACCGGATCGCCGTCGACGGCCGATGCCTGGCCGTCTTGCGTGGAACGTCGACTCAGGCCGCCTTGGCCTGGGTCACGCGCCGCGTGATGTGCGCCAGCGCCGCGTCGACCTGGTCGATCAGGATCAGGCACAAATCGCCCTCGTCCAGGCGGTCGAGGGCGCGGTCGATGGCCACGAACTCGCCATTGATTTCTTCGACGTGGCTGGTGCGGGTCGCGCCATCCAGGCCCGAACGCAGCAGCTTGATGACTTCGCCGTCGGCGCGGCCGCGCTGGCACTGGTCCTGGTACAGCAGCACGTCGTCGAACGACTTGCCCAGGATTTCGGTTTGCTGCGAGATGTCCTGGTCGCGGCGGTCGCCGGCGCCGCTGATTACCACCGAGCGGCGCTTGGCCGGCATGCCCTCGACCGCATTGACCAGCGCGGCGATCGCGTCCGGGTTGTGGCCGTAGTCGGCGATCACGGTCGCGCCGCGATAGTCGAACACATTGAAGCGGCCCGGCGCGTTGTCGCTCTCGCCGACGAAGGTCTTGAGGCCCAGGCGGATCGCGTCCCACGACGTGCCCACGCCCCAGGCCGCGGCTACCGAGGCCATCACGTTCTCGACCTGGAAGCCCACCACGCCGCCACGGGTGATCGGGACTTCCTTCAGGTCGATGCGTTCGCTGAACTTGCCTTGCGCGGCGACCAGGTAGCCTTCCTCGACGAAGACGACCCGGTGGCCCTGGGCGCGGTGCATCGCCATGATCGGGTTGCCGATGTCCTGGGCGAAGAAGGTGACTGCGCCGCGGGTTTTCTCGGCCATCGCCGCCACGGTCGGGTCGGCGGCGTTGAGCACGGCCATGCCGCCCACGGCCACGTTCTGCACGATCACGCGCTTGAGCACCGCGAGATCCTCGAGCGTGGTGATGTAGTTCAGGCCGAGGTGGTCGCCGGCGCCGATATTGGTCACCACCGCCACCTGGCATTTATCGAAGGCCAGGCCTTCGCGCAGCAGGCCGCCGCGCGCCGTCTCGAACACGGCGGCGTCGACGTCCGGGTGCAGCAGCACGTTGCGCGCGCTGCGCGGGCCGCTGCAGTCGCCGCTGTCGATACGGCGGCCTTCGATGTAGACGCCGTCGGTATTGGTCATGCCGGTGCGCAGGCCCGAGGCGGTGAGCAGGTGGGCGATCAGGCGCACGGTCGTGGTCTTGCCGTTGGTGCCGGTCACGGCTACTACCGGGATGCGGCCGTCGTCGCCCGGAGCATACAGGGTGTCCATGATCGCTTCGCCGATCGCGCGCGGCTTGCCGAACGAGGGCGCCAGGTGCATGCGAAGGCCAGGGGCGGCATTGACTTCGACGATGCCGCCGCCGACGTCTTCGATCGGCTTCAGGATGCTGTCGGCCACCAGGTCGACGCCGCAGATGTCCAGGCCGATCATGTGGGCGGCGGCGATCGCGCGCTCGGCCACTTCCGGATGGACGTCGTCGGTCACGTCGGTGGCGGTGCCGCCGGTCGACAGGTTGGCGTTGTTGCGCAAGACCACGCGCTGGCCCAGGCTCGGGACCGAGTCGGCGTTCATCCCCTGCTGCACCAGGGTGCCGAGGGCGATGTCGTCGAAGCGGATCTTGGTCAGCGAGGTCGCATGGCCGTCGCCGCGGCGTGGGTCGAGGTTGACCGCATCGACCAGCTCGCGCACGGTGTGCTTGCCGTCGCCGATCACCTGTGGCGGTTCGCGCCGTGCGGCGGCGACCATCTTGTCGCCCACCACCAGCAGGCGGTAGTCGTGGCCCGGCAGGTAGCGCTCGACCAGGATATCGTCGCGAAATTCGCTGGCGGCCTTGAAGCCGGCGTCGAGCTGCTCGCGGGTGGTGACGTTCACCGTCACGCCCTTGCCCTGGTTGCCGTCCTTCGGCTTGATGACGACCGGCAGGCCGATTTCCAGGGCGGCCGCCCAGGCGTCATCGGGGTCGCTCACGCTGCGGCCCTGCGGCACCGGCACGCCGGCCGCGTCCAGCAGCTTCTTGGTCAGTTCCTTGTCCTGCGCGATCGATTCGGCGATCGCGCCGGTGGCGTCGATCTCGGCGGCCTGGATGCGGCGCTGGCGGCTGCCCCAGCCGAACATCACCATGCTGCCTTCGGTCAGGCGGCGAAACGGGATGTTGCGGGCCACGGCGGCCTGCACGATCGAGCCGGTCGATGGGCCGAGGCGCACGTCTTCGTCGGTATCGCGCAGCTGTTTCAAGGCCGCCGCGAGGTCGAATGGCGTGTCGGCGCGCGCCGAGGTGATGAGTTGCTGGGCCAGGTCCAGGGCCAGGCGGCCGACGTCTTCCTCGCTGTACTCGACCACGACCTGGTAGATGCCGGCTTCGAGCGTCGCGGTGGTGCGGCTGAAAGTGACCGGGCAGCCGGCTTCGGCCTGCAGGGTCAGTGCCGTCAGTTCCAGCACCTGCGCCAGCGGCACCGTGTCATGGTGGCCGTAGGGCTGCAGGGCGCCCATTTGCGGAAAACGCACGCGCAGGCGCGCTTCGAAGCCATCCAGTGCGGCGATCGATTCTTCGTCCGGGGTGCACGCCACGATGGCCTCGACCGAGGTGTGGTGGCTCCAGAGGTTGGGGCCACGCAGGGCCCGTACGCGAGATACTTCCATAAACCGTCTTCCTTTACTCAGGGATTACTTCTTCGGCGTCGCGTCGAAGGCGCGCAGTCCGCCGCACAGCAGGTCGCTCGGCACGCCGAGGGCCCACGCGGCCGCCACGGCGGCCAGCACGTTTTCGGGGTATTTCACGGTCGACGGCTTCATCGCCGCCAGCGCGATCAGCGGCGTCTCGGCTTCGCCCGCGGCCAGCACGATGCGGCCATCGCGGGCGAACACCACGCGTTCTCCCGCCTGGCGGTGCGCGGCCACGGTCGGGTTATTCTCGTCGACCGCGTAATAGATCACGCCGCCGTCGCACAGCTCGGCCAGGCCAGCGACGGCGTCGTCGGCCGCGTTCAGCACCGCCACGCCTTCCGGCAGGATCACGTCGACCTGGCTGCGGATCACGTTGCGCATCGCATCCTGGTCGCGGATGTAGAACTCGGCCACGTCCTCGATGCCGTTCATGTCGGTCACCACGCCCACGGTGCAGCGGTCGTAGGGCAGGCCATCGGCCAGGATCGAGCGCGCGTTGGACTCGAACACGGCCGTCTCGACATTCCGGTTGATCAGGATGCGCTGGGCCGCCTCGACGCCCGTCGAGTCGCGGTGCGAGATCGTGCGCGTGTTCAGGTACAGGCCTTCGCCGTTGGCGACGCCGACTTCCTTGCGCGTGATGTTGACCAGGCAGCCGACCAGGCGCGTGATCAGGCTGCAGCCCTTGGAGCCGGTCACGCCGACCACCGGGATGCGCGCCGTCGCCTGTTCGGCGAACAGGTGCTCGACGATGTCCTTGCCGACGTTGCGCGGGGTGCCGCTGGCCGGCTTCATGTGGGCCAGCAGGCCCGGGCTGGCGTTGACCTCGATGATGGCGCCGCGCTGTTCTTCCAGGGGCCGCGAGATGTCCTCGCACACCAGGTCGATGCCGGCGATGTCCAGGCCGACGATGCGCGCGGCCAGGGCGGCGGCGCGGGCCACGTCCGGGTGCACCAGGTCGGTCACGTCGTCGGCGACGTTGCCGTTTACCTGGATCAGCACTTTCTGGCCATCCGCAGGGACGGAGTCGGGCGTCAAGCCCTGGCGCTGGAGCTGCAGCTGGTTTTCCTCGCTCTCGCGCGGCTTGACGGGGCTGAGCGGAAACTCTTCGCTCTCGCCGCGGCGCGGGTCGGTATTGATCTGGGTGTCGCACAGCGCGACCACGTCCTGGCGGCCGTCGCCGGTCACCCACACCGACTCGCCGCGCGCGGCAGCGACCACCTTGCGGCCGACCACCAGCAGGCGGTGTTCGTTGCCGGTGACGTAGCGCTCGACCAGTACGGACTTGCTCTCGCCCTCCACCGATGCGATCGTATAGGCGGCCTTGACTTCGGCTTCGGTCAGCAGGTTGAGCGACACGCCGCGGCCGTGATTGGCGTCGATCGGTTTGACCACCACCGGCAGCCCGATATCCTGCGCTTCATCCCAGGCGTCCTCCGGGCTGCGCGCGATCGCGCCCTCCGGCACCGGCACGCCGCAGGAAGAGAGCAGGGACTTGGTCATGTCCTTGTCGCTGGCAATACCTTCGGCGATCGCGCTGGTGCGGTCGGTCTCGGCGGTCCAGATGCGGCGCTGGAAGGCGCCGTAGCCGAGCTGCACGAGGTTGCCGTCGGTCAGGCGGATCGCGGGGATGCGGCGCTCGATGGCGGCGTCCACGATGTGGGCAGTCGACGGGCCCAGGCAGTGGCGGTCGACCATGTCGGTCAGGCGCGCGACCGCGCTGGAAAGATCGAACGGCTCGTCGTTGATCGCGGCCATCAGCAGGCGGTGGGCGACGTCCAGCGCGGCGCGGCCGACGGTTTCATCGCGGGTGCGGAAGGCCATCTTGTAGACGGCGTGCTCGCCGGTCGAGCGGGTCTTGCCGAAGCCGGTCTTCATGCCGGCCAGGTTCTGCACTTCGAGCACGATGTGTTCGAGGATGTGGCCGGCCCAGGTGCCGTCGCGCAGGCGCTCGAGGAAGCCGCCACGGTGGCCGACGCCGCAATGGTGTTCGACCAGTCCGGGGAGCCAGGCGGTCAGGCGCTCCGTGAAGCCGGGCAGAAGGTTCGATGGGTAGTCTTCCAGCTCGCCGATGTCGAGCCAGGCCTCGAGTACCGGACGGTAGGTCCAGATATTCGGTCCGCGCAGATACGTCACGCGCAGGAATTTGATGTCGTTCTTCTTGTTCATGTAATCGCTTTTGCCGCCGAACGCCTCTCTTCGCGCTGGCGACTTGTCCTTGGTTGCCTGACTACTTAAAACGGAGCCGAAAAGTCGGCCGTGTACGGCCCATGCGTGTACACTTGCCGGCCTGCTGCGCCGCAACATTCCTATTTACACGTTTTCCGTGTCATCCAAACGATACCCAGAAACGTTCTAGCGCTCTGTGGAGCGTTTCACGCAACGGCGTAACGACGGTCCTCGTGCATCGCCGAGCCGGCGCCATGTCCACCCTCATAGAACAACAGCCTGCTAGCGGGCGCAATACATGACAACTCAACAACCTGCTATTCCATCGTCGCTGCTACTTGCGGCCAGTTCAGTACCTGAACTGTGGCAAAGTGACGTCGCGAAACAGCTTGCACCAGGGGAAAACGTTTTAAGCAGCGTGGAGGTTGACCTCGACGCGAAATTACATTTTTCAAAAGGCCTGGTGCTGGTGACGAACCGTCGCCTGCTGGCGCGCGCGCCGGGCGCGACCCAGTGGCGCGACTGGCCGCACCGCGCCGGTACCGAATTGCGCCACCACGACCATGCCGGCGTGGGCCACCTGGAACTGGTCGACGCTCAAGAGCTGCTGGCCGCCTGGCGCTTTACCCTGGGCCAGAACCTGCACGCAATCCGCGTCGCCGACCATTTCCGCGACCAGGTCCAGAGCGTTGCCACCGGCATCGCCGTCCAGCCGCCCGACCAGCATACTTGTCCAAGTTGCAAGGCGCCGCTCGAGCCGGACCAGGAAGACTGTCCGATCTGCGAGAAAGTGCTGCATACGCCGCCGTCGACCTGGACCCTGTTCCGGCTGTGGCGCTTCGCCCAGCCGTATAAAGGGCAATTACTGCTGGGATTCTTGCTGATGCTGGGCTCGACCGGCGCGCACATGATCCCGCCGTACCTCACGATGCCGCTGCTGGACAATGTCCTGATCCCGTACCAGAACGGACAGCAGATCGATACCAGCCTTGTCTATATGTATATGGGCGGCCTGTTCGCGGCCGCGCTGCTGGCCTGGCTGCTGGGCTGGGCCAAGACCTATGTGCTGGCGCTGGCGTCCGAGCGCATCGGCGCCGACCTGCGCTCGACCACCTATGAACACCTGATGCGGCTGTCGCTGGAATTTTTTGGCGGCAAGCGCACCGGTGACCTGATGGCGCGCATCGGCAGCGGCTCGGACCGGATCTGCGTGTTCCTGTCGCTGCACCTGCTCGATTTCCTGTCGGACGTGCTGATGATCGTGATGACGGGCATTATTTTGTTCACGATTAACCCCTTGCTGGCGGTGGTGACCCTGCTGCCGCTGCCGTTTATTGCCTGGATGATCCATATCGTGCGCGACAAGCTGCGCACCGGTTTCGAGAAAATCGACCGCGTCTGGGGCGAGGTGACCAATGTTCTGGCCGATACCATTCCCGGCATCCGCGTGGTGAAGGCTTTTGCCCAGGAAAAACGCGAAGCAGCGCGTTTCCGCGAAGCCAACAAGCACAACCTGGCCGTCAACGACAAGCTGAACCGGGTATGGTCGCTATTTTCGCCGACCGTCTCCTTCCTGACCGAGCTCGGCCTGCTGGTGATCTGGTGCTTCGGTATCTGGCAGGTATCGCGCGGCGACATCACCGTCGGCACGCTGTCGGCCTTCATTGCCTATAGCGGCCGCTTCTACGTGCGCCTGGATTCGATGAGCCGTATCGTGTCGGTGACGCAGAAGTCGGCCTCGGCCGCCAAGCGCATCTTCGATATCCTCGACCACGTGTCGAGCGTGCCGGACCCGGCCAATCCCGTGAAAGTCGACAAGATAGAGGGCAATATCGAACTGCGCGAAGTCGGTTTCCGTTACGGTAACCGCGCGGTCAACCGCGGCATCTCGCTCAAGATCAAGGCCGGCGAGATGGTCGGCCTGGTCGGCCACAGTGGCTCGGGCAAGAGCACGCTGGTGAACCTGATCTGCCGTTTCTACGATGTGGCCGAAGGCGCGATCCTGCTCGACGGCCAGGATATCCGCTCGTTCGCGGTGGCCGACTACCGCCGCAATATCGGCCTGGTGCTGCAGGAGCCGTTCCTGTTCTTCGGCACGATTGCCGACAATATCGCCTACGGCAAGCCGCATGCGACGCGCGAAGAGATCATCGCGTCGGCGCGCGCCGCCCACGCCCACGAATTCATCCTGCGCCTGCCGCAGGGCTACGATTCGATGGTCGGCGAGCGCGGCCAGGGACTGTCGGGCGGCGAGCGCCAGCGCATCTCGATCGCGCGCGCATTGCTGATCGATCCGCCGATCCTGATCCTGGACGAAGCCACGTCGTCGGTCGATTCCGAGACCGAAAAAGAGATCCAGAAGGCGCTCGACAACCTGGTGCAGGGCCGCACCACGATCGCCATCGCGCACCGCCTGTCGACGCTGCACCGGGCCGACCGCCTGGTGGTGCTGGACCGCGGCGTGGTGGTCGAAGAGGGCAACCACGACGAATTGATGGCGCGCGAAGGCGCCTACCACCGGCTCTACGAGGCGCAGGCGCGCAACGTGGACCAGGACCTGGACGACAAGGACGCCTAAATGAGTACCGTTTCAACCATCCCGTTCCAGCTGCGCCGCGACAGTTTTGGAAAGCTCGTCATCACGCTGGAAAACGGCGAAGAGTGGGTCGGCGTGACGCCGGTGCGCGCCTTCCCGATCCAGGCGCCGACCAGGGGCATCTCGCTGGTGCGCGACGGCGGCAAGGAGGTCGCCTGGATCGACGACCTGGCCGACATGCCGGCGGATATCCGCACCCTGATCCATGAAGAGATCGAGGGCCGCGAATTCATTCCCGAGATCCTGGCCATCAAGGATGTCTCGAGCTTCGCCACCCCCTGCACCTGGAGCGTCAGGACCGACCGCGGCGACACCGAGTTCGTGCTCAAGGTCGACGAGGATATCCGCCGCATCGGCGAGGCGTCGCTGCTGGTGGCGGACAGCCACGGCATCAACTTCCTGGTGCGCGATATGTTCAAGATCGACAGGCACAGCCGCAAGATCCTGGACCGCTTCCTCTGACCCAGGTTTGAACCGGCGCTGGACGGTCAGTCGGTCCAGCGTTCGTCCACCCACATACCGCGGCTGGCGATCCCGCTACAGTCATCTCATCGGCCACACGGCCATGCTTCCAGGAGATGACAATGGATTCCATCAACCGCAACCAACCCGAGGAAAACCGCCGCGACCTCGGCGGCGTCGACGCCATCGAGCGCATCAAGGACATGATCGACGACGCCGACGCGTGCTTTTTCTGCACCGGAGACGGGCAAGGCCCGAGCCGCGGCGTGCGCCCGATGAGCGTGCGCGAGACCGACGACGCCGGCGCGATCTGGTTCTTGAGCAGCATCGACAGCTACAAGAACCAGGAGCTGCGGGCCGATCCGTCCGTGAAGCTGTTCTTCCAGGCGAGCAAGCATTCCGGTTTCCTGGAGCTGGACGGCCATGCGGAGGTTTCCCAGGACAAGGCGCGCATCAAGCAGTTGTGGAACCCGATGCTCAAGACGTGGTTCACCGAAGGCGAGGACGACCCCCGCATCACCGTCATCAAGATCACGCCCAGGACCGGTTACTACTGGGACAACAAGCACGGCGACACGGTTGCCGGCGTCAAGGTGGCCGTCGGCGCGGTGATCGGCAAGACGCTCGACGACTCGATCGAAGGTACACTGTCGTTCTGACATGGAAGAGGGGAGGCGGGCGGGTGCATTTCATCCTGGCGACGATCGGCTCGGCCGGCGACCTGTTCCCCTTCCTCTGGATTGGCCGCGCACTGCGTGAGCGTGGTCACCGGGTCGATTTTCTCGGGCCGCAACAGCATGCGCCCCATGTCGACGCGGCCGGGCTGACCTTCCACGGCCTGCCGGCCGACATGGCGGTGCTCGACCATCCCGACCTGTGGCACGCCACCCGCGGCCTGGCCGTGGTGTGGGAGGCGACAAGGCCGGCCATGGCGCGGCTGCCGCAGGTGGTCGAGGCACTCGCCAGCGAACAGCCGAACGAGGACCGGGTGCTGCTGGTCCACCCGCTGGCGCTGCCCGAGGCCGACCTGTGCCGCCATGCCTGTCCCGGCTTGACGATCGCAGCGGCCTACCTGGCGCCCTCCAATTTGCCAACCGTGCACGATCCCTTGCTGCTCGGCCCCTGGCCGGTGCCTGGCTGGGTGCCGCATGGCGCGCGGCGCTGGCTATGGCGTGCGCTGGCCGGGCGTTTTCTCGATCCGGTGGCGCTGCCCGGCCTGAACAAGGCGCGCGTGGAGCGGGGCTTGCCGCAGGTGGACAGCCTGGTCGACTATATTCCCTCCATTGCCGACCTGTCGGTCGCGCTGTTCCCGGCCTGGTTCGCGGCGCCGCCGCCGGACTGGCCGCAGCCCCTGTACCAGGCGAGTTTTCCGTTGTACGATCCCGATCCGGACGCCGCGCCGAGCGCCGAATTGCGCGCTTTCCTGGATGCGGGCAAGGCGCCGGTCGTGTTCACGCCCGGCACCGGCAACCGCCAGGCGCGCGCCTATTTCGAGGCGGCGGCCCAGGCGACGCGCGAACTCGGCTTGCGCGCGATCTTCCTGACGCCGCACCATGACCAGTTGCCGGCCGCGCTGTCGCCGGCTGTCTGCTGGCAGGCCTATGTACCGCTGAAAGCCTTGCTGCCCCATGTGGCGGCCCTGGTCCACCACGGCGGCATCGGCACCACGGCCGAGGCCTTGCGCGCAGGCCGGTCGCAACTGATCGTGCCGCTGGCGCACGACCAGTTCGACAACGCAGCGCGGGTGGTGGCGATGGGCGCGGGCGCGAGCCTGCATGCGGCGCGGGTCACGCCGGCACGCATGGCGCGGGCCCTGCAGCAGGTCGTCGACAACGCGCAGGTGGCGGCGCGCTGCGCCGAGGTCGCAGCCCGCTTCGCGGGTCAGTCCGGCATCGACGGCCTGTGCCAGCGACTCGAAGCCCTGGCTTGAGCACATTGTTGGCGAGCGCACCGACGTCGGGCGCGCGCGGGCGTCCAATGAAGCCTTCCCGATGACGCTGGAGGGCAGATGCCCGGCAAGAAACCGAACATGAAGAACATGGCCGAGGACGGCTACGTCCACGTACGCGGCGCGCGCGAACACAATCTCAAGAACGTCGACCTTGATATCCCGCGCGGGCAGCTGGTGGTATTCACCGGGGTCTCGGGCTCGGGCAAGTCCTCGCTCGCCTTCGGCACCCTGTATGCGGAAGCCCAGAGGCGCTACCTGGAATCGGTCTCGCCCTATGCGCGGCGGCTGTTCCACCAGATGCCGGTGCCCGAGGTCGACGAGATCGAAGGCTTGCCGCCCGCCGTCGCCCTGCAGCAGCAGCGCGGCACGCCGACAGCGCGCTCGTCGGTCGGCAGCGTCAGCACCTTGTCGAATTCGCTGCGCATGCTGTACTCGCGCGCCGGCGATTATCCAAGGGGCCAGGAACTGCTGTATGCGGAGTCGTTCTCGCCCAACACCCCGCAAGGGGCCTGCCCGCGCTGCTCGGGCCTGGGTCGCATCTACGACGTGACCGAACGCTCGATGGTGCCGGACGACAGCCTCACGATCCGCGAGCGGGCGATTGCCGCCTGGCCGCCGGCCTGGCATGGCCAGAACCTGCGCGACATCCTGGTCACGCTGGGGTATGACGTCGACACCCCGTGGCGCGACTTGCCGAAGAAGGACCGCGACTGGATCCTGTACACCGACGACAGCCCGACGGTTCCGGTCTACGCCGGGCTCACGCCCAAGGAAACCCGCGCCGCGCTCAAACGCAAGGACACGCCCAGCTACCAGGGCACGTTCACCGGCGTGCGGCGCTATGTGATGCAGACCTTCGCCAATACCGAAAGCGCATCCATGAAAAAGCGCGTGGCGCGCTATATGGTCAGCAACGCCTGTCCGGAATGCGAAGGCAAGCGCCTGCGCCGCGAGTCGCTGTCGGTGACCTTCGCCGGCCATGACATCGCCGAGATCGCGCGCCTGCCGCTGGCCCGGCTGGCCGAACTGCTCCAGCCCTACGCCGAGGGCAAGGACAAACCGGACAAGGCGCTGCACGCCGAGCAACTGATCGTGCGCCGCCGCATCGCGGCTGACCTGGTCGCGCGCCTGGACGTGCTGCTGGCGCTGGGCCTGGGCTACCTGGCGCTGGAGCGCAGCACGCCGACCCTGTCGCCCGGCGAATTGCAGCGCCTGCGCCTGGCCACGCAGGTGCGTTCGAGCTTGTTCGGAGTCGTGTATGTGCTCGACGAACCCTCGGCCGGCCTGCATCCGGCCGATACCGAAGCGCTGCTCGACGCGCTGGCCCAGCTGAAGGCGGCCGGCAACTCGCTGTTCGTGGTCGAGCATGCGCTGGACGTGATCCGGCAAGCCGACTGGCTGGTCGACGTCGGCCCGCTGGCCGGCGAGCGTGGCGGCCAGGTCCTGTATAGCGGCGCACCGGAAGGACTGCGCAAGGTTGAACTATCACAGACGCGGCGCTACCTGTTCGGCGAGGCGCCGCCGCCCCAGCGTCCCCCGCGCGCGCCGACCGGCTGGTTGACGCTCGAAGGCGTCCACCGCAACAACCTGCGCGACCTGGAAGTCGCTTTCCCGCTCGGCGTGTTGACGAGCGTGACGGGCGTGTCGGGCTCCGGCAAATCCAGCCTGGTGAGCCAGGTGCTGGTCGAGCTGGTGAGCAGCGCGCTGGGGCAGGGCGGCGTGGCGCACGAGGAACCCCCGGACGAGCCGGACCTGGAGCGCGACGAAGCGCTTCCGCTGGAGGGACGCATCGTGTCCGGGATGGAGGGCGTGCGGCGGCTGGTGCGGGTCGACCAGAAGCCGATCGGCCGCACGCCGCGCTCGAACCTGGCGACTTACACGGGCTTGTTCGACCAGGTAAGGAAACTCTTTGCCGCAACCAAGGATGCGAAGAAGCGGCGTTACGACGCCGGCCGGTTCTCGTTCAACGTGGCCAAGGGCCGCTGCGAGCACTGCGCGGGGGAGGGCTTCGTGATGGTCGAGCTATTGTTCCTGCCCAGCGTGTATGCGCCATGCCCGACCTGCGAAGGGGCGCGCTATAACGCCGAGACGCTGGCGGTGACTTATCGCGGCAAGAACATCGCCGAGGTGCTGGGCATGACGGTGGGCGAGGCGATCGAATTCTTCAAGGATGAACCGGTGGTCGAACGCTCGCTCGAAGTGCTGAGCGAGGTCGGCCTGGATTACCTGCGCCTGGGCCAGCCGGCCACCGAATTGTCGGGCGGCGAGGCGCAGCGCATCAAGCTGGCGTCCGAACTGCAGCGCGCCACCCGTGGCAATGCGCTGTATGTGCTGGACGAGCCGACCACCGGCCTGCACCCGGTCGACGCCGACCGCCTGATGGTGCAGCTGAACCGGCTGGTCGATGCCGGCAATACGGTGATCGTGGTCGAGCATACGATGCGGGTGGTGGCAGGCAGCGACTGGGTGATCGATGTCGGGCCCGGGGCGGGGGACGAAGGCGGGTCCATCGTGGCATCCGGTCCGCCGGCGGACGTCGCGCGCAGCAAGACCAGCCGCACGGCCCCTTACCTGAAGGCGCACCTGAGCTAAGGCGCACCCGAGCCAAGTCGCACCCGAGCCAAGTCGCACCCGAGCCAAGGCGCACCCGAGCCAAGGCGCACCCGAGCCAAGGCGCGCACCCGAGCCAAGGCGCGCACCCGGGCCCGGCATGCCCAGCGGTGCGCCAAGAGTGTGTCGATTTTGATAATATCGCCAGCTTCGCAGGCGGGCGCACGCCCGCGCACGACCGTGCTACTTCAGTGCGCGCCAAATTTCACATTTGAGTTACACTGAGGATATTTTTTTTCTAACATATCAACAGGCATGGCCGGTCCAACCATCGAAAACAGCGAGTTTCGCCGCATTCTTACGCGCAACGTCGCGCTGCCTTTGGGCATGAGTATCCTCAGTGCGATTGTGTTCGTGGGCATTATTGCCTACCTGATCAATAACCTGACCTGGGTCGAGCATTCCCAGAAGGTGATCAGCAACGCCCACGAGATCCGCAAGCTGTCCGCCGAAATGGAAGCCGGCATGCGCGGCTACCTGCTGGCGGGGGACGAGGAATTCCTTTCTCCCTATACGCTGTCGGCCCGGCAAATGGACACGAGCATCACATCGCTGGGCGAGCTGGTCAAGGACAACCCGGTCCAGATGGATCGCGTGACCCGCATCGGCCAGGTCCAGCAGCAATGGGAGAGCTTTGCCCAGGAAATGATCAAGCGGCGCCGCGCGAACGATGTGACCTATATCGATGCAGTGACCAGCGGTCGCGGAAAAGTGCTGACCGACGAGATGCGCCGTCATTTCGACCTGGTGCTGGCCAGCGAATCGCGCCTGCTGCAGGAGCGCAGCGATACCGCGCGCAGCACGACGTTCTGGTCGGTGGCGATCTTCCTGCTGCTCAGCGCCGTGGTCGGCGCCAGCCTGGCCGCCTTCGGCCGGCGCCAGCTGGTGCGCCTGTCGGACACCTATAACGACGTGCTGGCGCACGAGGCCGAACACAACGAGAAGCTGCGCCACCAGGACTGGCTGCGCACCGGCCAGAACGAACTCAATATGCGCAGCGCCGGCCAGATCAACCTCGAGCCGCTGGCCGACGCCTTGCTGCCCTATGTGGTCAAGTACCTCGGCGGCGTGATCGGCGCCATGTACGTGCGCAGCGACGATGGCGCCATGCGCCGTATCGGCGCCTATGGCTTCAAGCATGCCGAGACCGAACGCGCCGAGATCATCGCTCCGGGCGCCACCCTGGCCAGCCAGGCGGCCGAGGAAAACCGCCTGATGGTGCTCGACCAGCTGCCGCCCGACTATGTCAAGGTGGGTTCGAGCCTGGGTGAGACGGCGCCGCGTGCCGTGGTCATCGCGCCGTTCCACAACCATGGCAAGGTCAAGGGCGTGTTCGAGATCGCCTTCCTGCGTCCGGTGGAACAGCGTGACCGCGAATTCCTTGGCTTTATCGCGCAGTCGGTCGGCGCCGCCATGGCGGCCGTGCTGTATCGCCAGCGCCTGCAGGACGCGCTGGAAGAAAGCCAGACCCTGAACGAAGAACTCCAGGTGCAGCAGGAAGAGCTGCGCACCGCCAACGAAGAACTGGAAGAGCAGTCGCGCGCGCTGGAAGAATCGCAGTCGGCGCTCGAGAATCAGCAGGCCGAACTGCGTACCACCAACGACCAGCTGGCCGAACAGGCGCTGAACCTGGACATGAAGAACTCGGCCCTGCAATCGGCGCAGGAGCAGTTGCAGCACCGCGCCGTCGAACTCGAGAGCGCGAGCCGCTACAAGTCGGAATTCCTGGCCAATATGTCGCACGAGCTGCGCACGCCGCTGAACAGCTCCCTGATCCTGGCCAAGCTCCTGGCCGACAACAGCGCCGGCAACCTCTCCGACGAACAGGTGCGCTTCGCCCAGACGATCTATTCTGCCGGCAACGACCTGCTGCAGCTGATCAACGACATCCTCGACATCTCGAAGGTCGAAGCGGGCAAGCTGGAACTGGTGCCCGAAGACGTGCCGGTGCGGCGCGTGGTCGAGGGCCTGGCGCGCACCTTCGAGCCGCTGGCGCGCCAGAAGTCGCTCGAGTTCAAGATCAATGTCGAGCCAAGCGTGCCGCCCAGCCTGCATACCGACCGCCAGCGCATGGAGCAGATCCTCAAGAACCTGCTGTCGAATGCGGTGAAATTTACCGAACTCGGTTCGGTCAGCCTGTCCGTGTCGACCACGCCGGAAGGCGACGTCGCCTTCCGCGTGCAGGATACCGGCATCGGCATCGCGCCGGACCAGCAGGACAAGATCTTCGACGCCTTCCACCAGGCCGACGGCACCACCAGCCGCCGCTTCGGCGGCACCGGCCTGGGCCTGTCGATCACCCGCGACCTGACCCGCCTGCTGGGCGGCAGCGTGGCCGTGGCGAGCGCACCGAACGAGGGCAGCGTGTTCACCCTGGTGCTGCCGCGCGGGATCCCGGCGGTGCCGGCGCCGGCCGAACTGCCGACGGCGTCGGCACCGCTGCCGCACTACATCCCGGCGCCGACGCCGGCCCCGGCCCCGGCCCCGGCGACCGCGACCGCGACCGCGGCCAGCGCCGAGCCATTCAACAGCTTCCCGGATGACCGCGACAAGCCCGCCAATGGCCGCCGCACCGTGCTGGTGGTCGAGGACGAGGCGTCGTTCGCGCGCATCCTGTACGACCTGGCGCGCGAACTCGATTACCGCTGCCTGGTGGCGATGAGCGCCGACGAAGGCCTGGCGCTGGCCGTCAGCCAGCGTCCCGACGCCGTGCTGCTCGACGTGCGCCTGCCTGACCGTTCGGGCCTGACCGTGCTGCAGCAGCTCAAGGACAATCCGTCGACCCGCCACATCCCGGTGCACGTCATCTCGAGCATCGAGAACGGCGGCGAAGCCCTGCACCTGGGCGCGATCGGCTATGCGCTCAAGCCGACCAGCCGCGAAGACCTGGAAGAGGTGTTCCGCAAGCTGCAAGAGAAATCGACGCAGAAGATCAAGCGCGTGCTGCTGGTCGAGGACGACGAGCGCCAGCGCGAGAGCGTGGTGGCCCTGATCGCCGACGACGACGTCGAGATCGCGGCCGTAGGCACCGCCACCGAGGCGCTGAGCTACCTGAAAAAAGATGTCTTCGACTGCATGATCATCGACCTCAAGCTGCCCGACATGCAGGGCGGCGAGCTGCTCGAGCGCATGTCGCAGGAAGAGCTATGCTCGTTCCCGCCGGTGATCGTGTACACCGGGCGCAACCTGACGCGCGACGAAGAGGCGCAACTGCTGCGCTACTCGCGCTCGATCATCATCAAGGGCGCCCGTTCGCCGGAGCGCCTGCTGGACGAAGTGACGCTGTTCCTGCACAAGGTGGAGTCCGAGCTGTCGACCGAGCGCCAGAGCATGCTCAAGGCGGTGCGCGGGCGCGACCGCGTGTTCGAAGGCCGCACCATCCTGCTGGTCGATGACGATGTGCGCAACGTGTTCGCGCTGACTTCGGCGCTGGAGCAGCGCGGGGCCAGGGTCGAAGTCGGCCGCAACGGCTTCGAAGCGATCGCCAAACTGGACGACGTGCCGGGAATCGACCTGGTGCTGATGGATATCATGATGCCGGGCATGGACGGCCTGGAGGCGACGCGTCGCATTCGCGCCGACGGCCGCTTCGACCGCCTGCCGATCATCGCCATCACCGCCAAGGCCATGAAGGACGACCAGGAGCAGTGCCTGGCCGCCGGCGCCAACGATTACCTGGCCAAACCGATTGACCTCTCGCGCCTGTACTCGCTGCTGCGGGTCTGGATGCCGACCCTGGAGAGAATTTGAGCCATCCGCCGACCGACTTCGACATCGAGCTGCGGATGCTCGTCGAAGCCGTCTATTTGAAGTATAACTATGACTTCCGCGACTACACCGGCGCTTCGCAAAAGCGCCGCGTGCTGGTCGCCATGCGCGAAATGGAATGCGAGACGGTGTCGGAGCTGCAGTCGAAGGTGCTGCACGAGCCGAACGGCTTCGCCCAGCTGCTGCAATACCTGACGATCCCCGTCACCGAGATGTTCCGCGACCCGGATTATTTCTTGGCGGTGCGCGAGCAGGTCGCGCCTTTCCTCAAGACCTATCCGTCGCTGAAGATCTGGGTGGCCGGCTGCAGCACCGGCGAAGAGGTGTATTCGCTGGCCATCTTGCTCAGGGAAGAAGGGCTGCTCGAGCGCAGCATCATCTACGCCACCGACATCAACCCCGAGTCGCTGGACGCCGCGCGGCGCGGCGTGTTCCCGCTCGAGCGCATGCGCCTGTACACCGAGAACTACCAGAAGTCGGGCGGCAAGGCCGCGTTCTCGGACTATTACACGGCGGCCTATGGCGGCGCGCTGTTCGAGCGCAGCCTGATGGATAACGTGACCTTCGCCGACCACAGCCTGTCGACCGACAGCGTGTTCTCGGAGACCCATTTCGTCAGCTGCCGCAACGTGCTGATCTACTTCAACCGGCGCCTGCAGGACCGCGTGCTCGGCCTGTTCCACGATTCGCTGTGCCACCGCGGCTTTTTGGGCCTGGGCAGCAAGGAGAGCATCGACTTCTCGAGCTATGCCGAGCGCTTCGAACCGCTGGCCAAGCGCGAGCGCCTGTTCCGCAAGGTGTCGCCGTGAGTCTGCAGCAGCAACTGGCAGCGGCGCTGGGAACACGCCGCATCGAGATGGTCGTCATCGGCGGCTCGGCCGGCGGCGTCGACGCCCTGGTCGGCCTGCTGCCTGCGCTGCCGGAAGGCTTCGCGCCGGCGGTGACCTGCATCCTGCACGTGCCTGCGGACCGCGAGAGCCGCCTGGCCGAGCTGTTCGCCATGCGCACCGCCCTGCCCGTGCGCGAGGCGCGGGACAAGGAACCGATCCAGTCCGGCACCGTGTATTTCGCCGGCGCCGGCTACCACCTGTCGGTCGAACAGGATCGCAGCTTCTCGCTCAGCTGCGAGCCGCCGGTGCAGTTCGCCCGGCCGGCAATCGATATACTGATGGAATCGGCCGCCGACGTGTATGGATCCGCGTTGGCGGGTATACTGCTGACCGGCGCTAACTTCGACGGCGCCGAAGGCATGTGCCGCATCCGCGAGCGCGGCGGCCTCACCATCGTCCAAGACCCTGAAGAAGCGCAGGCCAGTACCATGCCCGGAGAGGCAATCCGGCGCTGCGCACCGCACCTTGTGTTGCCGCTGCAGGCGATTCGCAGCGTGCTGCCCCTGTTGGAGACCCCATGAGCCAGGACCCAAGCAAGATACTGATCGTCGACGACCTGCCCGAGAACCTGCAGGCGCTCGAGGCGCTGCTGCGTCACGATCAGCGCACCATCTACCAGGCGGCGTCGGGCGAACAGGCGCTGGCGCTGCTGCTCGAGCACGAGTTCGCGCTGGCCATCCTCGACGTGCAGATGCCGGGCATGGACGGCTTCGAGCTGGCCGAGGTGATGCGCTCGACGACCCGCACCCGCCACATCCCGATCGTGTTCGTGTCGGCGGCCGGGCGCGAGCTCGATTACGCCTTCAAGGGCTACGAGAGCGGGGCGGTCGACTTCATGTACAAGCCGCTCGATGCCGACGCGGTGCGCAGCAAGGTCAATGTCTTCGTCGCGCTCGACCAGCAGCGCCGCGAGACCCGGCGCCAGGTGCTGGCGCTGGAACAGAGCCGGCACGAGCAGGAAGTGCTGTTGCGCGAGCTGAACCAGACCCAGCAAGAGCTGCAGCGCTCGCTGCGCATGCGCGACGAATTCATGTCGCTGGTGGCGCACGAGCTGCGCACGCCGCTCAACACGCTGTTCCTGGAAACGCAGATGCGCAGCCTGCAGATCAAGCGCGGCAATATGGCGGCTTTCGGTCCGCAGCAGATGGAAGCGATGGTCCAGCGCGACGAACGCCAGATCAAGTCGATGATCCGCCTGATCGACGACATGCTCGACGTCTCGCGCATGCGTAGCGGCAAGCTGTCGATCCGTCCGGCCAAGGTGGAATTGATGTGCCTGCTCGAGCGCGTGGTCAGCGACCTGTCGCTGCAGGCGGCGACGACCGGCAGCTCGCTGACCTTGCGTGCGCACGATGGCGTGACCGGCTGCTGGGACGAGTTCCGCGTCGAGCAGGTGATCGTGAACCTGTTGACCAACGCCATGCGCTACGGCTGCGGCCAGCCGGTCGAGGTCAGCGTCGAGCGCGACGGCGAGATGGTAAGGATCGACGTGCGCGACCAGGGGAAGGGCATTGCCCCCTCGGACCTGGAGCGCATCTTCGAGCCCTACGAACGCGGCGCCCGCAACGGCGAACCGAAGGGGCTTGGCCTGGGCCTGTACATCTCGCGCCAGCTCGCCATCTCCCACGGCGGCGAGCTGCGCGTCGCCAGCAAGCCCGGTGAAGGCTCGGTCTTCAGCCTGGTCCTGCCCTGCACCGACGTGCCGGTCTGCGCCGAAGCCGACTTCTGACCCGCCACCCAGTAATGGGGGCGGGCCCAATGCCCTTCAGTCAAGCCGCGGCGCCTTCCTGAGTTAGTCAGGACGTCGTTTCCGCGGTGGTGGGAACCTGGGTTGCAGGCGTCTCGAGGACGTTCGCAGACGTTGGGTTTGCGCCTTCGCGGGAACGACGTGCACGAGCGCTGAACTTCGCGGTATTCGACGCCGACACTGGTTATCTGCCGAGAAATTGGCCAATAAATCTCCTCTGACCCTCATTGTTGGGCTATTGCCTGTGGGGAGGGCAAGCAAGACGGCGGTTGCAGGCGCTTGCTATTTGCGACACACTGTCCGCGTTTGGTTTGAGCCGCTCTGTTGCCAGGGTGACAGAGTAATACTTGACTGATAGCTAAAATCAATCAAGAATATCTAATCAATCAATTTCACAAACGACGGGCAGGGCGGTAAACTGCTTGTCATACGTTTCATCAACCCCCAAACAGGAGATTACATGTCCCTCATCAACACCCAGATCAAGCCGTTCAAAGCAACCGCTTACCACAACGGCAAGTTCATCGACCTGACCGAAGAGAACTTCAAGGGTACCTGGTCGGTGGTGATGTTCTACCCGGCCGACTTCACCTTCGTCTGCCCGACCGAACTGGAAGATCTGGCAGCATTCCAGCCTGAATTCGAAAAGCTGGGCGTCAATGTCTACGGCGTGTCGACCGACAGCCACTTCGCCCACAAGGCATGGCACGACACCTCTGACGCGATCAAGAAAGTGAACTACCCGCTGATCGGCGACCCGACCGGCGTCCTGTCGCGCAACTTCGAAGTCATGATCGAAGAAGAAGGCATGGCACTGCGCGGTACTTTCGTGATCAATCCGGAAGGCCAGATCAAGATCATGGAAGTGCACGACAACGGCATCGGCCGCGACGCATCGGAACTGATGCGCAAAGTCAAGGCAGCCCAGTACGTCGCTTCGCACCCAGGCGAAGTCTGCCCAGCCAAGTGGACCGAAGGCGCGGAAACCCTGACCCCGTCGCTGGACCTGGTCGGCAAGATCTAAGCACTAAGCAGTAGTCAAGTAGCACCCGTGAACGGGCCGCTGCGGCGGCCCGTTGCACGCCCGGTCTGTGCAAGTACAAGTAGATAAACAAAAGGAAAATACATCATGCTGGACGCAACCCTCAAGAAACAGTTGCAAGCCTATCTGGAAAAAGTGGTGCAGCCGATTGAGCTGGTTGCATCGCTGGATGACTCGCCAAAATCGCGCGAAATGGATGAGCTGCTCAATGAGATCGCAGCCCTGTCCGACAAGATCACAGTGCGCCAGCAAGCCAATGAGCGCACCCCGTCGTTCGCGATCAACCGCGTCGGCACCGATATCGGCGTGCGCTTCGCCGGCATCCCGCTGGGCCACGAATTCACCTCGCTGGTGCTGGCCCTGCTGCACGTCGGCGGCCATACCATCAAGCTGGAACAATCCGTCATCGACCAGATCGCAGCCCTGGACGGCGACTACGTATTCGAGACCTACATCTCGCTGTCGTGCCATAACTGCCCGGAAGTCGTGCAGGCACTGAACACGATGTCGGTCATTAACCCGCGCATCAAGGTCGTGACGATCGATGGCGGCGTCTTCAAGAAGGAAGTGGAAGACAAGCAGATTCTGGCCGTGCCGATGATGTTCCTGAACGGCCAGCATTTCGGCCAGGGCCGTACCAGCGTCGAAGAGATCCTGTCGAAGATCGACGTCAACGGCGGCGCCAAGAAGGCAGCCGAACTGAGCCAGAAAGACCCATTCGACGTGCTGATCGTCGGCGGCGGGCCCGCCGGCGCGGCAGCCGCGATCTACGCCGCCCGCAAGGGCATCCGTACCGGCGTACTGGCCGACCGCTTCGGCGGCCAGGTGCTCGATACGCTGGCGATCGAGAACTTCGTGTCGCTCAAGGCCACCGACGGTCCGAAGTTCGCCGTCGCCCTGGAAGAGCACGTCAAGGACTACGACGTCGACATCATGAATACCCAGCGCGCCAGCAAGCTGGTGGGTGGCAAGCTGATCGAAGTGCATACCGAGAGCGGTGCGGTGCTCAAGTCGAAGTCGGTGATCATCGCCACCGGCGCCCGCTGGCGCGAGATCAACGTGCCGGGCGAGAAAGAGTACAAGAACCATGGCGTGGCGTATTGCCCGCACTGCGACGGCCCGCTGTTCAAGGGCAAGCGCGTGTCGGTGATCGGCGGCGGCAACTCGGGCGTCGAAGCGGCGATCGACCTGGCCGGCATCGTCAAGGAAGTCACCCTGATCGAGTACGGCAATGAGCTGCGCGCCGATGCGGTCCTGCAGCGCAAGCTGGTCTCGCTGCCGAACGTCAAGGTGATCAAGTCGGCCCAGACCACCGAGATCCATGGCGACGGCAAGATCGTCAACGGCCTGAGCTACAAGGACCGCACCACGGGCGCACTGCATCGCGTGGACCTGGAAGGCGTGTTCGTGCAGATCGGCCTGGTGCCGAACGCCGAATGGCTCAAGGGTACGATCGACCTGTCGGCGCATGGCGAGATCGAAGTCGACGCACGCGGCCACACCTCGCTGCCGGGCGTGTTCGCCGCCGGCGACGTGACCACCGTGCCGTTCAAGCAGATCGTGATCGCCGTGGGCGAGGGCGCCAAGGCGTCGCTGGCAGCCTTCGATCACCTGATCCGCCTGCCGGTGGAAGAGGAAGAGGAAGAGCAGAAAGCCGCCTGATGGGAAAGCGGGCCCGCAAGGCCCGCTGCTGTAGAAGAACAAACGCCGCCTCCCTGTGGGACGCGGCGTTTTTCGTACGTCGGTTGGCGGCGCCGACGACCACGCGTCGGTGGCGTTGCCGCCAATACGCTAGAGACGTCAGTGGAACGAGAACAGCAAGGCGGACGACAGGGCGCCGGATTCCAGCAAGAACCATGTGGCAGCACTGGCAAGGGCCAGATGGACTGCGGTCCACGTCATAGGGCGGCGAGACATGATGGTTCTCCTGAAGTAGCAAAGCTGTGAATGATGGACACGATAGTAAATGGCTGGCGGGACAGGCGGCATCGGTCAACTATCCGTCCTGTTGTAGGACTAACGCCTGTCGCAAAACTGTGTCGCACAATTGACACAATCAGCTTAGCACTAGCCTATTAACGTTGCGACCCCGCCAAAAGTTGACGTCCTACGCCTGAAGTAGGTTGAGTCCTATGGTCGAGTTATCGCCGTGCTAATAAAGTCGGTATCACCATGACCCGACACGACCCCACTCTCATGCACCGCGGCCTGCTCGCCGTGCGCCGCAACACCATCCGACGCCTTCTCAACGGCGTGTTCGGCATCGCGCACCTGCGCGATGGCCAGCAACGCGTCATCGACAGCGTACTCGATGGCAAGGACACCCTCGCCATCATGCCTACCGGCGGCGGCAAGTCGCTGTGCTACCAGATCCCGGCCAAGATGCTCGAAGGGATCACGGTCGTCGTCTCCCCGCTGATCTCCCTGATGAAGGACCAGCTCGAGAAGCTCGAAGAGATCGGCATCCGTTCGGTGCAGGTCAACAGCAGCCTGTGCGCCGAAGAAGAACACGCCGCCATCGACGCCATCGCCAGCGAATCGTGCGAGATCGTGTTCTGCACGCCGGAACGGCTGGTCTCGCCCGAATTCATCGACGTGCTGCGCAAGGTGACGCTGGACATCGTCGTGATCGACGAAGCGCACTGCATCTCGCAGTGGGGCCACGATTTCCGCCCGGCCTACATCGGCCTGGCCGCGGCGATCGAAGCGATTGGCCGCCCGCCGGTACTGGCGCTGACCGCCACCGCGACCGACGAGGTGATCGCCGACATCGGCAAGCAGCTGGGCCGCAAGCTCAACGTCATCAACACCGGCATCTACCGTCCCAACCTGCATTACCGCGTGCAGCAGGTGACCAGCGCGCGCGAAAAATACGAGCAGGCGCTCAAGCTCGTGCGCGAGACGGCCGGCGTCGGCATCGTCTACGCCGCCACCATCAAGGTGGCCGAAGAGATGCTGGCCGTGCTCGAGGAAGCCGGCGAATCGGTCACGCTCTACCACGGCAAGCTGTCGGCGGCAGAGCGCAAGCTGAACCAGGACCTGTTCATGGAAGGCGAGCGACGCGTGATGGTGGCGACCAATGCCTTCGGCATGGGCATCGACAAGAGCGATACGCGCTTCGTGATCCACCTGCAGATCCCGGCCAACCTGGAGTCGTATTACCAGGAGTCGGGCCGCGCCGGGCGTGATGGCCTGGACGCCGAGTGCACCTTGCTGTTCCTGCAGGACGACAAGCGCCTGCAGCAGTTCTTCCTGATGAAGCATTATCCGGATGCCGAGGAGCTGCAACTGGTGCATGCCAGCGTGCGTACCCTGGGCGAAGAAGGACCGGTGAGCCTCAAGCGCCTGGACGCCGCGCTGGAAGACATCGCCGATTCGAACATCAAGGTCTGCCTCAAGCTGCTCAAGGACGCCAAGCTGCTGCGCCAGAACCGCAAGCTGGAGTACATCGCCAGCGCGACCGAGCCGCGGCCCGGCGTGTTCGCGCGCCTGGCCCAGGTCTATGTCCAGAAGCAGGAACACGACAAGGAAGCGCTGAACCAGATGGTCGGCTACGCCGTCAGCGGCTACTGCCGCTGGAAGCTGATGCTCGATTACTTCGGCGACCCGGCGCCGGGTTTCGAACAGTGCTGCAAGTGCGACAACTGCCTCAATCCGCCCGTCATGAGCCTGCCCGAGGACATCGTCATCCGCGACGACGAGTTCGATCGCGAGCCGGCGCTTGACGCGCCCAAGCCGAAGTTCGAGGTCGGCGCGCGCGCCAGGTCGTCGAAGTACGGCGAAGGCGTCGTGGTCGCCGTCGCCGGCGAGCAGGTGACGGTCGAGTTCCCGGACGGGGAAAGCCGCAACTTCATCGCCGACTTCCTCGACCAGGTGGCCAGCTAAGGGGTGCCAATGGGAGACATGGTTGTCGTTCGCAAGGAAGGCCTTTACTGCGTACCAGGGGATTTCTACATCGACCCGTGGCGGCCGGTGGCGCGCGCCGTCATTACCCATGCCCACGGCGACCATGCGCGCGTCGGCCATGGCCACTATCTCGCGGCCTCGCCCGGCATCGGCGTGCTCAAGTCGCGCCTGGGCGATATCTCGGTCGATCCGCTGGAATACGGCGAGAAGATCGTCCACAACGGCGTCACCATCTCGCTGCACCCGGCCGGCCATGTGCTGGGCTCGGCCCAGGTACGCATGGAGTGCGGCGGCGAAGTGTGGGTGGCCTCGGGCGACTACAAGGTCGAACCCGACAAGACCTGCGCGCCGTTCGAGCCGGTGCGCTGCGATACCTTCATCACCGAATCGACCTTCGGCCTGCCGATCTACCGCTGGCAACCCGAACAGCAACTGATGGACGAGATCAATGCCTGGTGGCGCAAGAATGCCGAGGAAGGCCGCTGCAGCGTGGTGTTCGCCTATTCCTTCGGCAAGGCCCAGCGCATCCTGGCCGGACTCGATCCGTCGCTCGGGCCGATCGTCTGCCACGGCTCGGTCGAGCCGCTGAACCGCGCCTACCGCGCCGAGGGCGTCGACATTCCGCCGACCGTGCTGGTGAGCGACATCGACAAGGCCGCGCTGCGGCGCGCGCTGGTGGTGGCACCGCCGTCGGCCAGCGGCTCGCCGTGGATGAAGCGCTTCGGCGACTACAGCGACGCCTTCGCCAGCGGCTGGATGCTGCTGCGCGGCGCGCGGCGCCGGCGCGGCGTCGACCGTGGCTTCGTGCTGTCCGATCACGCCGACTGGCCGGGCCTCATGAGCGCCATCAAGGCCACCGAAGCCGAGCGCGTAATCGTCACCCACGGCTCGATCCCGATCCTGGTGCGCTGGCTGTGCCAGAACGGGCTCGACGCCTCGGGCTTCGAGACCGAGTATGGCGACGAGGAAGAGGACGAGTCGACGCCGCCGGCCGGCACGACGGCCTCGAAAGACGCAGCGGCGCAGACGCCGGCAGGACCGGCCGATGCGTGAATTCGCCCGCCTCTACGCCGACCTCGACGAAACGACGTCGACCACCCGCAAGCTCGACGCGCTGCAGGGCTACTTCGCCAATGCCGCGCCCGAAAATGCGGCCTGGGCGGTGTACTTCCTGGCGGGCGGCAAGCCGCGCCAGGCAGTGCCGACCAAGTTGCTGCGCCAGTTCGCGATCGACTACGCGGGCCTGGACGAATGGCTGTTCGACGAGTCCTATCATGCGGTCGGCGACTTCGCCGAGACCATCGCCCACATCCTGCCCCCGCCGACCGAGCGCGCCGACATCGGCCTGGCCGAGTGGATGGAACAGCGCATCGGGCCGCTGCGCGGCGCCGATCCGGGCCGCATCCGCGAAGCCCTGTTCATGTACTGGAACGAGCTGGATTGGCGCGAGCGCTTCCTCTTGGTGAAGCTGATCGGCGGGGGCTTCCGGGTCGGCGTCTCGAAGCTGTTGGTGACGCGCGCGCTGGCCGCGATCGCCGCCGTTGACAGCAAGCTCATTGCCCAGCGCCTGATGGGCTGGACCGACGGCCGCGTGAAGCCGACCGCCAGCGGCTTTCTGCAGCTGATCGCCGAGCAGTCCGACGAAGAGCACAAGCTGCGCGGCGGCCAGCCTTACCCCTTCTTCCTGTCGCACCAGTTGAACGGCGATCCGGCCTCGCTGGGCGAGCTGGATGACTGGCTGGTGGAGTGGAAGTACGACGGCATCCGCGCGCAGCTGGTGCGGCGCGACGGCCAGAACTTCCTGTGGTCGCGCGGCGAAGACCTGATTACCGAGCGCTTTCCCGAGCTCGCCGCGGCGCGCCTGCCTGACGGAATGGTGCTCGATGGCGAGGTGCTGATCTGGCAGCCCGGCTCAAGCATGCCTGCGCCTTTCGCCGACCTGCAGAAACGCATCGGCCGCAAGACCCTGTCCGCCAAGCTGCTGGGCGAGTTGCCTGCGGTGCTGTGCTGCTACGACTTGCTGGAACTGGACGGCGTCGACCTGCGCGGCCTGCCGCAGCACGAGCGGCGCGCCTTGCTGGAGGTCGAGGTGGCCAAGCTCGAGCAACCGCAGCTGCGCCTGTCGCCGCTGGTCCATGCCGACAGCTGGGAACAACTGGCGACACTGCGCGCCGGCTCGCGTGCGCGCAGCGTCGAGGGCATGATGCTCAAAAGCCGCGGCGCGCAGTATGGCGTCGGCCGCACCAAGGACGTCGGCACCTGGTGGAAGTGGAAGATCGACCCATACGCCATCGACGCCGTGCTGCTGTATGCCCAGCCGGGCAGCGGGCGGCGCGCTTCGCTCTACACCGACTACACCTTCGCCGTGTGGGATGGCGAGGGCGCCGAGCGCAGGCTGGTGCCGTTCGCGAAAGCGTATTCCGGCCTCACGGATGCCGAGATCGCCCAGGTCGACAACGCCATCCGGCGCACGACCATCGAGAAGTTCGGGCCGGTGCGCTCGGTGAAGCCGACCATGGTGTTCGAGATCGGCTTCGAAGGCATCGCGCTGTCGCCGCGCCACAAGGCGGGGATCGCGGTGCGCTTTCCGCGCATCCTGCGCCGGCGTACCGACAAGCCGGTCGAGGAAGCCGATACGCTCGAAACGCTGAAGGGCTTGCTGAAGGCGGCCACGGCATGACTCACAATCCGGTAAGCAGCCGTATCGACGCATGGCTGTCCAGCCGCGGCTGGACCGCCTTCCCGTTCCAGCGCGCCGTGTGGAAGGCGGCGCTGAAGGGCGAGTCGGGCCTGCTGCATGCGAATACCGGTGCCGGCAAGACTTTCGCGGTCTGGTTCGCGGCCCTGCAGCGCGCGGGCCTGGAAACCGGCCGTGCCAAGTCAGGCCTGCACGTACTGTGGATCACGCCGATGCGTGCGCTGGCAGCCGACACCCAGCGCGCGCTCGAGGATTCGGCCGCCGAGCTGCTGCCCGAATGGCGCATCGGTGCGCGCACCGGCGACACCAAGCCGGCCGAGCGCGCGCGCCAGACGCGCAGCATGCCGGCAGCGCTGGTGACGACGCCCGAGAGCCTGTCGCTCATGATCAGCAATGCGGCGGCGCTGGAACAGTTCCGCAACCTCGACATGGTCATCATCGACGAGTGGCACGAACTGATGGGCAGCAAGCGCGGCGTGCAGGTGCAACTGGCGCTGGCCAGGCTGCGGCGCTGGCGTCCCGGGTTGCTGGTGTGGGGCGTGTCGGCCACGATGGGCAACCTCGACCTGGCGCGCCAGGTATTGCTTGGGGGGGACGACGGCGCACTGGTCGAAGGCGATACGCGCAAAAAAATCGTCGTCGACTGCCTGATCCCCGAGAACGTCTCGCGCTTCCCCTGGGGCGGCCACCTCGGCCTGCAGATGCTGCAGCCGGTCATTCGCGAAATCGAAGGCCACGAGGCGACGCTGGTGTTTACGAATACCCGCTCGCAGGCCGAGATCTGGTACCAGAACATCCTGGAGGCGCGGCCCGACTGGGCCGGCGTGATCGCGCTGCACCACGGTTCGCTCGACCGCGAGGTGCGCGAGTGGGTCGAGCTGGGTCTCAAGAACGGGATATTGAAGGCGGTGATCTGCACCGCCAGCCTCGATCTTGGCGTGGACTTCCTGCCGGTCGAGCGCGTGCTGCAGATCGGCAGCGCCAAGGGTGTCGCGCGCCTGCTGCAGCGCGCCGGCCGCAGCGGCCACGCGCCGGGCCGCGTCTCGCGCGTGACGCTGGTGCCGACCAACAGCCTCGAGCTGCTGGAGGCGGCCGGCGCACGCAAGGCGGTGGCGGCGCGACGTATCGAGGGCCGCTACGTGCCGAACAAACCGTTCGACGTGCTGGTCCAGCACCTGGTGACGGTGGCGCTGGGCGGAGGCTTTCGCTCGGAAGAACTGTACCAAGAGGTGCGCCGGGCCTGGTCGTACCGCCACCTGACGCACGAAGAGTGGCAGTGGGCGCTCGACTTCGTGGCGCGCGGCGGCCAGAGCCTGACCGTCTATCCTGAATACCGGCGCGTGCTGCCCGACGACGAGGGCGTGTACCGCGTACCCGACAGCGCCATCGGCCGCCGGCACCGGATGGGCATCGGCACCATCATGTCCGACGCCACGATCCAGGTGAAGTACATGAGCGGCGGGCGGATCGGCAGCGTCGAGGAATCGTTCATCTCGCGCCTGAAGCCCGGCGACCGCTTCCTGTTCGGCGGCCGCATCCTGGAATTCGTGCGGGTGCACGAGCTGACGGCCTTTGTAAGACGCGCCACCGGCACGCGGGGCGCGATCGCGCGCTGGCAGGGCGCCAAGATGCCGATGTCGAACGAACTGGCCCACGCCGCGCTCGAAGAGCTGCGCCTGGCCGACCAGGGCGTGTTCGACGGCCCCGAGATGCGCGCCATCGAACCGCTGATCGACATCCAGCAGCGCTGGTCGGCGCTGCCCACGAGCGAAGTGCTGGTGCTCGAATCGATGAAGAGCCGCGAGGGCCACCACCTGTTCGTATATCCGTTCGCGGGCCGCTCGGTGCATATGGGCCTGGCGTCGCTGATGGCGTTTCGCGTCGGCCGGGCGCAGCCGATCACGTTTTCGATCGCCATCAACGACTACGGATTCGAGCTGATGGCGCCGGAGCCGGTCGACTGGGCAAGCATGTTCGCCGCGCCGACGGGCGCGGGCGTCGCGCTGTTCGATACCGAGCGCCTCCTTGAAGACGTGATCGACAGCCTGAACGCGACCCAGTTGTCGCAGCAGCGCTTTCGTGAAGTGGCGCGCATTGCCGGCCTGGTGTTCTCGGGCTATCCGGGGCAGCCGAAGTCGAACCGCCAGCTGCAGGCCTCGTCCTCGCTGTTCTTCGAGGTGTTCCGCAAGCACGACGCGGCCAATCTGCTGCTCACCCAGGCCGAGCGCGAGGTGATGGAGCAGGAGCTCGAATTGACGCGCCTGCGCGACACGCTGGCCGAGCTGCATGCGCGGCGCGTCGCCTATCGCGAAGTAAAACGCGCGACGCCTTTCGGCTTCGCCCTGATGGTCGAGCGCTTCCGCGAGAAAGTCAGCACCGAGAAACTGGGCGACCGCGTAGCGCGCATGCTGCGCGAACTCGAGAAAGCGGCGGCGGCATGAAAAGCGCACAGGTCCAGGTGGCTGGCGAATCGCTCCTGCTGCTGCCGGAAAAGGCGATCTATTGGCCGCGCGAAAGGATGCTGATCATCGCCGACGTCCACTTCGGCAAGGCCGCGTCCTTTCGCGCGCTCGGGGTGCCGGTGCCGCGTGGGACGACGTCGGAAAACCTGGCCGGGCTCGACGCCCTGGTCGCCTGCCACGATGCGCGCCAGGTGGTGTTTCTGGGCGACTTCCTGCATGCGCGCGCGGCCCATGCCAGCTCGACCCAGCTCGCCATGCTGGCCTGGCGCCAGCGCCATCCCGAGCTGGGCCTGATGCTGGTGCGCGGCAACCATGACTTGCATGCGGGCGATCCGGCGGCGGCGCTGGGGATCACGCTGGTGGACGAGCCGCATGCGATCGGGCCGTTCGCCTTCTGCCACCATCCCGGCGTCGACGCGCCGGGCTATGGCCTGGCCGGGCACGTGCACCCGGTATATGTGCTGGCGACGCGCTTCGATGCGCTGCGGCTGCCGTGTTTCGTGGTCGGCGAGCAAGGATTGATCTTGCCGTCGTTCGGCGCCTTCACTGGCGGGCATGCGGTCAAGCCGGGTCCCGGCGACCATATCTACGTGACCTCGGGCGACGCCGTGCACGCCGTGTGCTAGCGACGCGACCATTGGTTCGTGAGCGTACCGACCTGGGACTTTCGCACAGGTACTGTCTAGCAGGACTGACGGCGGTGTCATGCCGTCTGCTGATCAAGGAGATTGCCATGAAAAAACGCATCCTGATGTGTTCGCTGCTGGCTGCCCTGGCACCGGCCGGCATGTTGCTGGCCACGAGCAGCGCGGCGCTGGCGCAGGTCGCGCCGCAGGGCCGCACCGTGACGCCCGCCATCGAAGGTTTCCATGTCGAGAAAGTGCCGAGCCTGGAGCAGGGCGCCGCCCTGCATTTCCATGTCTATGGAACGCGCAACGCGGCGGTCACCGTGAATATCGACGGCGCTACCCGTGGTGTACAGATGCAGGAGACCGATCCCGGTCAGTACAGCGGTAGTTATGTGATTGGCAACCATGACCGTTTCCAGCCGGGTAGCCGCGTGACGGCCGAGATGCGGCTGGGGAGCCAGATCGCCACGACGGTGTTGCGCGATGGCCTGGTAACCGGCGCGGCGCAGGGCCAGTCGCAAGAACCCGTGCGGCAGCTGGCCTCGAAGGACGCCGGTGTGGCGGCGGCCGCCCCGGGCGCATCGCCACCCCCACCGCCGCGCACGACCGAGCGGCCACGGGTGGCGCGTTACTGCACCAGTTGCGCCGTTGTCGAGAAAGTCGAGATCGTGCGCGAGGCGACGGGGGGAGCGCGGCCGCTGGCCAGCGATGTGCAGGCGGCCCAGCGTTATCGGGTAACCGTGCGCTTCGATACGACCGAGGCGACCCAGGCGGTCGAGTATGACAATCATCCAGGGTACCGCAAGGGCGACCGGGTGCGTGTGATCGATGGGGTGGTGTCGCTGGATAAGGAGTAACCGGGGAGTGGTCACGGCCCCGCGCCTGCCGCCCGTCGTTGCAACGAAGGCGGAAACAGTGCCACGGGCGCTGTTCCCGCCAGATTTGCACGCGCGACGATCGCGCGGGCTGCCCAGCTTGGCGCCTGGGCGGGAACGACGGTTGGGGGCTGACTGACGAGTGCGTGACGCTGCCGATCAAGCCGTCGCCAGCACCTGGTCGTCACCGGGCGCTTCAAGCTCGGCCTTCTGCCTGGCGCCGCCCTTGGTACGCGAACGCGACGGTGGCAGCCGGCGCAGCGTCTTGAGCGACTCGGCATCCTTGATGCCAATCGTGCGCTGGTCCACCGTGATCAGGCCGATCTCGTTGAATGCCGACAGCGTGCGGCTGACGGTCTCGAGCGTCAGGCCCAGGTAGCTGCCGATCTCGTGGCGCGTCATGCGCAGATTGAACAGCTTGCTGGAATACCCCATCGCGGCGAAGCGGTCGGCCAGCGAGACCAGGAAGCGCGCCACGCGGGCCTCGGCCGACAGGGCGCCGAGCATGCCGATCATGGTCTGCTCGCGCACCAGTTCGCGGCTCATCACGCCGTACATCATGTTCTCGAGCTCGCTATGCACGCGGCCCAGCGCGGTCAGTTTCTTGAACGGCAGCAGGATCAGGTCGCAGTCCGACAGGGCCACCGCCTCGGAGGCATAGTGGCGGGTATGGATGCCGTCGACGCCCAGCATGTCGCCTTTCATGGGGAAGCTCAGCACCTGCTCGTTGCCGAATTCGTCGATCAGCACCGTCTTGAGGAAGCCCGAATTGACGATATACAGGGTGTCGAAGGCCTGGCCGATCGTGTGCACGCGCTGGCCGGTCTTGAACTGCACATGCTGGAACAGCAATTCTTCGGAGCTCACCGATACGCTGGCAGGAATACGGAGCAGGTCGCACACTTCCTTGAGGTTGGACCAAAGCCGTCCCTGGCGCTGGCGTCCGGCTTCCATCGGGGAATGCAGGGTCGGCTGGGTGACGTTGCGTTGTTCTGACAGTGGCTGGGACAGCATGCTCATCTCCGGTAAGGAACTCAGGTTTCACGCGATCCCAGCGGCACGGCAGAGTGCGGTTGCGCGTCTGCAATGCCATGGTTACTTGTATGGCTGCCACCGTGTGGCTGACGCAGTGACTTGGATCGCAAGCAAGTCGAAACGCTGAATTCAGTATGCCAACACGAGTCCGGCACGAATATCAGCGTTGCCTGAATATGTAGGTAGGACAGATGGGGCAGCAGTAGGAATACTCCTACTACCAAACACGCCGCGCGAATGGCGGCAAGTTGCAGAACAGGAAAAATCGGAGAGGGGACAGCTTGCCGCGCACCCGGGCGGCATTGGCGCTGGCGCCGCACCAAAGCCACGGGCGGCGGTCAAAGGACATCAGTGCATTATGCTTTCATCGGCGACAGCAGCCGGTGCGCGACGGCATACTGCACCATCTCGGACAGCGAACTCATCCCCATTTTCTGCATGATCCGGGTCTTGTGAGTGCTAACTGTCTTGACGGACAGGTGCAAGCCGTTGGCGATGTCGGTGATCGACTTTCCGCTCACCAAATGTGAAAAGACTTCGAATTCGCGGTCCGAGAGCTGCTTGTGCAGCAATTGTTCGCTAGGCGCCATGATGTTCAGCGCCAGCTGCTCGGCCACTTCGGTACTGATATAGGGGCGTCCCGACGCCACCTTGCGAATCGCCCCCACCAGTTGCGTGCCTGCGCTTTCCTTGGTGAGATAGCCCTGGGCGCCGGCCCGGATGGCGCGCACCGCGTATTGCTCTTCCTCGTGCATGGTCAGGATCAGGATGGCCAGCTTGGGCGCTTCGCTGCGCACCTGCCGGATCAGGTCGACGCCGCTGCGGCCCGGCATGGACAGGTCGAGCAGGAGCAGGTCGAAGCCGCCCTGGCGCACCAGCGACAGGACCTCGAAGCCATTGGTGGCTTCGCCCACGATGTCGACTTCCTCGGCGCCGTCCAGGATGCGTTTGAGCCCCTCGCGCATGATCGTGTGATCATCGGCGATGACGATTCTTACCATTATCGATTCCTCGAGCCTGTAGTAGTCTCCTACCCAGGATCAGCAAAAAATCTATTGTAGCCGTAAATACATAATGCGGGGCAAAATCGGGTCAGGTGGCGGCCGGCTCGGCAATCAGCCGGTGCACCAGCACCGGCTTGGTCGTATGCGACAACACCTTGTTGGTGACGCTGCCCAGCAGCAGCTGGTTCCAGCCGCTGCGGCCGTGCGAGCCCATGAAGATCAGGTCGCAGCCTTCCTGCTCGGCCACGTCGACGATCTTCAACGCCGCCGAATCGGAAAATGCGGTCATGCACTGGCACTGGAGGTTGGCCCCGGCGCAGGAACGCGTGATCTTGCCCATGTATTCCTCGCCCATGCGCCGCATCTGGGCCAGGTAGTCTTCTTCGCTGGGGTACGAGGGCGGGATGATCTCGACGTAGACCGGGTACTGGTATTCGGGGGCGACGAACAGGGCGAGCACCTCGGCGCCCATCTGTTGCGCGAACTTGACGCCGGCGCAGGCGGTGTGTTGCGATACGGCCGAACCGTCGGTGGTGATCAGGATCTTGCGGTACATGATGTTTCTCCTCCTTGGTCACGTCCATTCTGACGACTCGGCGCAGGATGGCGGTTTGTGAGATGCAAACAGTTGAGTTCAATCAAACGAACACATACTGAAGCGATGCAACACTGAACTAGGGAAAATGAGCTGCGATTACAAAATACAACACCCACCTTATAAAAAGCATCAGGAACACACGATTTTGATTGTCGCGGAATTAAGTTTCCATGTCCATTTTGTTGCATTGCCTTCTCTGAGATTTACCTGCGGCAACCACGCTGCTACACTCGCTTTAATTACTCCACCGTAATTTTTACGGCCCAAACGGCCAGGTGGATGCAGCAGACAACCGAATTGCAGAGCTGATTGCACATTTATACATTATGGAGAAGCAGGGATCATGACCAACGCCGCTGACGATTTCGACGCACTATTCGAGGAAGTGGCGGCGCAGCGCACCAGCGCGCTGCCAAGTCCCGCGCCTGCACCAGCGCCCTTACCTGCGCCGGCCGAGGCCATCGGTGACGAGGACGACCTGGAGTCCCTGTTCGACCAGGTGGCCGCCAGCGCCGCGCCTGCCGCAGCCGCGGCGGTGGCCGCGCCTGCCGCGGCCGCGCCAGCCGCTGTAGCGCCAGCCGCCGCGTCCTCTGCAACCACGCATGACGAAGGCGGCATGTTCGAGCGCCTGGGCGGCATCGTCCGCCTGCTGCATGATTCGCTGCGCGAGCTGGGCTACGACAAGGCGCTGACCGAGGCCTCGTCGCAGATCGTCGACGCCCAGGACCGCCTGGAATACGTCGCCACCCTGACCGAACAGGCCGCCAACAAGGTGCTCAACACCCTGGACGAAGGCATGCCGGCGCAAGACCTGCTGCAAAAGAAGGCCAAGGACATGGAAGAGCGCTGGGCCGACCTGTTCGAGGGCAAGCTGAGCCTGGACGAATTCAAGGCGCTGGCCGGCGATTCGCGCCAGTTCGCGTCGGTCGTCAACGAGGCGACCGAAGCCGAGCGCGCACGCCTGCTCGAGATCATGATGGCCCAGGATTTCCAGGACATCACCGGCCAGCTGATCAAGAAGGTCGTCAAGATCACGCAGACCGTCGAGAGCGAGCTGGCCCAGCTGCTGCGCGACAACGCGCCACCGGATATCAAGGAAAAGCTGGCGAAGAAGGAACAGCCGGCCGCCCCAGCCCCGCTGATGCAGGGCCCGTCGGTGCCGGATACGGCGCTGAACCAGGACAATGTTGACGACCTCCTTGCCGATCTGGGATTCTAATGGACGATATGCTGAAGGATTTCGTCGTCGAGGCGATGGATCTGGCGGTCAACGTAGAAGAACACCTGCTGCGCCTCGAACGCGACCCGGACAACAAGGAAACGCTCAATGCGGTGTTCCGGTCGTTCCATACGATCAAGGGTGGCGCCGGCTTCATGGGCCTGCCCGCGCTGGTCGCGGCCTGCCACCTGACCGAGAACCTGTTCGACGCGCTGCGCACCGGCGCCGCGCCGGTCACGCCGCTGGCGATCGAAGCCGCGCTGCAGGCGTCGGGCTTCGTGGCCGACCAGCTGGGTGACCTGAACAACGGCACGCCGCCGGAAGGCTTGGCGCAGATGCCGGGTGACCTCGAACGCATCCTGATGGATGCGATCGAAGGCAAGGACAATGCGCCGGCCGCGGCCCCCGTCGCCCCCGTGGTGGCCGCACCCGTCGCCGTCGTCGCGCTCGAGACGGTGGCGCCGGCAGCCATCGGTGACGAAGGCCTCGACTGGACCGGCATGTATAACGCCGTGGTGCCGGCCGCGCATGCGATCGCCAGCGGCCATGCCGCGGCGCCCGCTGCCGCGCCGGTCGCCGCCGCCGCGCCGCTCGCCGCCTCCACCCCCGTCGCCGCTGCAGCCACGCCGGCCGCGGCCGGCAAGAACTGGGACGGCGTCGAGCGCCGCACCGACAACAAGGCCGCCGTCGCCGCGCCGGCCAAGGACGAGAGCATCCGTATCGACGCGGTCAAGCTCGACGCGCTGCTCGAAGTGGCGGGCGAATCGGTGCAGGCCGCCAACCAGGCCGCGGTGCTGCTCGAGCGCCTGCAGCAGTTCAAGTTCGAAGGCCAGGCCGCGGTGCTGATCGCGACGCTGAGCGAAACCCTGGAGCGCGCCTCGCGCTACTCGGCCGAGCTGCAGCGCGCGACGCTCGCGACCCGCATGCAACCGGTGGGCCGCCTGTTCCAGAAATTCCCGCGCCTGGTGCGCGAGCTGGCCAAAGACCTTGGCAAGGATGTCGAGCTGACCATCGAAGGCGCTGAAACCGAGGTCGACCGCGTGGTGGTGGACAGCCTGTACGACCCGCTCGTGCACATGCTGCGCAACGCCCTGGACCATGGCGTCGAATCGCCCGAAGAGCGCGTCGCCGCCGGCAAGCCGGCCAAGGCCTTCATCCTGCTCAAGGCCTGGCAGGAAGCCAACAGCGTCATGATCGTGCTGCAGGACGACGGCAAGGGCATGGACCCGGTCAGGCTGCGCAAGAAGGCGCTCGACAAGGGCCTGATCGGCGAGAACGGCGCCCAGAGCGACGAAGACGCCTACCAGCTCGTGTTCCTGCCGGGCTTCTCGACCAAGGAAGTCGCTTCCTCGGTGTCGGGCCGCGGCGTGGGCATGGACGTGGTCAAGACCGCGGTGGAGAAGAACCGCGGTGCAATCCGCATCGAATCCTCGCTCGGCAAGGGTACGCGCTTCGCGATCCGCCTGCCGATCGAGCTGTCGATCGTGCCGACCATGCTGGTGTCGACCTCGGGCGCGCAACTGGCGCTGCCGATGGCCGTCGTCGAGCGCGTGGTCGAACTGCCGGACAACTTCGCCTGCGTCGGCGGCGCGCCGGTGCTGAAAGACCAGGGCCGCCCGCTGCCGGTGCGCTCGCTGGCGCTGGCGCTGGGCTACGAGGCCGCGCTGGAAAAAGTCGGCATCGTCATCAACGCCCCGCAGCCTTACATCCTGGCAATGGAGGCGGTCGACGGCACCGCCGACCTGGTGATCAAGCCGATGACCGCGCTGACGGTCGAGGGCATCACCGGCACCGCGCGCTCGGCCGAGGGCGAACTGGTGCTGGTGGTCGGGTTGTCGTTCCTGATGGATGGGTGCAGGAGCAGCGTCAGGCTTGCAGCCTGACGCGTAGACTGGACGGCTTTGCCGTCCACGTGCCGATAGTTTGCAGCAAGATCATCCGGTGCGACCCGAGGCCGGCGAATGTCAACCGAAAGCCAGCGACGCTAACTGAAGCCAGCGAGTGCCAGCCAAAAGCCAGCGACGCTAACCGAAGCCAGCGAGTGCCAGCCAAAAGCCAGCGACGCTAACCGAAGCCAGCGAGTGCCAGCCAAAAGCCAGCGAGTGCCGGCCAAAAGCCAGACAAAAGCCAGACAAAAGCCCGTGTCATCGACACAGGCTTTTTTTATTTGCATCAGGCAAACCACTTGCAAATATTATTTGCCTCGTGTTAATGTCTTTGGCATAAACGTGCGTCGCCCCAGCTTGGTGCGGCACTGCACAATTATGGCATAATCGAAAACCCGGCCCTGTCAGCCGTACATTGACGGGGCCGCGCTTCACCTCACCGCACTACTGGATCGACCATGCAAAAAACGCTCTACGACAAACTCTGGGATTCCCATGTCGTGCGTGCCGACGCCGATGGCACCACAGTCCTCTATATCGACCGCCACCTGGTGCACGAAGTCACCAGCCCGCAAGCCTTCGACGGCCTGCGCGAGGCAGGTCGCGGACTATGGCGCGTCTCCGCGAACCTGGCCGTGGCCGACCATAACGTGCCGACCACCGACCGCGCGCAAGGCATCCTTGACCCGACCTCGCGCCTGCAGGTCGAGACGCTCGACGCCAACACCAGGGCCTTCGGCCTGACCTATTTCGACATGAACGACAAGCGCCAGGGCATCGTGCACGTGATCGGGCCCGAGCAAGGCGCGACCCTGCCGGGCATGACCGTCGTCTGCGGCGACTCGCACACCTCGACCCACGGCGCCTTCGGCTGCCTGGCGCACGGCATCGGCACCTCGGAAGTCGAGCACGTGCTGGCCACGCAAACCCTGCTGGCCAAGAAATCGAAGTCGATGCTGGTGAAGGTCGAGGGCGACCTCAATCCCGGCGTGACCGCGAAAGACATCGTGCTGGCCGTGATCGGGAAGATCGGCACCGCCGGCGGCACCGGCTACGCCATCGAATTTGGCGGCGGCGCCATCCGTGCGCTGTCGATGGAAGGCCGCATGACGGTCTGTAATATGGCGATCGAAGCGGGCGCCCGCGCCGGCATGGTGGCGGTGGACGACACCACGATCGCCTACGTCAAGGACCGCCCGTTCTCGCCCAGGGGCCAGCAATGGGAACAGGCCGTCGCCTACTGGCGCACGCTGCACACGGACGACGGCGCCCGTTTCGACACCGTCGTCGAACTCGATGCGAAGGACATCCAGCCGCAAGTGACCTGGGGCACCTCGCCCGAGATGGTCACCGCGATCGACGGCCGCGTGCCCGATCCGCAGGACGAACCCGATCCGGTGCGCCGCGGCGCCATCGAAAAGGCGCTGGCCTATATGGACCTGGCGCCGAATACCCCAATCGACGAGATCCTGATCGACAAGGTGTTCATCGGCTCGTGCACCAATTCGCGCATCGAAGACCTGCGCGCCGCGGCCGAAGTCGTGCGCGGCCGCCATCGCGCGGCGAATGTGAAGCTGGCGATGGTGGTGCCGGGTTCGGGCCTGGTCAAGGAACAGGCCGAGCGCGAAGGGCTGGACCGCATCTTCGTCGATGCCGGCTTCGAATGGCGCGAGCCGGGCTGCTCGATGTGCCTGGCGATGAACGCCGACCGCCTGGAGCCGGGCGAGCGCTGCGCCTCGACCTCGAACCGTAACTTCGAAGGCCGCCAGGGGCAGGGCGGACGCACCCACCTGGTGTCGCCGGCGATGGCGGCGGCGGCGGGCATCGCCGGCCGCTTTGTCGACGTCCGCGCGCTCTGATGCGTTAACAGGGCACGACCGTATATCAGTAACAGGAAGATCATGAAAAAAGCACTCGCACTGTCCCTCATCGCCATCTTGCTAGCTGGCTGCAACACGATTTCGGGCATCGGTCGCGATGTCTCGAAAGTGGGCCAGGTCGTTACCAGCGCTGGCGGTAGGTAAGGCCTGGCCCCCCCGCCTGCGCGGGGATGACGTGATTGGGATCCCCGCGCAGGCGGGGACAAGCTTGGATCCCCGCCTGCGCGGGGACGACATGCGCCGCGTTGGCGGCGCGAGGGAAACTTAGATGGACAAATTCACCGTACACCAGGGCCTGGTGGCGCCGCTCGACCGCGCCAATGTCGATACCGACGCCATCATCCCCAAGCAATTCCTGAAATCGATCCGCCGCACCGGCTTCGGCCCGAACCTGTTCGACGAGTGGCGCTACCTGGACCACGGCGAGCCGGGCCAGGATTGCCTCAGCCGTCCGGTCAATCCGGACTTCGTGCTGAACCAGCCGCGCTATGCCGGCGCGTCGATCCTTCTCACCCGCAAGAACTTCGGCTGCGGCTCGTCGCGTGAGCACGCCCCATGGGCGCTGCAGCAGTACGGTTTCCGCGCCGTGGTCGCGCCGAGCTTCGCCGACATCTTCTTCAACAACTGCTTCAAGATCGGCCTGCTGCCGATCGCCCTGAGCGAGGAAGAAGTCGAAACGCTGTTCCAGGCGGTGAAGGCCAACGACGGCTTCGAGCTGGTGATCGACCTGGAAGCCCAGCGCATCGGTACGCAGGACGGGAGCCTGTCGTATGGCTTCGCCATCGATGATTTCCGCAAGTACTGCCTGCTGAACGGCCTGGACGACATCGGCCTGACCCTGCGCCATGCGGACGAGATCCGCGCCTTCGAACAACGCCACGTCGCGGCCCAGCCATGGCTCGCCAACACCATCTGAACAAAGAAAGCAGCTGAATGAAAATCGCGATCCTGCCGGGTGACGGCATCGGCCCGGAGATCACCGCGCAAGCAGTGAAGGTATTGAACGCACTCGGCGAATCGTTCGAGATGGAAAGCGCGGACGTCGGCGGCGCCGGCTACGCGGCCCATGGTCACCCGCTGCCGGAAGGTACCCTCAAGTTGGCCAAGCAAGCCGATGCGGTGCTGTTCGGCGCCGTCGGCGACTACCAATACGACTCGCTCGAGCGCGCGCTGCGGCCCGAGCAAGCCATCCTCGGCCTGCGCCGTGAGCTGGCCCTGTTCGCCAACCTGCGTCCGGCGATCCTGTACCCCGAGCTGGCCGGCGCCTCGACCCTGAAGCCCGAAGTCGTCTCCGGCCTCGATATCCTGATCATCCGCGAACTGACGGGCGACATCTATTTCGGCAAGCCGCGCGGCGTGCGCGAATGCCCCGACGGCCCGTTCAAGGGCCAGCGCGAAGGCTTCGACACCATGCGCTACGCCGAAGGCGAGATCCGCCGCATCGCCCATGTCGCCTTCCAGGCGGCAAGGAAACGCGACAAGCGCGTGACCAGCGTCGACAAGGCCAACGTGCTCGAGACGTTCCAGTTCTGGCGTGATATCGTGACCGACGTGCACCAGCAATACCAGGACGTCGCGCTCGAGCACATGTACGTCGATAACGCGGCCATGCAACTGGTTCGCGCGCCGAAGAAGTTCGATGTGATCGTTACTGGTAATATGTTCGGCGATATTCTGTCCGATGCCGCCGCCATGCTGACCGGTTCGATCGGCATGCTGCCGTCGGCTTCGCTCGACGCCAACAATAAGGGTTTGTACGAACCGTCGCACGGCTCGGCGCCCGACATCGCGGGGCAGGGCGTGGCCAATCCGTTGGCAACGATCCTCTCGGCGGCGATGATGCTGCGCTTCTCGCTCGGCCTGACCGAACAGGCGGACCGCATCGAGAACGCCGTCAAGCGCGTGCTGGCGCAAGGGTTGCGTACGCCGGATATTTTCGAAGCAGGGTCCACCAAAGTGGGCACCGAAGAGATGGGCGACGCGGTGGTCGCGGCGCTCTCATAAAGTTTTCTAAAACGCCAAGGGAAGATGATGAAATTAGTAGGTCTGGTAGGTTGGCGCGGCATGGTCGGCTCGGTCCTCATGCAGCGCATGCAAGAGGAAGGCGATTTCGACCATATCGAGCCGGTGTTCTTCACCACCTCGAATCCGGGCGGCGCCGCGCCGAAGATGGCGAAAAACGAAACCACGCTCAAAAGCGCTACTGACATTACTGAGCTGTCGAAATGCGAGATCATCATCTCCTGCCAGGGTGGCGACTACACCAGCGAGGTGTTCCCGCAACTGCGCGCGGCCGGCTGGAACGGCTACTGGATCGACGCCGCGTCGACCCTGCGCATGAACGATGACGCGGTCATCGTGCTGGACCCGGTCAACCGCAGCGTGATCGACGCCGCCTTGTCGAAAGGGGTCAAGAACTACATCGGCGGCAACTGCACCGTGTCGTGCATGCTGATCGGCCTGGGCGGCCTGTTCGAAGCCGGCCTGGTCGAGTGGATGACCTCCATGACCTACCAGGCGGCATCGGGCGGCGGCGCGCAGCACATGCGCGAACTGCTGACCCAGTTCGGCACGATCAACAGCTCGGTCAAGTCGCTGCTGGACAATCCGGCATCGGCCATCCTCGAGATCGACCGCACCGTGCTGGCGACCCAGCACGGCTTGTCCAGCGACGAAACGAAGCAGTTCGGCGTGCCGCTGGCCGGCAACCTGATCCCGTGGATCGACAAGGACCTGGGCAACGGCCAGTCGAAAGAGGAATGGAAGGCCGGCGCCGAGACCAACAAGATCCTGGGCCGCGGCGCGGGCCTCGATGCCAAAGCGATTCCGGTGGATGGCCTGTGCGTGCGCATCGGCGCCATGCGCTGCCACTCGCAGGCGCTGACCATCAAGCTGACCCGCGATGTGCCGCTGGACGAGATCAACGACATCATCGCCTCGCACAACCAGTGGGTGAAGGTGGTGCCGAATACCCGCGAAGCGTCGATGCGCGACCTCTCGCCGGCAGCGGTGACGGGCGGCCTGGGCATCCCGGTCGGTCGCCTGCGCAAGATGTCGATGGGCGACGATTACCTGTCGGCCTTCACGGTCGGCGACCAGCTCCTGTGGGGCGCGGCCGAGCCGCTGCGCCGCATGCTGCGGATCGTGCTCGAACGTTAAGCCGGCTTTGTTGCCTTTAAGGCAACTTACATGGTATCAGGTTATCGAATGCCCCGTTCGCGGGGCATTCGCTTTGAAGAAGGTGCATACTGCGGCCGCTGGTGTGCGTCGGGAGCTTGCGTGCTCCAGAGCATGATGTTATGTTGAGACTCCGGGAAACCGTCTTTCCCTCGGCCAACTCATTTCGCTGCTAACTATGCATTTTTCGCACCAATCTCCGCTCATGGCATCCGCGCTGAAATCGGTCACCGCCGCCGTGGCCAGTGCAGTGGTATTGTCTTCCGCCGCCCATGCGGCCGGACTCGGAAAATTGACAGTGCTGTCGGCGCTTGGCCAGCCGCTGCGCGCCGAGATCGAGCTGACGGCCAGCGCCGGCGAAGACCCGGCGAGCATGGCGGTCAAGCTGGCGAACCCGGAAGCCTTCCGCGCCGCGAACATCGAATTCAATCCCGCGCTGCTGTCGCTGCGCTTCGCGGTCGAGGATCGGGTTGGGCGCCAGGTCATCCGCGTCAGCTCGACCCAGCCGCTGAACGAGCCGTTCGTCGACATGCTGCTGGAGCTGACCTGGAATAACGGTCGCCTGGTGCGCGAATATACCTTCCTGCTCGACCCGGCCGAACTGCGCGCGACGCAGCCGGCCCAGGTGGCGGCGCCGCCGCAGGCCCGGCCAGCCACGCCGAGCGCGCCGCCAGGCCAGGCGCCGGCGGCAGCTTCGCCCACGCAGGACGAGGCGCGCATCGCCGCCGCGCGTCGCGGTGCCGAGCGCCAGGCGCGCGAAGCCCGTAGGCGCGACGCCGAGGACAGTTACCGCGTGCGCCGCGGCGACACGCTCAGCGGCATCGCCACCCGCGTCAAGCCGGCCGACATCTCGCTCGACATGATGCTGGTCGCGCTGTACCGCGCGAACCCGGACGCCTTCATCGGCAACAACATGAACCGCCTGAAGTCGGGCCAGATCCTGAGCATCCCGGATGCCGACACCATGCGTGGCGGCGCCGGCCAGTCGGAAGCGCGCGGCGTGGTCGTGGCCCACGCGGCCGACTTCGACGCCTACCGCAACAAGCTGGCCGGCCAGGTCGCGAGCAGCGCGCCGAGCGCCACGCCGCAGGGCGGCCAGAGCGCCAGCGGCCGCGTCACCGCGCGTGTCGAGCGGCAGCCGACCGCCGTCAGCGAAGCGCAGGACAAGCTGCAGCTGTCCAAGGCGGCGCCCGCTGCCGCCGGCGCGCCCGACGACGGCACCGCCAGTGTCGAGGATACGGTCGCCAGGGAGCGCGAACTGGCGCAGGCCGAGGCGCGCGTGAAGGAACTCGAAAAGAACGTCAACGAACTCGAAAACCTGATGGCGGTGCCGAGCCGCTCGGGCGCCGAGGCCGAACAGGCTGCTACTGCTGCGGCAGCTGCGGCAGCGAGCGCAAAGACAGCCGAGAAGCCGGCCCCGCGTCCGCGTCCCAAGCGCCAGCAGCAGGAGCCGCCAGAAAAAAGCTTCGTCGACACGATCCTGGACAATATGCTGTACATCGGCGCCGGCGCGCTGGTGCTGCTGCTGGCCGCGCTGGGCATCTCGCAGCGCCGCAAGCGCAACGCGCAGGCCGTCAAGCCGGTACCGTCCGAACCGTCGGTGCTGGGCGTGCCGGGCGCGAGCGCCCACTCGCTGTTCGCCGAGAGCGGCGGCCAGAGCGTGGACACCAATAACAGCGTATTCAATTCAAGCTTCGCCCCATCGGCCAGCCAGCTCGACACCAACGAAGTCGATCCGGTCGCCGAAGCCGACGTCTACATCGCCTATGGCCGCGACGCCCAGGCCGAGGAAATCCTGAAGGAAGCGCTGCGCACCCATCCGGAACGTCATCCGGTGCGCCTCAAGCTGCTCGAGATCTACGCCACGCGCAAGGACGCACGCGCCTTCGAGGCCCAGGCGCGCGAATTGCACGCCCTGACCGGCGGGACGGGCGCCGAGTGGTCGCAGGCCGCGGCGCTCGGCCTCGCCCTGGAGCCGGCCAATCCGCTGTACGCGGACGCCGCGCCAGTCCCGAGCCCGACGCCGTCGCCGCAGGAGCGCGACCAGCAAGCCATCCTGTCGCAGCAATTCGAGGACGCGTTCCGCGGCGGACCATCGGTGGGCGCCGGCCTTGCCGCGGGCGCCGCGGCCGGTACTGCCGCCGGCGCCGCGCTGACGCTGGACAAGGCCGCCGAAGACCGCACGGCCGCGCCGGCGCCTGACGCCCGCAACGACGACAACGCGCTCGACTTCGACCTCGGCGGCCTGACCTTCGAGCCGGTAGGCAATACCGACCGGGAGCCGCCAGCGGCCAGCCGTCCAGACCCGGATGCGACCGCGGTGCCGGACCTCGAATTCGACATGGCGCCGTTGGTTGCTCCCACGACTGCGCCAGCGACCGCTTCGGTGGCCGAGCAGAGCAAGCACGCGCCGGACGCGAACGACCTCGATTTCGACATGGACTTCGGTGCGCCGCAGACCGCGCAGCCGGCGGCCGCCGCGATCGAGGAGGACGACGACTTCACGCTCGAGCTGTCGCCGCAGTCGCAGGTGCAGGCGACCCCGGTCGACATGGCCGGCCTGGCCAAGGACTTCGAAGGCCTGCCGCCGCTGCCGGGCAGCACGCCGCAGCCGACCGTGGCGCAGGCCGATCCGCTGCATGATCTCGATATGATGGACTTTACTGCGCCTACGACGCCGGTGACGCCGGCCGCGCCTGCGCTCGTCGACGCGCCCGCGCGTTCGTCGACGGCAGCCGGCGGGTCCGAAGATCCGCTGTTCGACCTGGACACCATGGACTTCGGTTTGCCGGACGAGCCGCGCGCACCAGGCGGCGCCGAGCCGAAGGACTTCGGCGCGCGCCAGGACGACCCGTTCGACGCCTTCGACCTGCCGGAAACCCCGGCCCCGGTCCCGGCGCCGCAAGAAGTGTCGGCGCGCGACGCCTTCCAGGCTGGCGCCACGCCTGCCGACGACAAGGCCGCGCCAATGTTCGACCTGGCCGATTTCGACCTCGACCTGCCGCCATCCGCGCCGGCCACCGCTAAGCCCGTGGCGGCCGACCTGGATCCATTCGACGCCGCGCCGGACCAGATGTCACCCGAGCACATGGAGATGGAGACCAAGCTCGATCTCGCCATCGCCTACCAGGAGATTGGCGACAAGGAGGGCGCGCGTGAACTGCTTGACGAAGTCATCAAGGGCGGCAATACCGAGCAGGTCGGCAAGGCCAGCGCAATGAGGGAACTGCTGGCGTGACGCGAATTGCATTGGGTGTCCAGTACATCGGCACCGGTTGGAACGGCTACCAGAAACAGCCGGAACGTCATACGGTCCAGGACCGCCTCGAGATCGCGCTCGAGAAGTTCGCCTGCGTCCCGCTGCACACCACGTGCGCCGGGCGCACCGACGCCGGCGTGCATGCGATCGAGCAGGTCGTCCATTTCGATACCGACCTGGATCGCCCCACCCAGTCCTGGGTGCGTGGCGTGAACGCGTTCCTGCCCGAATCGATCGTGGTGCGCTGGGCGGCCGTGGTCGAGCCGGACGCCGACGGCCAGGATTTCCATGCGCGCTTCTCGGCGCGCTCGCGCACCTACCATTACGTGCTCTACAACCACCCCAATCCGTCGGCCCTGCTGGCCAAGCGGGCAGGGTGGGTATTCCGTCCGCTCGACGTCGAGCGCATGCGCGAAGGGGCGCGGCACCTGATCGGCACCCACGATTTCTCGAGCTTTCGCGCGTCGGGCTGCCAGGCGAATACGCCGGTCAAGGACATGCACGAGGTGCGCATCGAACGCCACGGCGACATCATCGTGTTCACCCTGCGCGCCAGCGCCTTCCTGCATCATATGGTGCGCAATATCGTCGGTTCGCTGATCTATATCGGCACCGGGCGCAATGAGCCGGACTGGATGCGCGAGGTGCTGGCGGCGCGTTCGCGCGACGCCGCCGCGCCGACCTTCATGCCGGACGGCCTGTATTTCGCGAAGATCGAGTACGATCCGAAGTGGAAGCTGCCGCAGGAGGCGTCGACGCCCCTGCCGTGGCTGTGACCGGTTTTCCAGGAAGAGCCATGCAACGCACCCGTATCAAGATCTGCGGCATCACCCGCGAGCAAGACCTGCGCGCGGCGGTCGACTGCGGCGCCGACGCCCTCGGTTTCGTGTTCTATCCGAAGAGCCCGCGCTATATCACGCCCGCGCGCGCCGCCCAGTTGTGCGCGATCCTGCCGCCGTTCGTCAGCGGCGTGGCGCTGTTCGTGAACCCGACGCTGGACGAAGTGCACGAAGTGGCGGGAGCGATACCGCTGGGGCTCATCCAGTTCCATGGCGACGAAACGGCAGAGCAGTGCGCGGCCATCGCGGCGGCCGTGCAACGGCCTTTCGTGCGCGCCTACCGCATCAAGCCTGACACGCCGCCCGCGGCTTTGCTAGAATGTGAAGCTGCATACCGCGCCGCCAGTCCCTGGTTCTCGGGCCTTCTGCTCGACACTTACGTGGACGCCTATGGTGGCGCAGGAAAGGTCTTCGATTGGTCTCTTATTCCAAAAGAGCTCGCGCCTCGGGTCGTTTTGAGTGGTGGGTTGAGCGTACACAACGTCCTTGACGCGACCGTCTATGTCCGTCCCTTTGCCGTCGACATCAGCAGTGGCGTCGAACAAGCGAAGGGAATCAAGGATGCCCGCAAGATCGCCGACTTCATCGCGGCGGTGCGGGCGGCCGATGCCACCATCGAAAGCGAGTCGCACCATGACCACGAAAGACACCATCACGGCCCAGCTTAGCGCTGCGCCCCTGTTCAAGACCCCGGATTACGCCTTGCCCGACGCGGTCGGGCACTTCGGCCCGTATGGCGGCAGCTTTGTCGCCGAAACCCTGTCGCACGCGCTGGCCGAGTTGAACGAAGCCTATGCGAAGTATGCGCAGGATCCTGAATTTCTCGAGGAATTCCGCTACGAGCTGGCGCACTTCGTCGGCCGTCCGTCGCCGGTGTACCACGCGCGGCGCTGGTCCGAGCTGGCCGGCGGCGCCCAGGTCTACTTCAAGCGCGAAGACCTGAACCACACCGGCGCGCACAAGATCAACAACGTGATCGGCCAGGCCCTGCTGGCGCGGCGCATGGGCAAGCAGCGCATCATCGCCGAGACCGGCGCCGGCCAGCACGGCGTGGCGACCGCCACCATCTGTGCGCGCTTCGGCCTGGAGTGCGTGGTGTACATGGGCGCCGAGGACGTCAAGCGCCAGGCGCAGAACGTCTACCGCATGAAGCTCCTGGGCGCGACCGTGGTGCCGGTGGAGTCGGGCTCCAAGACCCTGAAGGACGCGCTCAACGAGGCGATGCGCGACTGGGTCACGAATATCGAGAACACCTTCTACATCATCGGCACGGTGGCCGGCCCGCACCCGTATCCGATGATGGTGCGCGACTTCCAGTCGGTGATCGGCGAGGAATGCCGCCTGCAGATGCCGGCCATGGCGGGACGCCAGCCGGATTACGTCGTCGCCTGCATCGGCGGCGGCTCGAACGCGATGGGCATCTTCTATCCATATATCGGCGAACCGGGCGTGCAGCTGGTCGGCGTCGAGGCGGCGGGCGAGGGGCTGGCTTCGGGCAAGCATGCCGCTTCTCTGACGGCCGGCATCCCGGGCGTCCTGCATGGCAACCGCACGTACCTGCTGCAGGACGAGAACGGGCAGATCATCGAGACGCATTCCGTATCCGCGGGCCTGGATTATCCGGGCGTCGGACCGGAGCACGCCTGGCTGAAGGATTCGGCGCGCGCGCAGTACGTCTCGATCACCGATGAGGAAGCGCTGCAGACCTTCCACGATTGCTGCCGCATCGAGGGAATCATCCCGGCGCTGGAATCGTCGCATGCGATCGCCTATGGCGTGAAGCTGGCGGCGACCCTGCCGAAGGACAAGATCATCCTGGTCAACCTGTCGGGCCGCGGCGACAAGGACATGCACACGGTGGCGCAGCGGATGGGGCTGGATTTCGGCTGAAATCCGGTTTTCGCCTGGCTCCGGTCGCGAGGCGGCCGGAGCACCGCATCATCCACGACCCCATAAGGAAGAACAGCATGTCCCGCATCGAACCAACATTTGCCGCGCTTAAAGCGCAAAACAAGACCGGTCTGGTCACTTTCATCACCGCCGGCGACCCTGGTCCCGAGCTGACCGTCCCGCTGATGCACGCCCTGGTGGCGGGCGGCGCCGACGTCCTGGAACTGGGCGTGCCCTTCTCCGACCCGATGGCCGAAGGCCCGGTGATCCAGCGTGCCTGCGAGCGCGCGCTCAAGTTCAATGTCGGCCTGAAGGACGTGTTCGCCTTCGTGCGTGAATTTCGCCAGACCGACCAGCAAACGCCGGTGGTCCTGATGGGCTACGCCAATCCGATCGAGCGCATCGGCCAGGCTGAATTCATCCGCTGCGCGAAAGAGGCGGGCGCGGACGGCGCCATCGTCGTCGACTACCCGCCGGAAGAATGCGCCGATTTCGCCGGCGCCATGCGCGATAACGGCCTCGACCTGATCTTCCTGCTGGCGCCGACATCGACGACCGAGCGGGTAAAACAGGTCGCCCGCCACGGCGGCGGCTTCAGCTACTACGTCTCGCTGAAGGGCGTCACCGGCTCCGGGGCGATCGACACCGACGACGTCGCCCGCCGCGTGAACGCCATCCGCGAACACGTGAAGCTGCCGATCGGCGTCGGCTTCGGCATCCGCGACGGCGCCACCGCGAAAGCGGTCGCGCAAGTCGCCGACGCCGTGGTGATCGGCAGCCGCATCATCCAGGAGATCGAAGCGCACCCCGCGGACCAGGCCGTCGACGCCGTCCGCAGCTTCACCGCGGGCATCCGCACCGCCCTCGACGCCCGCTAACCCATGCATCAGGGTCGACTTCAAGGGTGATCAAATCTCCGACCCTAATGGCAAGGATTTGCTTGTTGACTGATGTTTGGTTGCAAGGATCTTGTGATAAATTGGCAATTCCAATTGATTGACGGGAGGCGCAATGAAGCGGCAGATCAGGCATGTGGGCGTGGTGCAGTGTGGAAAGGTGCTGGCGGCGATTTATCTTGTCATTGCGATTCCGATGGTGGCGCTCATGTTGCTGGCGTCAGGCGTCAGCGACCAATCATCGGCCATCGGCATTGGCGGGGCCGTCTTCATGGTGCTCATGTATCCGGTGCTTGGCTTCGTGAGCGGCGTTATCGGCGCCTGGCTGTATAACCTCGTCGCTGCGCGTGTCGGCGGGATCGAATACACGACCGTCGACGTGTGATCCATGCGGCGCCGTCCCGGGCGGGGCGTCGCGGTGCTTATCCGGGGTGGGTAATGAAGAAACGGCAATTGTTAGCTTGCCATCATTCGACAAGCGCTGGCCGAGCGGCTACACTACGCCTCTTCAAAAGATTCGCCGCAAAGGAGAGAACATGAGTTGGTTGGAAAAGCTGCTGCCCCCTCGGATCCAGCGCTCCGATGCCGCTAACCGCAAGACCATGCCGGAAGGCCTCTGGGTCAAGTGCCCGTCGTGCGAGTCGGTGCTGTATCGTGCGGACATCGAGTCCAATCTGCACGTGTGCCCGAAGTGCGACCACCATATGCGCATCCGTGCCCGCGACCGTCTCGATGCCCTGCTCGACGAAGGCGGCCGCTACGATATCGGCCAAGAGACATTGCCGGTCGATACCCTGAAGTTCAAGGACAGCAAGAAGTATCCTGATCGCCTGAAGGCGGCCATGGACGCCACCGGCGAAACCGATGCGCTGATCGTGCAGGGCGGTTCCATCATGAGCCTGCCGGTCGTCGTCGCCGCCTTCGAATTCGAATTCATGGGCGGCTCGATGGGTTCGGTCGTCGGCGAGCGCTTCGTGCGCGGCGCCCAGGTGGCGCTCGAGCAGAAGGTGCCGTTCATCTGCATCACCGCCACCGGCGGCGCCCGCATGCAGGAAGGCCTGCTGTCGCTGATGCAGATGGCCAAGACTACCGCCATGCTCACCAAGCTGGCCGAGAAAAAGCTGCCGTTCATCAGCGTGCTGACCGACCCGACCATGGGCGGCGTCTCGGCCTCGTTCGCCTTCATGGGCGACGTCGTCATCGCCGAGCCGAAAGCCCTGATCGGCTTTGCCGGCCCGCGCGTGATCGAGAACACCGTCCGCGAAAAACTGCCGGAAGGCTTCCAGCGCGCCGAGTTCCTGGTCACCAAGGGCGCCGTCGACATGATCGTCGACCGCCGCAAGATGCGCGAAGAAATCGCGCGCCTGCTGGCCCTGTTGCAAAACCAGGCGACCGAAGTCCTGGCCTGACCAACACGATGAAGGGCGGCCGGCGCGGGCAAGCGAAAGCTGCGCCATGCCGGTCGCTCTTTTCATTTCCGCACCGTCCCACGTGTAAGCTACCGTAAGCACCATGTCCCCACTTCCGACCACCTTGCCCGACTGGCTGGCCCTGCTCGAGTCGCGCCACGCCGAAACCCATATCGACATGGGCCTCGATCGCGTCCGCGCCGTCAAGGAGCGCCTGCAGCTGGCCTTCGATTGCCCGGTGATCATGGTCGCCGGCACCAACGGCAAGGGTTCCACCTGCGCGATGCTCGAATCGGTCCTGCTGCAGTCCGGCTACCGCGTCGGCCTCTACATCAAGCCGCACTTCCTCGACTTCAACGAGCGCGCCCGGATCAATGGCGAGATGGCCTCCGATGAAGCACTGGTCAACGCCTTCAACGACGTCGAAGCGGCACGCGGCGGCACCGACCTCACCTATTTCGAATTCACCACCCTGGCCATCGCCCACCTGATCTCGAACAGCGGCGTCGACGTCGCCATCCTCGAAGTCGGCCTGGGTGGACGCCTGGATGCGGTCAACGTCATCGATGCCGACGTCTCGATCGTCACCAGCATCGACATCGACCACACCGCCTACCTCGGCGACACGCGCGAACAGATCGGCTTCGAGAAGGCCGGCATCTTCCGCCCGGGTAAGACCGCCATCTGCAGCGATCCGGTGCCGCCGCAATCGCTGATCGAGCACGCCGAACAGATCGGCGCCGACCTGTGGCTGCTGGGTCGCGATTTCAACTACCAGGGCGACCAGCAGCAGTGGAGCTATGGCGGGCGCAGCCAGCGCCGCAACTCGCTGGCCTATCCGGCCCTGCGCGGCGCCAACCAGCTGCTCAACGCTTCGGCCGCGCTGGCCGCGCTCGAAGCGCTGCGCATGCAACTGCCTTGCGGCGCCCAGGAAACCCGCGCCGGCCTGGCGCTGGTCGAGCTGCCGGGCCGTTTCCAGGTGCTGGCGGGCCGCCCGACCCAGGTGCTCGACGTCGCCCACAACCCGCACGCCGCCGCGACGCTGGCCCAGAACCTGGGCAATATGGGCTTCCACCGCTTTACGTATGCCGTGTTCGGGATCATGGAAGACAAGGACATCGACGCCGTAATCGCGCCGATGGCCGGCATCATCGACCACTGGTGCGTGACGGCGCTCGATTCGCCGCGCTCGGCGCAGCCTGAAGTACTGGCCGGGAAGCTGGCCGAACTCAGGCCGGCCGGCGCCAAGGACGACGATTTTTCGGTGAGCAATTTTGCAACGCCGGCAGAGGCCTACGCGAATGCGCTGAGCCGGGCAGGGGAGAATGATAGAATTGTGGTCTTTGGCTCTTTCTACACGGTTGCAGGCGTCATGGCGGCCCGTAAATCGAGTCTTCACTGACTTCTTCATCCTACTACCTGAACCACATGGGCTTGTTCTCGTTCGGCAATAAAAACAAGCAAGAAACTGTCCGGGACAGCGGGCACTTCGTCAAGGAAGACGACGCCGCCTATACCGAGCGCGCGCGTTCCAAGCGCGCCAGCTCCGCCGGCGACAGCGCCCGCCGCACCAGTCGCGGCGACCCGATCCTGCCCGAGAAGAAGCGCGCCCGCCGCCGCCTGGTCGGGGCCATCGCGCTGGTGCTGGCCGCCGTCGTTGCGCTGCCGATGCTGCTCGATTCCGAGCCGAAGCCGCTGGCCACCGACATCGCCATCCACATCCCCGACAAGGACAGGGCCGCCCCGCTGCCGGTGCCATCCGAGCAGGTCGCGCCATCGGCCAGCGTGGACAGCGACGAGGAAATCGTCGAGCCGGTGCCGGCGCCGCCCGCCGGCACCCGTGCAAGCGACACCACCGCGCCCGGCGCGACCCCGCCCGTCAGCGACCCGCCGCCGATGCGTATGCTCGAGCCGGCCAAGCCCACCAAGCCTGTCGAGCCACCAAAACCGGAGCCGAAGCCCGAGCCGGTGAAGCCGAAGACCGAGCCGGTCAAGGCGGAGCCGAAGCCCGTCGTCAAACCCGAACCGAAGCCGGAAAAGAAACCCGAGCCCGCCAAGAAGCCGGCCGAGACCCATCCGAAGGCCGAGGATGTCGCCAAGCCCGCGCCGCGCGACGACGCCGCGCGCGCCATGGCCATTCTCGAAGGCAAGCCGGCCGAGCCACAGAAGGCGCAAGGCCCGGCGCCGCGCTTCGTGGTGCAGGTCGCGGCCCTGGGCAGCCAGGAAAAGGTAACTGAACTGCAAGACCGGCTGCGCGCCGCCGGCATCTCGTCCTTCACCCAGAAGTCGGGCGAGCTGATCCGTGTGCGGGTCGGCCCGTTCAGCAAGGAAGAGGCCGAGAAGGTGCGCGCCAAACTGGGCGGCATCGGCCTGTCCGGCACCATGGTGCCGCTCTGACCTGACCCAGTAGCGTGACGATTTTCGACTACCTGGTGCTGTTCGTGCTGGTCTGTTCCGTTGTCATCAGCACCCTGCGCGGCCTGGTCAAGGAAATCCTGTCCTTGCTGGGCTGGATCGTCGCCTTCGTGGTGGCCAATGCCTACGGCGCGCAGCTCGCGCCGCTGCTGCCGGAAGTCATTCCCGGCGACACGGCGCGCCTGATCGTGGCCTTCATCGCGCTGTTCCTGGGCGTGCGAATTTTGATGGGCCTGCTGTCGCTGGCGATCGGGGCCCTGGTGGAAGCGACCGGCCTGTCGCTGGCCGACCGCGGCCTCGGAGGATTGTTTGGATTGGCGCGCGGCATTGTAATCGTGCTGGCCGGCGTCATATTGTGCGGGATGACGGACATCCCGCGCCAGGCGTTCTGGCAAGAAGCCCTGTTGTCGCCGATCGCCGAGACCGGCGCCCGCACCGTCAAGCCTTTCCTGCCGGCTGCCATGGCGCAGCACGTGAACTTTTGAATCCAGCTTTCAAAGCAATCATCAGCCTCATCGCATCAACGTAAGAACTTTTTTGTAATCAAGCACTCAAGCTTTTAGGAGCACACCATGTGTGGCATCGTCGGCGTCGTCTCTCACTCTCCCGTCAACCAGCTGCTGTATGACGCATTGCTGCTGCTGCAGCACCGCGGCCAGGATGCGGCGGGCATTGCGACCAATCACAGCAGCATGTTCTCGATGTTCAAGGCGAATGGCCTGGTGCGGGACGTGTTCCGCACCCGTAATATGCGTTCGCTCCAGGGCAATACCGGGATCGGCCACTGCCGCTATCCGACCGCCGGCTCGTCGAGCGAGGAAGAGGCGCAGCCGTTCTACGTCAACGCACCGTTCGGCATCACGCTCGCCCACAACGGCAACCTGACCAACCAGGCAGTGCTGAAGGATGAGCTGTTCCGCAACGACCGCCGCCACATCAACACCGATTCCGACTCCGAAGTACTGCTCAACGTGCTGGCCCACGAAATCCAGGAAGCGGCCGACGGCTACTCGCTGGACGCCGACGCCGTGTTCAAGGCGGTCGCCGCCGTGCACCGCCGCGTGCGCGGCGCCTACGCCGTGGTGTCCCAGATCGCCGGCCACGGCATGCTGGCCTTCCGCGACCCGTTCGGCATCCGTCCGCTGTGCCTGGGCATCAATGAAACCGAGCAGGGCAACGAATACCTGGTGGCCAGCGAATCGGTCGCCCTGGAAGGCCTGGGCTTTCGCTTCGTGCGCGACATCGCGCCGGGCGAGGCGGTCTTCATCGACCAGAACAACCAGCTGCACGAGCGCCAGTGCGCCGAGAATCCGTCGCTCAACCCGTGCGCCTTCGAATTCGTCTACCTGGCCCGCCCCGACTCGGTGATCGACGGCGCCTCGGTCTACGCCACCCGCCTGCGCATGGGCGAGTACCTGGCCGACAAGGTCAGCCGCGAGATCCCGGTCGACGAGATCGACGTCGTGATGCCGATCCCCGATTCGTCGCGTCCGGCCGCGATCCAGCTGGCGCTGAAGCTGGGCGTGGAATACCGTGAAGGCTTCATCAAGAACCGCTACATCGGCCGCACCTTCATCATGCCGGGCCAGGGCATGCGCAAGAAGTCGGTGCGCCAGAAACTGAACGCGATCAGCTCCGAGTTCAAGGACAAGAACGTGCTGCTGGTCGACGATTCGATCGTGCGCGGCACCACCAGCCGCGAGATCGTGCAGATGGCGCGTGAAGCCGGCGCCCGCAAGGTGTTCTTCGCCTCGGCCGCGCCGCCGGTGCTGTACCCGAACGTGTACGGCATCGACATGCCGACCCGCGACGAACTGATCGCCCACGGCCGCACGACCGAAGAAGTGTGCCGCGAGATCACCGCCGACCGCGTGGTGTACCAGGACGTCGACGCGCTCAAGCGCGCGATCTCGGATGTCAATCCGGCGCTGAAGAACTTCGAGGCTTCGTGCTTCGACGGCGTGTATGTCACCGGCGACGTGACCCCGGAGTACCTGGACCGCCAGGAGTCGGCGCGCCACAACCCGGCCAAGAAGGAAGTCGAGGATCCGGTGCGCACGCAGCTCAACCTGAACCCGCCGGTCGCCGCCGAGTAAGCCATGTCGGACCAGAAGAGCTACGGCTTCACCACCACCATCCTGCACAACGATCGTCGCAAGGCGATCGAGCACGGTTCGCTGCACAGGCCGGTGCACACCTCGGTCGCCTTCGGCTATGCCGACGCACGCCAGCTGGCGTCGGTATTCCAGGGCAAGGAACCGGGCTTTCGCTATGGCCGCCAGGGTAATCCGACGGTGTCGGCCCTGGAAGACAAGATCAGCAAGATGGAAGACGGCGTCGCCACCCTGTGCTTCGGCACCGGCATGGCGGCGATCGGCGCGCTGTTCCAGGCGCTGCTCAAGGCCGGCGACCAGATCGTGTCGTCCAGCTTCCTGTTCGGGAACACCAACAGCCTGTGGCAGACGGTGGCGGCCCAGGGCGTGGATGTCGCCTTTGTCGACGCCACCGACGTGGCCCAGGTCGAGGCGGCCTTGTTGCCGAGCACGCGCATGGTGTTCGTCGAGACCATCGCCAATCCGCGCACGCAGGTGGCGGACCTGGCGCGCATCGGCGAACTGTGCCGGGCGCGGGGCATCCTGTACGTGGTCGACAACACGATGACCACGCCCTGGCTGTTCCGTCCGAAGGATGTGGGCGCCGGCCTGGTGGTCAACTCGTTGACCAAGTCGATCGGCGGGCATGGCATCGCGCTGGGTGGCGCACTGACCGATACCGGCCTGTTCGACTGGGCGGGGTATCCGAACATCGCCCAGAACTTTCGCAGGCAGGCACCTGCCGCGCAAGGCATGGCGCAATTGCGCGCCAAGGCGCTGCGCGACTTCGGCGCCGCGCTGGGGCCGGAAGCGGCGCACCACATCGCGGTCGGGGCCGAGACGCTGGCGCTGCGCATGGAACGCACCAGCGCCAACGCGCTGGCGCTGGCGACGATGCTCGAAGCGGACGAGCGCGTGGCGGCCGTGCATTATCCGGGCCTGGCATCGCATCCGCAGAACGGGATCGTCAAGGCCTTGTTCCGTTCCGGTGGCTCGCTGCTCAGTTTCGAGCTCAAGCAAGAGATTGATCCGTTCGACTACCTGAACCGCCTGCAACTGGCAATCCCGGCGTCGAACCTGGGCGACAACCGGACCCTCGTGATCCCGGTGGCGCACACGATCTTCTTCGAGATGGGGCCCGAGCGGCGCGCCAGCATGGGCATCGCGGAAGGTTTGATCCGGGTGTCGGTGGGCATCGAGGACACGGACGACCTGGTCGGCGACTTCCGCCAGGCGCTGGACGCGTAAGGCGAGTAAAAGATGGGTTGATGGGGCCGGCGATAGCCGGTCTTGTCATATTTGCGGTTGAGCCCAGCCGTAAAACACGGCTATCATGGACTTTTACCAGCCCAGCCTTGCCAAGTGCCCATGAAACGATTCCTGTCCTGCCTCTCCCTTTCGGTCGCCATGGTGGCCGGCGGCGCCGCCTTCGCAGGCGAGCTCGAGGATGCCAACGCCCTGTTCGAGAAAAAAGACTACGCCGGCGCGCTCAAGATCTATACCAGGCTGGCCAACGCCGGCAATCCGCAAGCCCAGCAGCAACTGGGGCAGATGTACTGGTACGGCGAAGCCGGCGCGGTCGACGAAGCCAGGGCCAGGGAGCTGTTTGAAAAGTCGGCCGCCAAGGGCAACAAGGTCGCTGCCGATTCGCTCGCGGTCATGCAGCAGCGCGTGGAGCGCCGCGCCGAGATCGATTACTGGATCAAGGGCTACGACGGCGCCGACCTGCAGTCGGGCGAATACCGTTGCCCGTCGCCCCGCATCCCGGCGGTGTCGAAGGTGAACGACGACATCGAGCGGGTGAACAAGGCGGTGACCAACTGGCAGGATTGCTACAACAAGATGGTGACCAACCTGAACGCGCAGTCGCCGCTGACCAAGCGCATCCCGCCCGATATCGCCAAGCTGATGAACAAGCAGGAAACGGAAGCCTCGACCGCCTACCTGGAACAGGTGCGCCAGAACATCGCCGAAGGCGCGAAAGTCAATTCGAAGATGGTGCTGGCCGATTTCGCCGCCTGGCGCAGCGCGACCGAAGCCTTCGTGGAGCAGCACAATTCAGTGGTCAACAAGGCCAAGAACTAGGCTGCAAAAGGAAGCGCCGGCACATGGCCGGCGCAGGTACTTGAAGCAGATACTGCCGATTAGTTCCAGCTACGCATCAAGCCAACCGCCAGCCCCTCGAGCGCGAACTCTTCGTCTGGCGTGACCTGGATCACGCTGAAGTCGGGATTTTCTGGCAGCAGCTCGACCAGGTCGCCCGTCTTGCGGTAGCGCTTGACGGTGACTTCTTCGCCCAGGCGGGCGACGACGATCTGGCCGTTCTTGGCGCTGTCGATTTTCTTGACCGCCAGGAAGTCGCCATCCATGATGCCGGCATCGCGCATCGACCAGCCCTTTACTTTCAGCAAAAAGTCGGGCCGCGCCGCGAACATCGCGGTGTCGACGTTATAGGTCGCTTCGACGTGTTCCTGGGCCAGGATCGGATTGCCGGCGGCGACGCGCCCGACCAGCGGCAGCGACATCAGGGAAGGCGGCGGCATCGGGATCTGCACGGCGGTGGCGCCGACCAGGCGGATGCCGCGCGAAGTGCCCGGCGAAATCTCGATCGCGCCCTTGCGCGCCAGCGCTTGCAGGTGTTCTTCGGCCGCATTGGCCGAGCGGAAACCCAGTTCGGATGCGATCTCGGCCCGGGTCGGAGGGAAACCCGTGTTCTCGATCGCTTCCTTGATCAGGTTAAGGATCTGTTCTTGCCTTGCAGTGAGCTTGAGCATAAATATCTTGCGGAAACGGGTTGTAGAGGTAGACTGTATTTTTGTACAGTATTCTGCTATACGCAAGGGATATACACGAAAAAGCGCAAAAAAAGCGCACAAGAAACGAAAAACCCGCGCTTGTCCAGTGTAATTGTCGAGTGAGGGGCACTTGGAAACGCAGGTCTTGACGGCCATGTTCCCATTTCGCCCAATCCACGCTATACTAGCTGGCTGTTCCCTTCCCACACTCGTCTTGACGCCGAGGTGGGCATTTGTTTAAAACGTCCTCAAGGAGTAATGCATGCGTCATTATGAAATCGTTTTTATCGTCCATCCGGACCAGAGCGAGCAAGTCCCGGCGATGATCGAACGTTACAAGGCCACGGTGACCAGCCGCGGCGGTAACATCCATCGCGTGGAAGACTGGGGTCGCCGCCAGATGGCTTACCAGATCCAGAAGCTGCCGAAAGCACACTACATCTGCCTGAACATCGAGTGCGACAACGAGACCCTGGTCGAGCTGGAAACCGCATTCAAGTTCAATGATGCCGTCCTGCGTCATCTGACCGTCAAGATGAAGAAAGCAGAAACCGCACCGTCGCCGATGATGAAATCGGTGCAGCGCGAAGACGCAGCCAAGAGCCACCGCGCAGAAGCAGCCGCTCCTGCAGCAGCTCCAGCCGCTGCCGCTGCCTAAGTCTTTCCCAGGAATCCAGCAGCAAGCAGTAGAAGAACCGGGTGAACCAGCTCCAGCTCGTGGCGACCATCGCCGAGCGTGACGTACTGCGCTACACCCCGGCCGGCGTGCCGATCGTTTCAGCCATCCTGATGCACAGTTCGCATCAGCGAGAGGCGGGGATCGATCGCCTGGTCGAGTTCGAAGTCCCCGCGTTCGCCGCGGGCGAGATTTCGGGCAGGTTCCAAAGCGCCGAACTTGGCGCCAGCTACCGCTTCGATGGCTTCCTCGCACGGAAAAACCGCAACAGCAAAGCCCTGGTGTTTCACATCATTGATTTCAGTGCCGCCTAGTTCGGCAATTTAGATATACAGGAGCCTCAAATGGCATTCGGTAAAAAGTTCGACAAAAACAAAGCTAAAGAAAAACTCAAGCGCAAACAGCAGAACCCGCTGTTCAAGCGCAAGAAGTTCTGCCGCTTCACCGCCGCTGGCGTTGAGCAGGTTGACTACAAAGACGTCGACACCCTGAAGGACTTCGTCCAGGAAAACGGCAAGATCATGCCAGCACGTCTGACCGGCACCAAGGCGCACTACCAGCGTCAGGTCGACACCGCCATCAAGCGCGCCCGTTACCTGGCGCTGCTGCCGTACACCGACCTGCATCACGGTTAATCGTCGGTCACGACAGTCAGATATCCTGGAGATAAAACATGCAAGTTATTCTGTTGGAAAAAGTTATCAACGTCGGCAACCTGGGCGACGTCGTCAAAGTCAAGGATGGTTACGCACGTAACTTCCTGATCCCACAAAAGATGGCCCGCCGCGCTACCGCCGGCGCCGTCGCCGAGTTCGAAGCCAAGCGCGCCGAACTGGAAAAAGCAGCCGCCGAGAAACTGGCAGCCGCCCAAGCCCAAGGCGACAAGCTGAGCGGCCTGACCGTCACCATCGGCCAGAAGGCCGGCGTCGACGGCCGTCTGTTCGGTTCGGTCACCAACGCGGACATCGCCGAAGCGCTGACCAAGCAGGGCTTCCCAGTCGAGAAGGCAGCTGTTCGCCTGCCGACCGGCCCGCTGAAAACCACCGGCGAATTCCCGGTTGCAGTCGCCCTGCACACCGACGTCGTGTCGGAAATCACCATCGCTGTCGTGGGCGAAGCTGCCTGAGCGAATGCTGAACTGAAGTAAAAGCAGTGCACGAAAAAGCCGGGTTCTCCCGGCTTTTTTGCTTTTGAAACTCACCAATTATGACAGCCGTGTGACAGGAGAAGGTATAATGCCGCCCATGAACGCAGCACCCCTCGACCCGCAAATAGAAGCCCTGCGCATCCCCCCGCATTCCATCGAAGCAGAGCAATCCGTCATCGGCGGCCTGCTGCGCGATAATGCCGCCTGGGACCGCATTGCCGACTTCATGCACGCGGAAGACTTCTACCGTTACGATCACCGCATCATCTTCGAACAGATGGTCCGCCTGATCAATGCCGGCAAGCCGGCCGACGTGATCACGGTCTATGAAGCCTGCAACCAGCTCGGCAAGGCCGACGACATGGGTGGCCTGCAATACCTGAACGCCATGGCGCAGAACACGCCATCGGCCGCGAATATCCGGCGCTATGCCGAGATCGTGCGCGACCGCGGCATCCTGCGCCAGCTGATCACCGTCGCCGACGACATCTCGGGCAACGCCTTCAATCCGCAGGGCAAGGAAGTCAAGCAGATGCTCGACGAGGCGGAATCGCGGATCTTCGCCATCGCCGAGCAGGGCGCGCGCGGCGCCCAGGGCTGGCTGGCGGTGCAGCCGCTGCTGACCCAGGTGGTCGAGCGCATCGACGAACTGTACTCGCGCGAAAACCAGGGTGAGATCACCGGCGTGCCGACCGGCTTCATCGACCTCGACCGCATGACGTCCGGCCTGCAGCCGGGCGACCTGGTCATCGTCGCCGGCCGTCCGTCGATGGGCAAGACCGCGTTCTCGGTCAATATCGGCGAGAACGTCGCGATCGAGGCCGGCCTGCCGGTCGCCGTGTTCTCGATGGAGATGGGCGGCGCCCAGCTGGCCATGCGTATGCTCGGCTCGGTCGGCCAGCTCGACCAGCACCGCCTGCGTACCGGCCGCCTGAACGACGAGGACTGGCCGCGCCTGACGCACGCCATCCAGAAGATGAACGATGCCCAGCTCTACATCGATGAAACGCCGGCACTGAATCCGATCGAGATGCGCGCGCGGGCACGACGCCTGGCGCGCCAGTGCGGCAAGCTCGGGCTCATCATCGTCGACTACCTGCAGCTGATGCAGGGTTCCAAGCCGGGCGACAACCGCGCCTCCGAGATCTCGGAGATCTCGCGTTCGCTGAAAGGCCTGGCGAAAGAGCTGCAGTGCCCCGTGATCGCGCTGTCGCAGCTGAACCGCTCGCTGGAGCAACGTCCGAACAAACGTCCCGTGATGTCCGACTTGCGCGAATCCGGCGCTATCGAACAGGATGCTGACGTGATCATCTTCCTGTACCGCGACGAAGTCTATAACCCGGATTCGCCCGACAAGGGCACCGCCGAGATCATTATCGGCAAGCAGCGTAACGGTCCGATTGGGGCGATTCGCCTCACCTGGATCGGCCAATACACCAAGTTTGGCAACTACAGTGGTAACCTCGCCGTCTATCAGGGCGACTAAGCCGCATACCGCGGCCGGCATCACGCCGCACACCATGCCGTCGCTTTTCCCGGAGCGGCGGCAATACCGAGAGAAAAACGGAGAAAAACAATGTTTGGACGCTTCCTGCCCAAAGAGGGCAATTTCTTTGAACTGTTCAACCAACACGCCGCACTGTGCGTGAAGGGTGCGCATGAGATGGTTGGCCTGATGACCAATTTCGATGACCTGGAAACCCGCACCCACGCGGTCGAGACCATCGAGAAACAGGCAGACAAGATCACCTACACCACGGTCGACCTGCTGCACAAGACCTTCATCACGCCGCTCGACCGCGACGACATCCACAAGCTGATCACCCGCATGGACGACATCCTCGACATGATGGAAGACGCGGCCCAGACCGTCTCGCTGTACGACCTGCAGGCCGTGACGCCAGAGGCAAAACGCCTGGCCGAGCTGTGCCTGTCGTGCTGCCTGAAAGTGCAGGAAGCCGTGTCGATGCTGCACGACATGGACAACGCGCCGAAGATCGTCGCCATCTGCGAAGAGATCGACCGCTTCGAGTCGGACGCCGACCACGTGATGCGCGCCGCAATGTCCAAGCTGTTCCGCGATGAACCGGACGTGCGCAACCTGATCAAGATGAAGGCCATCTACGAGATCCTGGAAACCGTGACCGACCGCTGCGAAGACGTGGCCAACATCATCGAAGGCATCATCGTCGAGAACGCGTAAGCGTCGCTCCGAGCGGTTAACGATTATGGAAACTCTACAAATCAGCATCTACGTGCTGGGCATGCTGGTGGCGCTCGCGCTGGTCTTCGACTTCATGAACGGCTTCCACGACTCGGCGAACTCGATCGCCACCGTGGTCTCCACCGGGGTCCTGAAGCCGCAGCACGCCGTCGCGATGGCCGCCTTCTTCAACTTCATCGCGATCTTCGTGGTCAACATGAAAGTGGCGCAGACCATCGGCAAGGGCACCATCGATCCCCACGTGGTCGACCACTACGTCATCTTCGGCGCCCTGGTCGGGGCGATCTCCTGGAACCTGATCACCTGGTACTACGGCATCCCGTCCTCGTCCTCGCACGCCCTGATCGGCGGCCTGGTCGGCGCCGCGGTGGCCAAGGCCGGCACCGGCTCGCTCGTCTCGGGCGGTCTGCTCAAGACCGTCGCCTTCATCGTGGTGGCGCCGCTGCTGGGCTTCGTGCTCGGTTCGGTCATCATGCTGATCGTGGCCTGGGTATTCGTGAAATCGACGCCGCGCAAGGTCGACGGACTGTTCCGCAAGCTGCAGCTGGTGTCGGCCGCCGCCTACTCCCTGGGCCACGGCGGCAATGACGCGCAAAAGACCATGGGCATCATCTGGATGCTGTTGATCGCAGCCGGCTATGTCAGCGCCAACGACGCGCATCCACCGGCATGGGTCATCATCTCGTGCTACGCCGCGATCGCCTTCGGCACGCTGTTCGGCGGCTGGCGCATCGTCAAGACCATGGGCCAGAAGATCACCAAGCTCAAGCCGGTGGGCGGCTTCTGCGCCGAGACCGGCGGCGCCATGACGCTCCTGATGTCGAGCGCCTTCGGCATCCCGGTGTCGACCACCCACACCATCACCGGCGCGATCGTCGGCGTGGGCGCCGCGCAGAAGGCTTCGGCCGTGCGCTGGGGCGTGGCCGGCAACATCGTGTGGGCCTGGATCTTCACCATTCCGGCCTCGGCGTTCATCGCCGCGGTGGCGTGGTGGGTCGGCACCCACATCATGTGATCGAGCAGATCGTGTACCAGGAAACGGAGCCGGGCGGCTCCGTTTTTTTTGGGCGCTGTACCCGTTGCCTGTGGATGAGCATTGAGCTGCTGAGCTGACCGGCGGTCCAACCCCTGTCGACGTCGATAGGAGCGCACGGTGAACCCCCCTGTTCGCCACGCTGTTCTCCCTGCTGGCGCTGCTGAACCAGCCGCAGCGCCAGCAGCTGCTGGCCGCCCTGCAGTGATCAACAGCTAGCGATGACAGCGCCTTTTGCGTGGCGTTGCCCGTGGCTCAGCGCATCAGGCCTTCGTTGGTGCCCGTGCCGGTACCGGCGTTCTTCATGTTTTCAAGATCGGTCTTGTCGACGCTGCTGGCGTTGTTGGCGGTCTGGCCCCGTTTGCGCGGCAGGTAGGTGCCGATCGGGACATAGCGCTCTTCCCGCACACTGGCGGCGGCGCCGTCACCCCCCGGAGCGGTGGACGCGCAGCCGGCAAGCAGCAACGCTGCCGCGGGGACAATCAGGGTAATCTTCATCGATCTGCTTTCGTGGACTGGGTGGACGGGCGGCCTGTGGATTGATGGCCAGCGTCCATTCTACCGAAGCAGGGCAGGAGCCCGCCTCTCAAATCTGGCAGCTGACGCGTGGCGTGCGCCGTGCTAGCCGAGATCGACTTCGAGGCCTTCACGGGCCAGGACCACCTGCAAGCCGAACAGGCGTCCCGCGTGGCGCGCCATCGCCTCGGCGAACACCGACTCGAGCTCGTCGTCGCCGCGCGTCGGCTCATGGTGGGTGCAGTACAGCGCGCGCGCGCCGACCCGCAGCGCCATCTCGAGCGCGCCGTCGAAGGTGCCATGGCCCCAGCCCAGCTTGGACGGGTATTCGTCGCGCGTGTACGAGCAGTCGACGATCAGGGCATCCACGCCGCGCATGACGGCGTCCATGCGGCGCTCGCGCGCGCGCAGGTGTTCTTCGCAGGCGGCGTGCTCGCAGCTTTCGGCTGGATGCGGGTTGGGCCAGGGTTCGTGGTCACCCGTGAAGAACAGCGACTTGCCGTTGCAATCGATACGGTAGCCGAGATTGAGCACCGGGTGGTTCATGACCACGTTCGACACCACGGCGTCGGCTACCTCGATCGGCTTTTCGATCTCGAGCGTGCGGTAGTCGATGGTGGCGCTCATCTGGGTTTCGCTGACCGGGAAGTAGCTGTTTTGCAGCTGCACGCCCATCACGTGCTCGATGCCGTGGCCTGTCACTTCATCATGCGCGCCATGCAGGCGCACCCGGTTGCCCTTGATGAACAGCGGGGTGAAGAAGGGCAGGCCGTGGATGTGGTCCCAGTGGCTGTGGGTGATGAAGATGTTGGCCGCCACCGGTCCCTGCTGGATCAGGTGCTGGGCCAGCGGGAACAGCCCGGTGCCGCCGTCCAGGATCAGGAGCGCGCCGGCGTCGGTGCGCACTTCGATGCAGGTGGTATTGCCGCCGTAGCGCGCGGTGCGCGGACCTGGCGACGGGATCGATCCTCGCACTCCCCAGAAGCAAAATTTCATGGCAGGCCTCCCGTCATGATCGTGTAGTTATTATTGTAGACAGTTCGATCATAGCGGTTTGTATCCTTCCGGCATAGGTATCAATCAAGGCTATGCTGTTTGCCCCGCCCGGCACCGCTCAAGCGTCGGCGGCCTCGCGCATCCGTGCCAGCAGCAGATCGCGTTCGGCGGCGTTGGCGGCGAGCGCCGCCGCGCGTTCGAATTCGGCGCGGGCTTCCCGGCGCCGGCCGAGCTTGAACAGCAGGTCGCCGCGCACGCTGGGCAGCCAGTGGTAGCCGTCCATGCGCCTGTCTTGCAGCAGCCGGTCGGCCAGGGCGAGACCGGCCGCGGGGCCGTCGGCCATGCCGACCGCCACCGCGCGATTGAGTTCGACCACCGGCGAAGGCTGGACCCGGGCCAGCTCGCCATACAGGTCGGCGATGCAGCGCCAGTCGGTCAGGTCGAAGCGGTGCGCGCGCGCATGGCAGGCGGCGATCTCGGCCTGCAGCAGATAGGGACCGCGCGCTGCACCAAGCCGCGCGGCGCGCGCGAGGGCGGCCAAACCACGTTTGATCAATATCCCGTCCCAGCGCGCGCGGTCCTGTTCGAGCAGCAGCACCGGCCGTCCGGCCGCATCCAGGCGCGCCGCCATGCGCGAGGCCTGCAATTCCATCAGCCCCACCAGGCCATGCACCTCGGGTTCGTTCGGCGCGAGCCCGGCCAGGATGCGGCCCAGGCGCAGCGCCTCGTCGACCAGGGCCGGGCGCATCCAGTCGGCGCCGGCAGTGGCGGTATAGCCCTCGTTGAAGATCAGGTAGACCGCTTCGAGCACGGCGCCCAGGCGCTCGCCCAGCTCGGCGGGCGGCGGCAGCTCGAACGGCACCCGGGCGTCGCCCAGGGTGCGCTTGGCGCGCACGATCCGTTGCGCCATGGTGGCTTCGCTCACCAGGAAGGCGCGCGCGATATCGCCGGTGGCCAGGCCGCCGAGCAGCTTCAGGGTCAGCGCCAGGCGCGCGTCGAGCGACAGCACCGGGTGGCACGCGGTGAACATCAGGCGCAGCAGGTCATCCTTGACCACGTCGCGGCGCCTGGCGTCGAGGTCGTCCACGAAGTCGGGCACGCTCGCCTCTTTTCCTCCCGCCTCCAGGGCCAGGAGGTCGAGGCCGATCTGTTGCAGCTTGCCCCGCAGGCTGCGGTCGCGCCGCAGCAGGTCGAGGGCGCTGTTGCGCGCGACCGTGAGCAGCCAGGCGCCGGGCCGGTCCGGGATGCCGTCCTGCGGCCAGCGTTCGAGCGCCGCCACCAGGGCGTCCTGGGCCAGTTCCTCGGCCAGTCCGACGTCGCGCACGATGCGCGCGATGCTGCCGACGATGCGACCGGATTCGATCCGCCACACCGCCGCGACGGTGTCTTCGACCCTGGGCGTCATTGCCCTTCTTGCGCACGCACGCGTTCGATGGTCTCGGACGGGGCGAAGTCGTCCAGTTCGAATACCTGGCGCACTTCGATCTCGGCGTCCAGGCCGGGGCCCTGCGGATTCGGGAAGCGGCGGGTCCATTCGAGCGCTTCCTCGCGCGAGCGGACCTGGATCAGGGTATAGCCGGCGATCAGCTCCTTGGTTTCGGTGAACGGGCCGTCGACCACGCGCCGCTCGCCGCCTTCGTAGCGGATGCGCCAGCCCTGGCTGGTCGGCTTGAGTCCATTGCCGTCGAGCAGGACGCCGGCGCGCGCCAGCTCCTGGTGGTAGTCGTTCATTTCGGCCAGCAGCGGCTCCTGGGGCATTACCCCGGCCTCGGTTGCGGCGCTGGCCTTGACGATGATCATGAAACGCATGGTGTTCTCCTGGGGTGATTGGCCCGCGGCGGCAAGCCTTCATTGACCACGACGAATGGCGACCGGCACTTTCGACAACCGCGGAGAAATGATCGACGACGCCTGCTAGCGCATGAAGCAGGGCGCCAGCGCGCGCACCTCGACCGTGGCCCATTCGGCGGCCGGACACTCGGTGGCGAGGGCGACGGCCTCGTCGCGCGAGTCGACATCGACCATGAAGAATCCGCCGACCATTTCCTTGGCCTCGGCGAACGGACCGTCGACGATGCGCGCCTTGCCGGCAGGACCGGTGACGCGCACCGCGGTATCGAGCGACGCCAGCGATTCGGCCGCCAGCAGCAGGCCGCGTTCCCTCAGGTCTTCGCCCCAGCGCAGCATGCGCTCGTAGGTGGCGCGACCCTCGGCATCGCTGCGCACAGCGCGCTGGCCGATCGGCTCGTGAATGAGCAGCATATGGGGCATGGGATCTCCTGTGGTGGTTGCGCCGGACTATTCTACGACTTCATCAATAGCCAAGGCACGCTGCGCCGCGGCATGCTTGGCCTTCGTTCGAACCGTGTCAAGGCAGCCTGCCGTTCGGATTGGCCGACTCGGAAGGAATGATCTCGGCGTGGGCCTGGTTCCGCTCGAGACCGGACATGTGGTTTCCCTTGGCGTCACCCACCAATAAAAACGCCCGCCGGTGAGGGCGGGCGTCGGTGGTCACGCTGGCGTCATGCTCAGAGCACGTCGCTCGCGTGGTCGGCCAGGCGCGAGCGTTCGCCGCGCGCCAGGGTCACGTGGCCGCCGTGGCTCCAGCCCTTGAAGCGGTCGACCACATAGGTCAGGCCGCTCGAACCTTCGGTGAGATAAGGCGTGTCGATCTGCGCGATATTGCCCAGGCACAGGATCTTGGTGCCGGGACCGGCGCGCGTGACCAGGGTCTTCATCTGCTTCGGCGTCAGGTTCTGCGCCTCGTCGATAATGAGGAACTTGTTCACGAAGGTACGGCCGCGCATGAAGTTGAGCGACTTGATCTTGATGCGCGAGCGGATCAGGTCTTGCGTCGCCGCGCGGCCCCAGTCGCCGGCGTCGCCGTCCGACTTCATGAGCACTTCCAGGTTGTCGTCGAAGGCGCCCATCCAGGGCGACATCTTCTCTTCTTCGGTGCCTGGCAAAAAGCCGATATCCTCGCCCACCGGGACCGTCACGCGGGTGACGATGATCTCGTTGTACTGCTTGGTTTCCAGCACCTGCGCGAGGCCCGCCGCCAGCGCCAGCAGGGTCTTGCCGGTACCGGCCTGGCCCAGCAGGGTGATGAAGTCGACCTCGGGATTCATCAAGAGGTTGAGGGCGAAGTTCTGCTCGCGATTGCGCGCGGTGATGCCCCAGACGTTGTTCTTGTTGTGGCTATAGTCGCGCAGGGTCTGCAGCACGGCGGTCTTGCCGTTGATCTGCTTGACCTGGGCGTACAGCGGCGACTGGCCGTCCTTCGGTTCGAGGAATACGAACTGGTTCACCAGCAGGGTTGGAATCAGGGGGCCGGTGACGCGGTAATAGGTTGCCGACGAGCCGTTCTTGTTCTCTTGCCACGATTCGACGTCCTGGCCGTGCCGGTCCCAGAAGTCGTCCGGCAGCTGGACGATGCCCGAATACAGCAGGTCGGTGTCTTCCAGCACGTGGTCGTTGAAGTAATCCTCGGCCGGCAGGCCGATGGCGCGCGCCTTGATGCGCATATTGATGTCTTTCGACACCAATACGATGGCGCGGCCCGCCATTTGCTGCTCCAGCGCGCGCACGACACCCAGGATCTGGTTGTCGGCCTTGCCGGACGGCAGGCCTTCGGGCAGGGCGGCGCTGTTCAGGCGGGTCTGGAACAAGAGGCGTCCCTTGGCGTCCTTGTTGCCCAGCTTGGACAGCGGGATGCCGGACTCGATCGCGTCGTCGTCGACGTTGGCGATCAGGGCGTCGAGCGTGCGCGAAACCTGGCGCGCATTGCGCGCCACTTCGGACATGCCCTTCTTGTGGTTGTCCAGCTCCTCGAGCGTCATCATCGGCAGGTAGACGTCGTGCTCTTCGAAGCGGAACAGCGAGGTTGGGTCGTGCATCAGCACATTGGTGTCGAGCACGAAGACCTTGGTGGTGCCGGAACGGTCGGCCTTGCGGCTGGTGGACGATTTGATGGTGACTTCGACCGGCTTGTGCTTGGCCGGATGCGGTTGATCGGCGTCGGTCTCGCGCAGCTTGGCCGAGACCGGCGCCGCCGCGGGCGCGCCAGGCTTGGCCGGCTTGCGGGCGGCGGGCGCTTCATTGGCGGCGGCGCTTGGCGCCGCGGCGGCCACACGGGTCGGCGCCGGCGCCTGGGCGGCGGCCAGCGTATCGGAAGCCTTGCGGCGTGCGCGCGATTTCGGCGTCGGCACGGCCTGGCCGCTGATCAGGTCCTCGACGTCGTCGGCCTGGGCCGACACGGGACGTACGGGCGACTTGCCGGGTTCGGCCTTGGGGTAATCTTTTGCCAGCAGCATGGTCGCTGGCTGGGTAGGCATCTTTGGCAGTGGCATCAGGTTCTCAATCTAAAAAAGTCTGGATGGACGTGCGCGCGCGGGCCACGTGGCGCGCTGCCGCACGGATTCGATGCTACTAACGTGGGTTGCGGAAGAACCGCACAATGAACGGCGAGGAAAAATGTTTGCAGGTTGGCCGAGCCCGGAAATGCGCCGGCCCGGCGGGGAACCGGATTCGGGGAGTGCGAATGTGTTACGGGTTGACTCAAAATATGGGATAGCGATCCAGCAGGTTGAACAACTGGAGCCATCCATGTATTCAGGGCTGGCTCTTCAAAAATTCCAGCACTTCGGTGACGTGATCGTTGACTTTCACGCCACGCCATTCTTTCACCAATCGGCCTTGAGCGTCAATGACAAACGTACTGCGCTCGACCCCACGCACCTGTTTGCCATACATATTTTTCATCTTCATGACATTGAACTGCGTGCAGACGGCTTCGTCCGGATCGGAGATCAGTTCGAAAGGCAGGCCCAGCTTGCCCTTGAAGTTCTCGTGCGAGCGCAGCGAATCGCGGCTCAGGCCGACGACGTCGGCGCCCAGCGCCTGGAATTCGGGCCAGGCTTCACGAAAGGCGATGCTCTCGGTGGTGCAGCCGGGGGTATTGTCTTTCGGGTAGAAGTACAGCACCGTGTACTTGGCGGGACGGCCCAGCAGGTCGAAGGTCTGGCCGCCGGTCATCGGGGCGGAAAATGGGGCGATGGTTGCTTGGCTCTCGGCCACGGGCTTCTCCTGGCAGTAACAGCGCTGTGCGCTGCGGTATTATCCTCCCGGCGCATGGTGGCGGGGAGCGGCACTGGCATGATAATCGTCCATACGGTCTGCCGCTAGTGCCCGCCTGAGCAGAAACACACTATTTACGCCGATTTGAAAATGTTTCTGCCAATTTAAGACTCGGCTAATCCAGTCAGGCGCCGATGATCAGCGCCAGCGTGACCTTGCGGCCTTCGCCCATCAGCACGTTATAGGTGCGGCAGGCGGCCTGGCTGTCCATGCTTTCGACGCCGATGTGCATGGCCGACAGGCCGGCCACCAGGCGCGGGTGGACGAAGCGCTGGCGCTCGCCGGTGCCGAGGATGACGACGTCGGGCGCGTCCTTCGCGATGTCCTCGAAATGGGCGGCGGTGAGGTCTTCGAAACGGGCGACGTTCCAGGGCCGCGGCGGGATCTCGGGGAGCACCGTCAGGCTGTAGTTGAAGCGCTCGGCATTGATTTCGACGCCCGAAGCGTCGTAGCCGGTGACGGTCTGGTATTGTTGAGTGTTGTCGGAATGAAGCTTCATGATTTGCTGACTCAGGTAAGTGGCCTCGCCGGCGGGCGGCAAAAGCCCATTGTAACCGGATCGGCAAGGTTGCCTAAACGGGGCGCTTTCGGCAGAATGGTATTTTTCGCACTGCAACAGAGTACGCTCACACCAGGGGAAATTTTGAGACCGATCGCCAAATCGAACAAGCTCGACGATGTCTGCTATGAAATCCGCGGACCGGCCCTGGACACGGCGCGCCAGATGGAAGAAGACGGCCAGAAGATCATCAAGCTCAATATCGGCAACCTGGCCGTGTTCGGCTTCGACGCGCCGGACGAGATCGTGAGCGACATGATCCGCAATATGCACGGTGCTGCCGGTTATACCGATTCGAAGGGCATGTTCGCGCCGCGCAAGGCCGTCATGCACTACACGCAAGAAAAGAATATCGCCGGCGTGGGCATGGACGACATCTACCTCGGCAACGGCGCCTCGGAACTGATCGTGATGTCGATGCAGGGCCTGTTGAACAACGGCGACGAAGTGCTGGTGCCGGCGCCGGACTACCCATTGTGGACCGCGGCCGTGAGCCTGGCCGGCGGCGCGCCCATCCACTATGTGTGCGACGAGAAGGCGGGCTGGCTGCCCGACATCGAGGACATGCGGCGCAAGATTACGCCGAACACGCGCGCGATCGTCGTCATCAACCCGAACAACCCGACCGGCGCCCTGTATCCGCGTGAAGTGCTGCTCGACATCATCGAGCTGGCGCGCCAGCATCAACTGATCGTCTACGCCGACGAAATCTACGACAAGACCCTGTACGACGGTGCCGAGCACGTCTCGATCGCGTCACTGGCCGACGACGTGCTGTTCGTGACCCTGAACGGCCTGTCGAAGAACTACCGTTCCTGCGGCTACCGCGCCGGCTGGATGGTGGTGTCGGGCGAGAAGCGCCACGCGAAAGGCTATATCGACGGCCTGAACATGCTGGCCTCGATGCGCCTGTGCGCCAATGCGCCGGGCCAGTTCGCGATCCAGACCGCGCTTGGCGGCCACCAGAGCATCAACGACCTGGTGGGGCCGGGCGGGCGCCTGCTCAAACAGCGCGACCTCGCGCACAAATTGCTTACCGATATACCGGGTGTGTCCTGCGTCAAGCCAAAAGCCGCGCTCTACATGTTCCCGCGCCTCGATCCGAAGATGTATCCGATCACGGACGACCAGCAGTTCATCTGCGAACTGCTGTCCGAGGAAAAAGTGCTGCTGGTGCAAGGCACCGGCTTCAACTGGATCGCCCCGGACCATTTCCGGCTGGTGTTCCTGCCCAATTCCGACGACCTGACCGACGCTTGCGGACGCATCGCGCGCTTCCTCGACGGTTACCGACGACGCCATGCCTGAACAGGGCAGGCGTCCTGACCATCAAGAGAAACAGATTTTATGAAACCGATTCAAGTTGGCCTCCTGGGCATCGGCACCGTCGGTGCCGGCACCTTCAACGTCCTTCAACGCAACCAGGCCGATATCCGCCGCCGTGCCGGACGCGGCATCGAGATTGCCATGATTGCGGCGCGCAATATCGAGCGCGCGCGCGAAGTGACTGGCGGTACGGTCGAGATCGTGGCCGATCCGTTTGCAGTGGTCAACAATCCCGCCATCGACATCGTGGTCGAGCTGATCGGCGGCTACGAGCTGCCGCGCGAGCTGGTGCTGCAGGCAATTGCCAACGGCAAGCATGTGGTCACCGCCAACAAGGCGCTGCTGGCGCTGCACGGCAACGAGATTTTCGCGGCGGCCCAGGAAAAAGGCGTGATGGTGGCCTTCGAGGCGGCCGTGGCCGGCGGCGTGCCGATCATCAAGGCGCTGCGCGAAGGCCTGACCGCCAACCGCATCGAATCGGTGGCCGGCATCATCAACGGCACCACCAACTTCATCCTGTCCGAGATGCGCGAGAAAGGCCTGGATTTTGCGACCGTGCTCAAGCAGGCGCAGGAGCTGGGCTATGCCGAGGCCGACCCGACCTTCGACATCGAGGGGGTCGATGCGGCCCATAAGCTGACCATCATGTCGGCGATCGCCTTCGGCATCCCGGTGCAGTTCGACAAGGCCTATATCGAAGGCATCAGCCAGCTGCAGGCGGCCGATATCCGCTACGCCGAACAGCTCGGTTACCGCATCAAGCTGCTGGGCATCACGCGCCGCACCCTTACCGAGGCGGGGGAGGGCGTCGAATTGCGCGTGCATCCGACCCTGATCCCTGCGACGCGCCTGATCGCCAATGTCGAAGGGGCGATGAATGCGGTGCTGGTGCAGGCCGATGCAGTCGGCGCTACCTTATACTATGGCAAGGGCGCCGGTGCGGAACCGACCGCCTCGGCGGTGATCGCCGACCTGGTCGACGTAACCCGCCTGCTGACCGCCGACCCTTACAGCCGCGTGCCGCACCTGGCCTTCCAGCCGAACCAGATGACCGACGTCGCCATCATGCCGATGTCCGAGATCACCAGCAGCTACTACCTGCGCGTGCACGTGCAGGACAAGCTGGGCGTGATGGCCGACCTGACCCGCATCCTGGCCGACGGCGGCATCTCGATCGACGCCGTGCTGCAGAAAGAGCCGGGTGACCAGCTCGATATCGACATCATCATGCTGACGCACCAGACGCGCGAAAAGAATATCGACGCGGCGATCGCCAAGATCGAGGGACTGCCGGCAGTGATCGGCAGGGTGACGCGGATTCGCCTCGAAGCGCTGGGCTAAGCTAGGCCTTTTTAACACCGCCATCTACCGCACGTCGCTCATGCGGAGGCGGGAACGCAAGTCTGGATGTGTAGCCGCAGCGCTTGACGTAGCGGCAAGTCACATCGGCCTGGGTTCCTGCCTGCACGGGACCGGCGCATTCTGGCCGAAGGCGCGTGGCTGGCGGGTCTTCGTCATCGTCGAGATTGGCCGTGGTAAGTGCGAGCAGATCCTGCTCGATGTGCTCGAACAGCACATTGGCGACGCTGGCGTAGCTGATCTGGAAGTTAGCGGAAGTCATCTGCAAATTCTACCTTCGCTAAATGGCACCAATGTGCCGGATCAGGCCGAATTTGACCGGTTTCAATCCCCCATCATCCACGCTGCGCACTTTCGGCGAGCACGCTTGCCGCAGCCGGCAGTCGGTGGTGGTACTGTCGCTTCGTAGCGTCGGGTAACACTCGCAGTATTAGATGCGAATACGCAACCATGGATGTGAGAAACAACGTTTGTTCCGCTGTGCTTGCCGTTGTACATTACGCACTCCATAACACCGAGCTTCCAGCATGCGCCAACCGAGCCAGTTTTCCCTGCTGACCCAACGCCGTTTCGGCCCGTTTTTCTGGACCCAGTTCCTGGGTGCCTTCAACGATAATCTGTTCAAGACGGCGTTGCTGGTCGTCATGACCTATGACGCAGTCAACTGGACAACGCTCGATCCCTCCCTGCTGAACAACCTGATCCCGGGCCTGTTCATCCTGCCCTATGTCCTGTTCTCGGCCACCTCCGGCCAGATCGCGGACAAGTTCGACAAGGCCAGCCTGGCGCGCATCGTCAAGATCGCCGAGATCGCCATCATGGCGGTCGCCGCCATCGGCTGGATGACCCATACCCTTTGGCTCCTGATCGCGGCCGTGATCGGCATGGGCATGCATTCGACCCTGTTCGGGCCGGTCAAGTACGCCTATCTGCCGCAAAACCTCAAGCCCGACGAACTGGTCGGCGGCAATGGCGTGGTCGAGATGGGGACCTTCGTCGGCATCCTGCTGGGCGAGGTGGCCGGTGCGGTGCTGGTCGGCTACAAGCCGAACGGCATCATGCTGGTAGCCGGCGCCACGCTGGTGTTCGCGGTGCTGGGCCTGGCCACCGCCTGGCGCATCCCGCCATCGCCGGCGCCGGCGCCCGAGCTGCGCATCAGCCGCAACTTCATTGCCGAATCGTGGCGCAACCTGGCGTTCTCGCGCCAGAACCGCACCGTGTTCCTGTCGATGCTCGGCAATTCCTGGTTCTGGTTCTATGGCGCCTTGCTGCTGGCCCAGTTCCCCGTGTTCTCCAAGGATTACCTGATGGGCGACCACAGCGTGTTCGTGCTGCTGCTGACCGTGTTCTCGCTCGGCATCGGCGCCGGTTCGCTGCTGTGCGAACGGCTGTCGGGCCACAAGGTCGAGATCGGCCTGGTGCCGTTCGGCTCGATCGGCCTGTCGGTGTTCGGCATCGACCTGTATTTTGCCAGCGAAGCGTTCACGGCCGGCGGCGCGGTGGTGGACTGGATGACCCTGCTCGGCCAGCCGGGCGCGCTGCGCATCCTGGGCGACCTGGTGATGATCGGCGTGTTCGGCGGCTTCTTCATCGTGCCGCTGTTCGCCCTGATCCAGACCCGCTGCGACCAGAAGCACGTTTCACGCACGATCGCCGGCATGAACATCCTGAACGCAATCTTCATGGTGGCGTCCGCCGGCGTCGCCATCCTGCTGCTGGGGCAGGGTTTCAGCATCCCCGAACTGTTCCTGGCCACGGCCCTGCTCAATGCCGTGGTGGCGGTGTACATCTTCTCGCTGGTGCCGGAATTCCTGATGCGCTTCCTGGCCTGGCTCCTGATCCATACCGTGTACCGGGTGCGCACCGTGGACACCTCGCGCATTCCGTCGGAAGGCCCGGCGGTATTGGTGTGCAATCACGTCAGCTATGTGGATGCGATCGTGATCAACGCGGCCAGCCCGCGCCCGATTCGCTTCGTGATGGACCATCGCATCTTCAAGACGCCATTCTTGCGCTGGATCTTCCGCGCCGTTAACGCAATCCCGATCGCGCCGGCCAAGGAAGACCCGTGGACGATGGAAAAGGCGTTCGTCGACATCGCCCATGCGCTGCACGATGGTGAGCTGGTGTGTATCTTCCCGGAAGGGCGGCTGACCACGACCGGCGAGATGAGCGAGTTCCGCAGCGGCATTGCAAAAGTCGTGGAGCGCAGCAAGGTGCCGGTGATCCCGATGGCGCTGCGCGGCCTGTGGGGCAGCTGGTTCACGCGCGACAAGAGCAATCTGTTCGGCCGCCGCATCGCGCGCGGCATGCGTTCGCAGCTGTCGCTGGCGGTGGGGCAGCCGGTGGCGCCGGAGCTGGCGACGCCGGAGTACCTGCAGCAGCAGGTGATGGCGCTGCGTGGAGACTGGAAGTAAGCGCTTCGGCCTCAGTCTTTACTGGCGGCCTGCTTGCGCGGCCGGTGCCTGCGGTCGCCGGCCGATCCAGGTGGCGCGGTGCCACAGGCTTTCCAGCGGGCCTTGCGCATGGCGCCGCAACCACCAGCTGCTGAAGCGGATCTGCAGGATGGCCAGCGCGACGCCGATGACGAGGCAGATGCTGGCCCCCGTGAACGCGTAGAGGCCGAGGCCGAAACCGTAATACAGCGTCGTGCCGACCAGCGACTGCGCCACGTAGCTGGTCAGGCTCATGCGCCCCATCGGCGCCAGGCGTGACAGCAGGCGGGCGCCTGCGCTGCGCCGGTACAGCAGCACGAACAGCGCCACCAGCAGCGCGGCGAACGCCAGGTTCGACCACGAGGTGACGATCACCTGCAGGGGACGCCGCACGCCTTCCGCCATCACCAGTGCATCGAGTGACTTGCTCAAGGCGAATAAAGGCACGAACCCGAGCAGCGCGCCCAGGCCGATGCGGCGCCAGCGGGCGGCGGCCTCGCTGCTTGTTGCGAACAGCCCGCTGCGGCAGGCCAGCATGCCGAGCATGCACAGCGCCGGAATCTGCAACACCCTGCCGTTTTCCCAGCTCCACAAGAGGGCGGCGGTCTTGCCGTTGGTCAGGTTGCCGGCCCATACCTGGCGCATCGAGCCGTGCATCAGGTAGTCGTTGGCGCGGCCAAAGTAGGCCCATGAGGCCGGGTCGGGCAGGGTGGCGGCGGGGACCGGCAGCGCGCGCCATAGTGCCATCCAGGCCGGGGGTTGCAACAGCAGGACCAGCGCCAGCGCCAGCACGATGCGGTTGCCCAGGCGCGCCACCGGCAGCAGCGCCAGGGCCAGTACCGCGTAGATCGACAGGATGTCGCCCTGGTAGAACAAGGAATTGACCAGGCCGAAACCGAGCAGCACGGCCATGCGCCAGACGAAGCGCGCCCTGAAATCGTCGCCCAGCGCGGCGCGCTTGTCGAACTGCAGGGCAAAGGTGAAGCCGAACAGGAAGGCGAAGATCGCATACGCCTTGCCGCCGAACAGGAAGAAAGCCGTGCTCCAGACACCCTTGTCGAGCGCCGCCAGCCATGCCGGAACCCAGGCGGGCGCACCATACAGGTCGAAGCGCTCGATATGATGCAGGAGCATGATTGCCAGGATGGCGAAGCCGCGCAGGGCGTCGACCTGCGCGATGCGGATCGGGGAAGTGGGCATGGGTGCTCCGAAAACGGGTGACCGATTATAGGTGGCAACGCTTCCACTCAGATTGGACGCGGTGAATTCCATGCAATGGTCATACTTGTTTGCGGCGCCAGGACGGTACATGCAGTCAATGCGTGGCAGATGTGCAAGTTCGCGGCTGTCTCTGATATAATTGTTGGCTAGTCGGGGCGTAGCGCAGCCTGGTAGCGTACGTGCATGGGGTGCACGGGGTCGGAGGTTCGAATCCTCTCGCCCCGACCAAGAGAATCAACGAAAAAGGCCAACCGCAAGGTTGGCCTTTTTCGTTTCGCCGCGCAGGCGGGATGGCGCTTGCCGGACGCCTGCCGGCTTACGCGACAGCGCGCATGCGACCGCTCACGCGCTCGCCTGTCGCATGGGTTCGGCTTGCTCGCCTGGCTGCTCGGCCAGGAACCTGTGAATCTGCGCCACCACGGCCGCGCCTTCGCCCGCCGCCGCCGCGACGCGCTTGGTGGAGCCGGCGCGCAGGTCGCCCACGGCGAACACGCCCGGCACGCTGGTCTCGAGATCGCGTCCGCCATGCTGCCCGGTGGCGTCGTAACCGGTCAGCACGAAGCCCTTGCGATCCAGTTCCACGCCGCACTCGAGCAGCCAGTCGCTGTTGGGATCGGCGCCGATGAACAAGAACAAATGGTGGGTGTCGAACACCACTGGCGCGCCGCCGCTGCGGCTGCGGCAATGCACCCTCTCCAGGCCCGACTCGTCACCTTCGAGCGCGGCCAGTTCGAGACGGGTGTGCAGCACGATGTTGGCGGTGGCGGCGATGCGCTCGATCAGGTAGCTCGACATGCTCGCCTCGAGTCCGTTGCCGCGCACCATCAGGTGCACGGTCTTCGCATGTCCGGCCAGGTAGACGGCGGCCTGGCCGGCCGAGTTGCCGCCGCCGACCAGCACCACGGTCTGCTGCCGGCATATCTTCGCTTCGACCGGCGAGGCCCAGTAGTACACGCCACGGCCCTCGAAACGCGACAGGTCCGCCAGGTCCGGCTTGCGGTAGCGTACGCCGGCCGCCAGCACGACGCTGCGCGCCCGCGCGCAGGCGCCGTCGTCCAGCTCGATGCGCAGCGGCCGCTGGCGACACAGCAGGCGCATCGCCGGCGCCGGGATCGCGATCTCGGCCCCGAACTTGCTGGCCTGCACAAACGCGCGGCTGACCAGGGCATGGCCCGAGATCCCGGTCGGGAAACCGAAGAAATTCTCGATGCGTGCGCTGGCGCCGGCCTGGCCGCCGTAGGCGCGCTGTTCCAGCACCATCACCGACAAGCCTTCGGATGCGGCGTAGACGGCGGTGGCCAGGCCAGCCGGGCCGGCGCCGACGACCAGCACGTCGCAGACCGTCTCGCGCCGGATGCGCGGCAAGGTGCCCAGGAAGCGGCCGACCTCGGACAGGCTCGGGTTCTTGAGCACGAAGCCGTCGGGCATCGCGACCAGCGGCCAGTCGTGCTCCTGGCGCCAGTGTTCGCGTACCAGCTCGGCGGCGTCGATGTCGCAGGCCGGGTCGCGCCGCGTGTAGGGCTGCGCATTGCGCGATAAAAAACTCTCGAGTTCGAACAGGCGCACATGGCCGGGCGGCCCGATCAGGATCGGTCCGGTAGGCTGCTCGCCGATCAGGCGCGCGCGGCGCAGCATGAAGGCGCGCATCACGCGTTCGCCCAGCACCGCCTCGGCCATCAGGAGCGCGCGCAGCCCCTCGGGTTCCAGCACCAGGGCTTCCAGGCGGCCGACCGCTACGCCGTCGACCAGCGGCGGACGGCCCGACAGCTGCGATACCTCCCCGGTGAACTGGCCGGGCTCGAACAGGTGCACTTCGACGCGGTGGCCGAGGGCATTGCTGCGGCTGCAGCGCAGCTGGCCGGACAGCACGACGACCATGCCCGGCGAATCGACCAGCGCCCGGAACACGAAGTCGCCGTCGTGCCAGCTGCGTTCGGTTGCAAACCTGCGGATGCGCTTGATGTCGTCGTCGCCCAGGACCGGATAGACCTGGTGGCCGCGGGTCTTGAGGTCGATCAGGTAGCGCGGATCGATGATGGACGGTTCCGGCAGGCCGTCTTGCGTGCTGTCGTTCATGGGGGCTCTCGGCTGGTCTGGATGCTGTTTCGATGGAAGGCTGGCGACTGCATGGTAATGCAGGCCGGCCGCTTTGTAAGCTATACCCTAAGTCGGGTGCGCAATGGGAGCGGATCGCTTCCAGTTCAGCGCTGGCGCTGCAGCAGGCGGAACAGGGCGGCCGGCGCCAGCAGGCGCTGCAGGCGCACCAGTACCCGGCGCAGCGAGCCCAGGTCTTCGCGCTGGCGCGCCAGGCGGCTGGCCAGCAGGCGGTCCTCGAGGGCGTCGACCCGCGCCACCGTCTCGCGCACGATGTTCGCCAGCACGTCGGCCTGGTCGCACAGCAGGTGGATCAGGAGTTCGCTCGACGAGCGCAGCGGGGCGCCCTGGCGCATGTCCTGGCGCAGGCGCTCGATCGAGGCTGGCGGCTTCCTGCGCGCGCTGATGGCGGCGTGCGGGGTGGCGCGGACCCACCGGGGGCGTGATCTCTGCGCTGTCGAGCGAAAAGCCGTGCAGCACGTCATTGACGACGGCGGTCAAGGCGTTGTCGGCCAGCTCGATGCGGCTCGAGCGCGATCCCTGGTGCAGGGTCTCGTTGAACTCGTCGGCCAGCGCGGCGTGGGGCGCAACGAGCGCTCGCTGGCGCTGTTCGACAGGTTGAAGCGCAGCCAGATGAATTGTTCCGTTGCGGTTCGCGCATCCAGGCCCGGGCCTCGTGCGCGCAGGTCAAGGCGGCGATGGCGCCGCGCCGAAACAGGGATTTCCATACCAGGCCCGAAGCGTCGGAACCGTCATTGAAACCAGGACCCGCCTTCTGGGTCATTGACCTTCCTGGGCAATAAACGATAGGCAATTGTAGAGTGTTCGGGACGGGCGATGTTGCGTTCGGCTGGCGCCAGTAGGTACTGGTCATGTCATCAAGCTGAAACCAAAGCTCGCTACGATTGCTCCTGTGTCTCTCCGCGTGATCCCTCAACCGGATACTGCGTTTTTCCGTCGGCTTCACGGTCGACGGATTTTTTTTATCCGCGCCATGGGTGGCGCTGCGCGACGGGCCGCCTGGCTCTAGCTCACTGAAAGGAAACGCATGCAAGTCTCGCAGCTCGAGCGCCGCGGCGCGGCGCCGAACGACATGGCTGACAACGCCGTTGCCAATCCCTACGCGGGCGCAAGCCATGTCGTACGCCAGGGCATCCTGATCCAGGCCAGCCTGGGCATGCGCAGCGCGGTCGAATTCCTGAAGCAGCATGGCGTGCATGGCGCCGTGATCCACCGTGTGCTGATGGGCGAGAACATGCGCGCTGACGACCAGGCCGCGCTTTCTGCGGCGGCGCTCGACGATCACGCGGCGATCGATGATCCCTGCATGTGAATGACGCGGTGCCTGCGTGCGGCGCAGGTATGCAAGGGCATCACGCGTGTTCGGTCAGCTCGCGCAGGATGGCGCACTGGCCGGCCGGGCGCACCGAATCGCAACGCCCGCGCAGGTTCGACAGTTCGGTACGTAGCTTGCTCAGTTCGACGATCTGGCGGTCGATCTCCGACAGCTGATGGTCGACCAGGGCATTGACGCCGCTGCAGGAGCGTTCCGGCGCGTCCTGGTAGCCGAGCAGGGTCTCGACCTCGGTCAGGGACATGCCCAGCGACCGGCAGCGGCGGATGAAGTGCAGCCGCTCGGCATGGCTGGCATCGTACAGCCGGTAATTCGCCTGCGACCTGACCGGCGGCGGCAGCAACCCTTTGGTTTCGTAGAAGCGGACCGTCTCGGACTGGCAGCCCGTCAGTTTCGCCAATTCTCCAATGCGCATCAGCATCGAACTCCTCGCTTGACCTTGTAGTAACTACAGGGATTCTAATGCAGATCTCATTCATGGAGGGTTGAATCATGTCGGCTTGCTGTTCCGGTCCCTGCAGTGCATCCGCGCCGCCGCCCGACGGGCGTTACCGCAAGGTGCTGTGGGCGGCGCTGTTCATTAATTTCGCCATGTTTGGCGTCGAACTGGCCAGCAGCGTGGCCGCCGGTTCGGTCTCGCTACTGGCCGATTCGGTCGATTTTCTCGGAGACGCCGCCAACTACGCCGTGTCGCTGTTGGTACTGGGCATGGCCGCGGTCTGGCGTTCGCGCGCGGCCTGTGCCAAGGGCGTCGTGATGGGCGTATTCGGCGTGCTGGTGCTGGCGTGGGCCTTGTGGTTCGGGCTGGACGGCCATTTGCCGCATGCCCAGACCATGGGCGTGGTGGGACTGATGGCGCTGGCCGCCAACGGCGCGGTGGCGGCCATGCTGTATGCGTTTCGCCACGGCGACGCCAATATGCGTTCGGTGTGGCTGTGCACCCGTAACGACATGATCGGCAACCTGGCCGTGATGCTGGCCGCGCTCGGTGTGTTCGGCGCCCGTGCCGGATGGCCGGACATCGTCGTGGCAAGCATCATGGCTTGCCTCGGCTTGTCGGCGGCGCGCGAAGTCATCCGGCAGGCGCGTGCCGAGTTGCGTGGGCAGGCCGGGTCGGTGCCGGCGCAAGCACCAGCACCAGCACCAGCACCAGTGTCAGCGCCGGCACCAGCACCAGCACCAGCACCAGCACCAGCACCAGCACCAGCACCAGCACCAGCGCCGGCGCCGGCACCCGCACTGATGCCGGCGCCGATGCCAGCCAAAGGGCAGGTCATCGAGATCCGGCGGCGCTGAACGACTCGTCTTCGTGCTGCGCGATCAGCATGGCCGCGCGGTACAGGTCGGGCGCGATGCGCGTGGGCAGGCGGCGCGGACCGAGGCGCCATTCGTTCTCGTTGCCGTTGTCGATGAGCAGCGTGCGGCAGCCGGCCCGGTTGCCCGCTTCGACATCGTGCAGGGTGTCGCCGATCATCCAGGATGTGCGCAGGTCGATGTCGTGCTCGTGCGCCGCGCGCAGCAGCATGCCGGGGGAGGGCTTGCGGCAGGCACAGGTGACAGCGTAGTCGCTGACGGTGCCGAGCGGATGGTGAGGGCAATAGTAATAGCCGTCGAGGGTGAGCCGTTCACGAAACAGCAGGTCGTTCAGGCGGTCGGAGACCGGCCCCATTGCGTCTTCGCCGAAACAGCCGTGCGCGATGCCCGACTGGTTGGTCACCACGAACAAGCGGTAGTCGAGGCCGGCCAGCAGGCGCAGCGCCGGACCGGCGCCGGCGACCAGGTGGATACGGAGCGGCTCCGCAATGAATGGGGTGCCGTTGGCCAGCGTGCCGTCCTGGTCGAGGAAGATGGCTTTCATGGAGCTCATGCGAAACGCACGCGATAACGCACCGCACCGGCCAGGCGCCAGAACACGGACAGCGGCGGCAGCAGGATCGACGTGATCGCCATCTCGGCCACGTGCGAGGCGCTGTGGGCCGTGCCTTTCAGGCGGCGCATGCACAGGCGCGCCGTGAGCGCCAGCCAGGCCAGGGTGGCGGACAGGGCCATAGAGTGCACGTCCAGCGCCCAGCAGGACAGGGCGAGCAGCAGGGCGGCCACGATGGCGTAGTGATCCCAGCAGGGGCGCGCTTCGATGCGCTCGCGGTACAGCGCCGGATGCTTCTTGTACAGCAGCGCATCGAACACGGCATGGCGGATCTGCAGCAGGCTGGCGCCCCAGGGCGCCGGACGCACCGGATGCACGGCCAGCGCCTGCGGCGCGCGCGTGACCCGGAGGCCTTGCTCGAGCAGGCGGAAATGCAGGTCGGCGTCGCTGCCGCGCTGGACGCTGAAGCGCTCGTCGAAGCCGTCGAGTTGTTCGAGCACCGGCTTGTGGAAGAAGCAGTTGGCGCTGCTGAAGTCGGCGTGTTCGTGCGCATGGGCGCTGCGCTGGCGGTCGGTGGGCCGCGCCGGCACCGGCGTCTCGATGCGGCCGCACACCACGTCGGCGCCGCCTTCGAGGGCGGCCAGTCCCTGCGCCAGCCAGTCGGGGCTGGGCACGGCGTCGTCGCTGGTGAAGGCGATGACAGCGCCGCGTGCCGCCCGCCAGCCGCGGTTGCGCGCGGCGCCGGGCCCGCGCGGCCCGGTGTTGGCCACATAGGCCAGGCGCGGCCCGCGTTCGAGCGTGCGGGTGCGCCAGCCGGCCACCAGGTGCAGCGTGTTGTGGTTGGGTTCGTCGTCCACGACGATGACTTCGACGCTGCGCGGGTCGACGCTCTGGCGCATCAGGGCGTCCAGGCTGCGGTCGAGCAGGTCCATGCGGCCACAGGCCGGCAGCACCACGGAAACCGTGGGCAAGGCAGTGTTGGGGGCGTCGTCCGTTGCAGGCATAGGTGTCTCCGCTGGTCTGGGCCACGGCGTATTCGTGGCGATGTCAGGCGGTTCGATTGCCATGCGCACGCCCCGGTTCCTGCGCTCCGGTACGGCTTGGAGGTGGATCAAGGAGGCGGCTGGAAAAGCAGCGGCCCCTGGATGGGGCCGCTTGTCGTGCGTACATGCGAAAAAACGCGGCGGCGCGCGCCGCCGGATGGCGGTCAGCCGCGCGAGAAGCCGGTGTCGTCGTCCATCTTGCGGTCGCCCGCCAGCTTGTTGGCGCCGCCCGGGCTGCGCGGGTAGCCGCCGGCGGCGTCGTTCGATTCGTGCACCGGGTTCGGTTCGGCGTGCATGCTGCCACCGACCTGGTAGCCCTCGCCCTCGGTGCGCGGGCCCGAGTTGCCCGGGCTGCGCGGCAGGCCGCCGGATACATTGTTCGACTGGTGGACATCCTCGGTGCCGGTATCGCGCGCGCCGGCGCCCGTCTGCGACCCCTGGCGGTCGGTGCTTTGCTGGACCTTGCTGGCGCTGGCGTCCTGGGTGTCGGCGCGGTTGTCGCCGGCGCCTTGCCGGTTGCCATAGATATCGCCATGCTGGACGCCCGGCACGCCGGCTTCGGTGCCGATCGGCTCCGGCGGCACGGTGCCGGGCACGCGGCCGTCGCGGCCTGGCTCATTGCCGTGCAGTTCAGGCTGCGCCGGGTCTTGCGGGTTCAGGGTGTCGGTGGTGCGTGTCGCGCCCTGGCGGTTGGCGACGTCTTCGTTGAGCGAGACGCCGGTGTCGCGCTGGCGGTTGCCGACCGGTTGCTCCAGCTTGCCCCAGGCGCCGGAGCGCATCTCCATCTGGCGCTGGTGGCTGTCGGTGATGCCTTGCTGCGGACCCGAGCCGCCAGTCTGCTGGGTCTGCATCGAGCCGCCCGGCAGGTCGTCCTGGCGCGACTGGCCCGCGCCATCCGGGCTGCCGCCCAGGCCGGCCTGGTCGTGGCCACCCGCATGCGCCATGCCCGTACCCGACTGGCCCTGCTGTTCGCTGGCGCCACGCGGATAGGTATGGTCCATCGGGCCGCTCTGGGTATTTCCTTTGGAGCCTGGCGTCCATTTTTCATTCGCGCCATTATTCGTCTGATTGTTGACTTCGCTACGTTGATTCGCGTCCATGTCGGTCTCCTTTGCATTGCTAGACGGGCAGGGTGAGATCCTGCCGGATACCACTATCATGCGCGTCCCGGGTTCGGCACAGAATAGGAAGACGTAGGGGGCGAATGTAGGACTGATCCTGACGAGTTTATTGACTACTGGAAGTAAATTTTCGCAGATGCATTATTTGTCGCGCAAAGTCCTACAAAGTCATCTGAAATGCTCCTATAGCCGCATCGAAGATGCCTGCCTAAGATGGGCTTCGACTCATCGTTCGCCGGTCACCGGCCGGCGGCGATTGGGTCTTCAAGCCTGCCGCAGGACGCGGCGGTTTCCACAAGTGCATAAGGGAGAACGTCATCATGGCATCAAGCAACCAAGGTAACAAGCAGTCGGGCAGCCAAGGCAACAGCCAGAGCACTGCCAGCGGCACCCGCAACCGCGGATTCGCCTCGATGGATCCGGCGCGCCAGCGCGAAATCGCCAGCCAGGGCGGCAAGGCTGCTCATGCCAAGGGAACCGCCCACGAATTCACGTCGGAAGAAGCACGCCGCGCCGGCAGTCTGAGCCACGGTAATCGCCAGTCGGCCAACGCCAACGCCGGCAGCGCTTCGCGTACTTCGAGCAAGGGCGGCAATCGCCAGAGCGCACAGGGCGGTAACCGCAGCGGCGGCTCGAAAGAGTAATCAGCCAGCCGGCGCGGGCGCCGGCGCCAGACCAGACGGGAAGCCACGGTGCTTCCCGTTTTGCTTTTAATACACACAAAATGAGGATGGGATAAGGTAGAATCGCTGCGCCTTTTTCAACCTTTTCCCCAAGGATCAACGTCGTGAAACCAGCGGTCATTCGTCAAGTCAAGAGCCTGTCCATGTCCTGCGACCGGGTCGGCAACCTGTTGCTCACCAAGTTCTCCACGCACGGTGCGAGTGATTTGACCATCCACATTCCGGCCTCGATGGTGTTCTGGCTGCTCAAGCACTTGCCGGTCAATCAGGATCCGCAGCTGAAGCCGCCTCCGGCCGGCCCCGCCATCGGCCAGGCCGACTGGGAAAATCCCCATGCGCCGCGCGCGCTGTACGTGAACTGCAAGGAATTGCCGGGCGCAATCAGGATGGCCTTCACGCTCGATCGCAAGCCCGACTTGACGGTCGTGCTCGATCGCGGAAACGTCGAATTGATGCGCCAGATCATGGCCATGTACACCAAGGACCTGATCGACCTCGACGCGCAGTAAACCCGCGCTCCCGCCCGGCATGGCATGACCGGTCGGCGTGGCCGATCCGGTATCATGGCCGGGCTAGCAGAAGCCGACGTCGGGCAGGCCCCGGCGTCCGTTCGACACCCTTACCGTCCCAGCGACGGGCCATGAAAGGATCCTCACGATGCCCATCAAGATCAGCACGATGTTCGACTCCGGCTCGATCGACGTCGTCCGCGCCGACAACCCGAAACAGATCGACCTGAACCTGCGCAAGGATTCGCATGCCGACATCCATCAGTGGTTCCATTTCCGGCTGCAGGGCGCGCGCGGCCAGGCCGTCACGATGCGCTTCCTGAATGCCGGCCAGGCCACCTATCCGAAGGGCTTCGAAGGCTACCAGGCGGTGGCGAGCTACGACACCGAGAACTGGTTCCGCGTCCCGACCAGCTTCGACGGCCAGGTGATGACGATCGAGCACACGCCGGAACTGGACAGCGTCTACTACGCCTATTTCGAACCCTATACCTGGGAACGCCACCTGCGCCTGCTGGGCGAAGTCGCCGAGAACCCGATCGCGCGCGTGCACGACATCGGCAGCACGGTCGATGGCCGCGACATGAACCTGGTCGTGATCGGCAATGCGCAGGCCGCGAAAAAGATCTGGGTCATCGCGCGCCAGCACCCGGGCGAATCGATGGCCGAATGGTTCGTCGAAGGCATGATGGACGCGCTGCTCGACAACGCCAATCCGGTCGCCCGCAAACTGTTGCAGCGCGCCGTGTTCTATATTGTGCCGAACATGAACCCCGATGGTTCGGTGCGTGGCAACCTGCGCACCAATGCCGCCGGCGCCAACCTGAACCGCGAGTGGATGAATCCTTCGCTCGAGCGCAGCCCGGAAGTCCTGTGCGTCAAGAACAAGATCGAAGAAATTGGCATCGATATGTTCTTCGACATCCATGGCGACGAAGCGCTGCCCTACAATTTCGTGGCCGGCTGCGAAATGCTCGAGGACTTCACCGCCGAACGCGCGCTGGAGCAGAGCACCTTCATCGACCGCTATATCTCGTGCAGCCCGGACTTCCAGAAAGAATACGGCTACGCCGCCAGCAAGTACAACGACGAGCTGCTGACCCTGGCCTCGAAGTACGTCGGCCACCACTATAAATGCCTGTCGCTCACGCTCGAGATGCCGTTCAAGGACAACGCCAACCTGCCCGACCCGCACGTCGGCTGGAATGGCGCGCGCAGCGCCGGCCTCGGCGCGGCGATGCTGCAGCCGATCCTGCAGGCATTGGGCTGATCCGATGGGCGTTGAAATCGAACGCAAATTCCTGGTCGCGAACGATGCCTGGCACGCGCTGGGCACGCCAGTACTCGTGCGCCAGGGTTACCTGAGCTCGGATCCGGTGCGCACCGTGCGGGCGCGGATCTACGGCGACCAGGGCTTCCTCACCATCAAGAGCAAGAGCGAAGGCGCGGCGCGCGGGGAGTGGGAGTATCCGATCCCGCTCGACGATGCCGCCGAACTGCTCGAGCGCCTGTGCGAGCGGCCGCTGGTCGAGAAATACCGGCGCCGCATCGAGCACGCGGGCTTCACCTGGGAAGTCGATGAGTTCCTGGGCGAGAACGCGGGCCTGGTGGTGGCCGAGATCGAACTGCCGGCCGAAGACGCGGTCTTCGACAAGCCGGACTGGATCGGCCAGGAAGTCACCAGCGACAAGCGCTACTACAACTCCAACCTGATCCGCTCTCCGTACTCCACCTGGACCGACAAGAATCCATGACGATCAATTTGCCAATGACTTCGCGCCGCGGCCTGCTCGCACTTTCCCTTTCCACCGCACTGGGCCTGGCATTGCCGGCCGCGGGCGCCTTTGCCGCCGATAGTGCAGCGTATTTTCCGCCGGCAGGCGAGTGGGCCCGCAAGGACCCGGCCCAATTGGGCATGGACCCGGCGGCCCTGGCTGCGGCGGTAGCGTTCGCGCAGTCGCGCGAGACCGAACGCCCGCTCGACCTGTCCGACCAGGAAGCCGTGTTCGGCGCCCGTCTGGGATCGATGCCGACCAGGCGCGCGCATACCAACGGCGTCGTGATCTACAAGGGTTATGTGGTGGCCGAGTTTGGCGACACGCGCTTCGTCGATCCGACCTATTCGGTGGCCAAGAGCATGCTGGCGACGGTTGCCGGCGTGGCGGTGCGCGACGGTCGCATCCAGGTCGGGGACCCGGTAGCGAAGACGGTCAACGACGGCGGCTACGCCGCGCCGCACAACGCGCCGGTCACCTGGAAGCAGCACCTGCAGCAGGAGTCCGAGTGGGAGGGCGAGCTGTGGGGCAAGCACAGCAATTTCATCGGCAAGGAAGCCTTCGGCAAGGGCGAGAAGAAGCCGCGTGCGATCAAGGCGCCGGGCAGCTTCTACGAGTACAACGACACCCGCGTGAACCGCTTCGCCCTGTCGCTGCTGCGCGTGTTCGGCCAGTCGGTGCCGGAGGTGTTCCAGCAGCAGATCATGGACCCGATCGGCGCTTCCCAGACCTGGAAGTGGGTCCCTTACCATAACAGCTATGCCGAAGTGAACGGCAAGCAGGTGCCGTCGGTCAGCGGTGGCACGCGCTGGGGCGGCGGCATGTGGATCGACAGCTGGGACATGGCCCGCTTCGGCTACCTGTGGCTCAAGCAGGGTAACTGGGGCGGCAAGCAGATACTGCCGGCTTCGTATGTGAAACAAGCGCTGACCCCGAGTGCCCACGGTCCCGACTACGGTTACCTGTGGTGGCTCAATACCAAGGGCAAGAACCTGCCAGGCATGCCGGCGACCGCCTTCGCGGCGCTGGGAGCGGGCAGCAATGACATCGTCGTCTCGCCCGAGCACGACCTGGTGATCGTGTGGCGCTGGCACGCCGGTAACGCGGCCGAATTTGCGACGCGCGTGATCGCTGCCATTCGTAAATAAAGACGTTCAATATCCGCAGCGCAGGGTAAAAAAATGCGGCTCCAATTGTGCGGGGCAAAACAGCATTTGGATGATATATTTTTATCATTAATTCACCCGCGATGCGGTGTTGTGTGTCCATGATTGACCCGACAATTTGTTCTTGAAGTAATTCCAGGTCGGGTCGAGGTCAGGCATACGCTCCGGCATTGCCAACACCACCAGGACACACAAGAATGAACAAGAATATCGCCATCGTCGGCGCTGGATTCTCCGGTGCCGTGATCGCCAACCAGCTGGCGCAGGCCGGCTACACCGTCGACGTGTTCGAAACGCGTCCTCACATCGCCGGCAACTGCTATTCCGAACGCGATGCCGAAACCGGCGTCATGGTCCACGTCTACGGACCGCACATCTTCCATACCGATAACGAGCGCGCCTGGGAGTTCGTGAACCGCTATGCCGAGTTCAAGCCCTACGTGAACCGCGTCAAGGCCATCACCGGCGGCAAGGTCTTCACCCTGCCGATCAACCTGCTGACCATCAACCAGTTCTTCAACAAGACCATGGGCCCGGCCGAGGCGCAGGAGTTCCTGCAGAACCTGGGCGACAAGTCGATCGAGAACCCGACCACTTTCGAAGAGCAGGCGCTGCGCTTCGTCGGCCGCGAACTGTACGAGGCCTTCTTCAAGACCTATACGATCAAGCAGTGGGGTCTGCATCCGAGCGAGCTGCCGGCCAGCATCCTCAAGCGCCTGCCGGTGCGCTTCAACTACGACGACAATTACTTCAACCACAAATACCAGGGCATGCCGGCCGACGGCTATACGGCGCTGGTCCAGAACATCCTCGACGTGCCGGGTGTGACCGTGCACCTGAGCACGGCGTTCGACCCGGCCGACAAGGGTAACTACGCCCACGTGTTCTACAGCGGCCCGATCGACGCCTGGTTCAAGCACGAAGAGGGCCGCCTGCCTTACCGCACGCTGGACTTCGAAACCTTCCGCGCCGAAGGCGACTACCAGGGCAACGCCGTCATCAACTACTGCGACAACGAAAAGAAATACACCCGCATCACCGAGCACAAGCACTTCTCGCCGTGGGAAAAGCACGAGAAAACCATCTGCTACGCCGAGTACAGCCGCCAGTGCGAAGAACAAGACGTCCCTTACTACCCGATCCGCCAGACGCGCGAGAAGGCGCAGCTGGAGCTGTACGTGAACAAGGCGAAGAACGAAGAGAACGTTACCTTCGTCGGCCGCCTGGGCACCTATCGCTATCTGGACATGGACGTCACCATCCACGAGGCGCTGCTCACGTCGGACAAATTCCTCGAAAGCGCCAAGACCGGCACGCGCATGCCGGCCTTCACCATCGATCCGATGGCGTAACTGGTCAAGCCGATCAGGCAGCAAATCCGCCGTCGATCAACAGGTCGCCGCCGGTGACGTAGGCCGCCTCGGTTCCGGCCAGGTAGGCGACCATGGCCGCGATCTCTTCGGGACGACCATGGCGCTTGATCGCCATATAGCCGTGCAGGCCGGCGCCGAACTCGGTATTCTCCGGGTTCATATCGGTATCGACCGGACCGGGCAGCACATTATTGATCGTGATCCCGCGCGGGCCCAGTTCGCGCGCCAGTCCCTGGGTCAGGCCGCTCAGGGCCGACTTGCTCATCGCATACACCGAACCGCCGACCATCGGCATGCGCAGCGCGTTGGTGCTGCTGATATTGACGATGCGTCCACCTTGGCCCATATGCGGCAGCACTGCCTTCACACCGGCGAATACGGCGCGCACATTGACCGCCACCGTCTTGTCGAAGTCTTCCAGCGTGAAGTCGTCGATTGGGCCGAACACGGCGATGCCGGCATTGTTCACCAGGATGTCGATGTGACCGTGCTTCTGTGCGACGTGGGCGACGGCGGCGGCGATCGCCGCCGGATCGCCCGCGTCGCTGCGAATCGCTTCCGCACTGCCGCCGCTCGCCTTGATCTCGGCTACCAGTGTCTCGGCGGCGCCCGCCGATTGCTGGTAGGTGAGCGCCACGTGTGCGCCTTGGCTGGCCAGGCGGCGCGCGATGGCGGCGCCGATGCCGCGCGAACCGCCGGTGACCACGGCAACTTTACCTTCAAATGCGTTTGTCATGATGAACTCCCTGTGGGTGATTGGACGAGTTCGCAGTATCCCGCTAACCAGGAGTTGAAACTAGCGGGGCGGAAGTCGTATGACTTTCAACTACAGGTATAAAATCTCTTCATGCCAGCCAACACCAGCTCACCATGCCGGAATCGATCAGCCATCTCGTGTCCTTCATCTACAGCGCCGAGGAGCGCGGCTTCTCGCCGGCCGCGCGCCGGCTCGGCCTGAGTCCGGCCGCGGTCAGCAAGAACGTCGCCCGGCTGGAACAGCACCTGGGCGTGCGCCTGTTCCAACGCACCACGCGCCAGCTGCGCCTGACAGCCGAGGGCGAGCGCTACCTGCACGAGGTGGCCGAGCCCTGGAAGCGGATCGAAGAGGCGACCCTGGCCACGCGCCAGGGCGCCGGCCAGCCAGGCGGCACGCTCAAGATCGGCATGGCGCCGCTGGTGGGGCGCACCTATTTCGTGCCGATGCTGGAAGATTTCCTGAGGCGCTATCCGGCCATCATCCCCGACCTGCATTTCGAGAACCGCCAGATCGACCTGGTCAAGGAAGGCTTCGACGTGGCGATCGGCGGCGGCGTCGACCTGAACGAGGGGATGGTGGCGCGCGAATTGACGAAGGTGCGCAGCATCGTGCTGGCCAGTCCGGCCTACCTCGCGCGGCGCGGCCGGCCGGCCGGCCCGGACGACCTGGCGCGACACGACGGCATCGCCCGCCGCGCCGTGGGCAGCGGCCGCCTGCTGTCCTGGACCCTGCGCCGCGACGACGGCGAGCAGGCGCCGGTCGACCTGCGCACGGTGCTGGTGAGCGACGATCCCGAGGCGATGGCGCAGGCAGCGCTGGCCGGCATCGGCGTGGCGGTCCTGCCGCTGCCGCACGCGCAAGCCTTCCTGCGCAGCGGGGCGCTGGTCGATGTCTTGCCAGGCTGGTTCGTGGCGGGGCGCACGCTATGCCTGTATTACGCGAGCCGCAGGCTGTTGCCGGCCAAGACGCGGGTGTTCATCGATTTTGTCGTCGAGCGGTTCGAGGAACAGTGTCTGGCGCGGCAGTTCGTGGTGCCGGAAGCGCCGGCAGGGAAGCAGGTGTAGCGCCGGGCTCGGGTGATTTGAACGCGTCGGCGGCGCTACCGCAGGCGCGTTCAGGCAGCGCGCGAGATCAGTGGAAATGCTCGGTCCCGGCCGGCGCGTCTTCCGGCATCTCGGCATGCACCAGTTCGCCCGTCGGATCGGCAAACAGCGGCGCACCGCAGTCGTCGCAGTACTCGGCCACGTAACGCTCGTTGATGCGCTTGATGTGGGCAATGCCGGCGTCGTTCAGGTGGGCGGCGATCTCGTTGATCGGCGACAGTGGCGCGGTGGTGACCGCCAGCGGGCCTTCCATCGGCGTGCCGTCCTCGTCTTCCTGGCCATACAGCGGCCACACGATGCCATAGATGACGTCCGCGCTCTGGCGCATGGTGAACGAGACGCGGTATTCATCGATCTGGATGTCCGGCGCTTCCTCGCCGAAGCCCGCGATCACGGCGCGCAGGTCGGTCGCTTCCACGCCCAGCGTATTGGTCAGGTAGTGCACGGCGGCACGGATCGAGATCGGACGGATCAGTTTATCGGCTTCGCGGCAAGCCACGTAATACGCTTCCGGCAGCAGCAGCTCGATGCCGCAGCCCGGCAGCAGGCGCGCCACGTTGGCGGTCGCCTGCGCGCGCCACTGTTCGAGGCTGCGGTTGCGCTCTTCGGCGAAACGCAGTTGATGCTGCGGCTCTTGCCAGCGGAAGAGCGGTTCGCCGACCGGGGCGACGACCGCGATCAAGAGGTAGCGGGTATCGGCCAGGAAGGGGGCGGTCTCGTCCAGGTGCGGCGCCGGCTTGATGGTGCCGCTCTTGTGTGCGGCGGCGGCCAGTTTCTGGGTCAGCGCGGCGGTTTCGGCATGGGTGCGCGGCAGTTGGTCGAGCGAATACAGGGTCGGCGCGATCGCCATTTTGGTGCCCTCGGCCAGCAGGTGGGCCGAGAAATGGGCGCCCAGGGTCGACAGCAGGTCGTTCGGGATGGTACCGGTGGCGATCGAGAAGCGGGTCCAGGCCAGGATCGGCGCGGCGACCAGCAGGGCCTGCCAGGTGACGTCGCCGTCGGCGGCCTGCTCGACCATGGTGGCCGATTCGCTCACGGCTTCGACCGTGTCCATCAACACATCGTAAGAGGCGAGGTCATCTTTGAAGAGGGCGTTCAGGGCGCTGTCGATGCTGTCCTGGTGGTTGGTCTTGAGGAGCTTTTGCAGGCAAGTGTCGAGTTGGCGCTCCCAGGCGCGCTCTTCGGCACGGCTGGCAGCTTGCATGAGGGCTTGCGAGAGGCTGACGAGGCGCTGGCTTTCTGCGGAAAGTTTTGGAGTTGAATCTTTGGAAGGACGACGCATGGCGCTGGTGGGTCTCTTGTCAGTTAATGTTTCGAAAGTCCGAGGGGTGATGATAAACCCCTATCCCCGGTATTGTAGTTGATTCGGCTATAGGTCATGAACAATGGGCAGCGTGAAGGCCCGTCGAAAGAATCGCGCGCGAACGCTTGCACAATGTGTGAACTGGGTACATAATGAGAATAATTCTCATTCAAATATGTTTGGGAAGAGCGATTGGTGTGTTCAGCTTGTGTTTCCAACTTGTGTTGCATGCAGTAGCCGTCGGTGACCGGGAAAGCACTGACGGAAGTTTCTCACGGAGTACCACCCCCCGCCGGGCAACCGGATTCTGCCCTCCTGACAACGTCAGGAGGGATTTTTTTGTTGGCTCGACAAAAAGAAAAACGACATGATGCTGCATATTCCCGGCGTGCTGACGCCGGACCAGGTAGCCCATATTCGCGCACGCATGGCCGGCGCGCCGGAGTGGCTCGACGGCCGCGAGAGCGTCGGGCCGCAGGGCGCGCAGGTCAAGCGCAACCGGCAACTGGGCGAGGGCACGCCGCTGGCCATCGAGCTGGGCCAGGTCGTCAGCGCGGCCCTGATGGCGAACCCGGCGTTCTTCTCCAGCGTCCTGCCGCTGCGGGTGCTGGCGCCTTACTTCAACGCCTACAGCGGCGGCGAACATTACGGGCTGCATGTCGATGGCGCGATCCGCGCCCAGCGATGCGGCGGGGCGCCGGTGCGGGCCGATGTGTCGACGACCGTGTTCCTGAGCGAGCCCGAAGAATACGAGGGCGGCGAGCTGGAAGTGGTGGACTTGTACGGCACTCACGAGGTCAAGCTCGCGGCGGGTGACGCGATCGTGTATTCGTCGGGCAGCGTGCACCAGGTGCGGCCGGTGACGCGCGGCGAACGGGTCGCTTCTTTTCTCTGGACCCAGAGCATGGTGCGCGACGACGGCAAGCGGGCGATGCTGTTCGATCTCGATACGCAAATCCAGAAGCTGGGCGCGCAGCATGGCGAGTCCGACATCACGGTGGGGCTGACGGCGCATTATCACAATCTGCTGCGGATGTGGGCCGAGGTGTAATACCTTTGCAAACGGTGCGAAGCGTCGCATCGTCGAAAAAAGGGCTGGAACCCGCGAGGATTCCAGCCCTTTTGCTCGTCAGGAAGCCCGCTTGCGCGGGCTTTCCAGAATCAGGCAGCCAGCAGCTGACGCAGCACGAACGGCAGGATACCGCCATGCTTGTAGTAGTCGACTTCGATCGGGGTGTCGATACGCAGCAGCACTTTGACTTCTTGCGATTCGCCGTTTTCGCGGTGGATCACCAGGGTCGCCAGTTGTTGCGGCTTGATCTCGCCTTCCAGGCCCTTCAGGTCGTAGGTTTCCTTGCCGGTGATGCCCAGCGACTCGACGCTGTCGTTGCCGATGAACTGCAGCGGCAGCACGCCCATGCCGACCAGGTTCGAGCGGTGGATGCGCTCGTACGAACGCACGACCACGGCCTTCACGCCCAGCAGCTGGGTGCCCTTGGCTGCCCAGTCGCGCGACGAGCCGGTGCCGTATTCTTCGCCGCCGAAGATCATGGTCGGGGTGCCCGCTTCCACGTACTTCATTGCCGCGTCGTAGATCGACATCTGTTCGCCGGTCGGCTGGTGCAGGGTGATGCCGCCTTCGACTGCCGAACCGTCGGCCTTCGGTGGGATCATCTTGTTCTTGATGCGCACGTTGGCGAAGGTGCCGCGCATCATGATTTCGTGGTTGCCGCGGCGCGAACCGTAGGAGTTAAAGTCCGCCTTCAGGACGTTATGCTCCTTGAGCCATTTGCCTGCAGGGCCGTCTTCCTTGATCGAGCCGGCCGGGGAGATGTGGTCGGTGGTGATCGAGTCGCCGAACACGCCCAGTGCACGGGCGCCGGTGATGCCGGTGGCGGCCGCTTTCGGGGTCATCTCGAAGTCGGAGAAGAACGGTGGTTCGGCGATGTAGGTCGACTCAGGCCAGTTGTACACCTGACCTTCGGTCGACGACACGCGTTCCCACAGCGCGCCAGGGTTGCCCTTGACGTCGGCGTAGTTCTTCTTGAAGACTTCCGAGTTCATCGCGAAGCGCATCAGTTCGCCGATTTCCTGCGAAGTCGGCCAGATGTCGCCCAGGTAGACGTCGACGCCGTTGGTGTCCTTGCCGACCGGCTCGGTCATCAGGTCTTTCGTCATGTTGCCGGCGATCGCGTAGGCGACGACCAGCGGTGGCGAGGCCAGGAAGTTCGAACGGATGTTCGGGTGGATACGTGCTTCGAAGTTGCGGTTGCCCGACAGGACTGCGGCGGCGACGATGTCGTTCTGGGTGATCGCGGCGTTCAGTTCCGGAGTCAGGTCACCGGCATTGCCGATGCAGGTGGTGCAGCCGTAGGCGGTCACGCCGAAGCCCAGCTTGTCCAGGTAAGGCAGCAGGCCGGCAGCGGTCAGGTATTCGGTGACAACGCGCGATCCAGGGGCCAGCGACGACTTGATGTGCGGCGCCACGGTCAGGCCGCGCTCGACGGCTTTCTTGGCCAGGAGGCCGGCGGCCAGCAGCACGCTCGGGTTCGAGGTGTTGGTGCACGAGGTGATGGCGGCGATCAGGATGTCGCCGTTCTTCACGCGCACGCCGTTGGTGGTCTCGTAGACCTTGTGCAGGTCGTCCGGGTTCTTGTTGAAGCCGTTCTGGGTGGTCGGCTTGCTGAACAGTTCAGTGAAGTTGTTCTTCACGTTGCCCAGTTCGATGCGGTCTTGCGGACGCTTCGGACCTGCCAGCGATGGGGTGACGGTCGACAGGTCGAGCTCCACCACGCGGGTATAGTCGATCTCGCCTTCTTGCGGGATGCCGAACATGCCCTGGGCCTTGTAGTAGCCTTCGAAGGCGGCCAGTTCTTCTTCGGTGCGGCCGGTGCCGCGGAAGTAGTCGACGGTCGCTTCGTCCACCGGGAAGAAGCCCATGGTCGCGCCGTATTCAGGCGCCATATTGCCGATGGTGGCGCGGTCGGTGGTCGACAGCGAACGCGTGCCTTCGCCGAAGAATTCGACGAACTTGCCGACGACTTTCTCCTTGCGCAGCAGTTCGGTGATGGTCAGCACCAGGTCGGTCGCGGTGCAGCCTTCGCGCAGCTTGCCCTTGAGGTTGACGCCGATGACGTCGGGGGTCAGGAAGTACACCGGCTGGCCCAGCATGCCGGCTTCGGCTTCGATGCCGCCCACGCCCCAGCCGACGACGCCGACGCCGTTGATCATGGTGGTGTGCGAGTCGGTGCCGACCAGGGTGTCAGGGTAGTACACGTCGCCCTGTTTCATGACGCCGCGCGCCAGGTATTCCAGGTTGACCTGGTGGACGATGCCGAAGCCCGGCGGCACGACGCCGAAGGTGTCGAAGGCTTGCATGCCCCACTTCATGAACTGGTAGCGCTCGTTGTTGCGCTGGAATTCCAGTTTCATGTTCAGGTCGAGCGCGCCCGGCTCGCGGAAGTGGTCGATGGTCACCGAGTGGTCGACCACCAGGTCGACCGGCACCAGCGGCTCGATCTTCTTCGCGTCAAGGCCCATCTTGGCGGCGACGTTACGCATCGCGGCCAGGTCGGCCAGCAGCGGCACGCCAGTGAAGTCTTGCAGCACGACACGGGCCACGACGAACGGGATCTCGTCGGTACGCTCTGCGGTCGCGCTCCAGTTGGCCACTTGTTTGACGTGTTCTTCGGTGACCTTCTTGCCGTCGCAGTTACGCAGCACGGACTCGAGGACGATACGGATCGACACCGGCAGGCGCGACAGGTTCACACCGAGGTTTTCCGCCAGCGCCGGCAGCGAATGGAACTGGCCGCTCTGGCCTGCGCCGATCGGGAATTCCTTCAGTGTGTTCAGAGTGTTGCGAGACATAATCTCTCCTTCAGTGGGGATATTGTTATTTCAACAGCTTCATTTCGACCGAAATAACGACGGAAATAACTGCGGGCGACAGGACGGCCGGATCCGGGAATCCGGCCACATTCTTCAAGTGGTGCTGGCCTCCGGTTCCGCGGTCGCCACGATCGCGGACTGTTCGGCGTTCTTGCATTCATTGGCCAACTGGCGGTTGAGCTTCGAGTCGAGCAGGATGCCCTTGGCCGGGATACCGATCCAGATCAGGCCATAGTGCGGATTCTCGAAGCGCAGCGCGCCGGTGGTGGTACCGATGCGCGAGAGCCGGTGCAGGCGCTGTTTCCAGCGCAGTGCGATATGGCTGTCATCGGTATCGTTGGTGTAGATCGTGATCTTGTTGCCGAGTTCGCAAGCGTATTCGGTCACCTTGGTGTCGGTGATGTCCGGCTCGTTCACTTCGAGCGGGTTGGCGGCCACGGCCGCAGCGGCGGCGGCGGCTGCCGCGGCGGCCGCCTGCGCTTTCCTGGACGGTTTTTTCTTCGCTTGCGCCTTCAGCACCGCTTCCGCTTTCGGATGTTTTTCCTTAGCAACTGCGGCGCCAGCCGGCGCGCACACGACGGCAGCCGCGAGCGCGACGGCGCAGGCGGCGAGTAGTTTGGGGAGGAGGATGGCCATGGTCGGACGATTACTCGCTGTCGGGGAGGTTGACGATAGCGGCAGCGGCTTCCGGCAGCGCGAGGCCCGCCAGCTTGGCACGCTGCAACACCGACCAATAATATCGGTAGCTTGCACGGTCGTGCAAGCGGCCATGTTGCGCAATCGGCCCCCATCCCGCAGCCATCGCCTCGCTCAGGATATTCGTGGCTTCGTTGACCTCGGAAAGACGCGGCGTGAATGCCTTCAGGATCGGCTTGATCTGGTCCGGATGGATGCTCCACATCCGGGTGAAGCCGAACTCGGCACCGGCGCGCTGGGCGTCGTTGGCGACCGTCGCGCTGTCCTTGATATCGGTCGTGACATTGTGCGATGCCACCTTACCGTGGGCATGGCAGGCCGCGACCATCTCGAGCTTGGCGCGCACTACCAGCGGGTGGGTGAACTGGCCCGGGGTGCGCATCGCGCTCGCCGGAACCGCGCCATAATGGCTCGAGACGAAATCCATGATGCCGAACGACAGGCACTCGACCTGGGGCAGGGCGGCGATGTTATGGGCTTCGCGCAGCGCGCCGTGGGTTTCGACCAGCACGTGCACCGGCAGACCGGCGCGGCCGGCGGCCTGGGCATGCTGGTTGATCAGGTCGATCGCGCGCGTGACTTCGATGGCGCTCTCTACCTTGGGAAGGACCACGTAGGCCAGGCGCCCGGCGCCGCCGCCCACGATGAGTTCGACATCCTTCGCAAAGTGCGGGCTGGACGGCTCGTGCAGGCGGGCGCCGATGCGATCGAACCGGTTGTCGTCGCTATTGACGAGCTGCGCCACCAGGATGGCGTGTTCCAGCTCGCTGCCGGCGGTGGCGCCGTCCTCGCAGTCGAAGGTGATGTCGAACAACGGGCCAAGCTCTTGTTGCAGGGCCATCGATTTGCGCATCAGCTTCTCGGAACCGGCGTAGTGATCGCAGGCCGGGAGAAGGAGCGGCTGGCGCTTGCCCTGGAATAAAACCTCGGATGGGTGCATATCTCTCTATTTACAACACTTGGTTACCACGTAAAACCGCCGTGCCGGTTGAGTGGCACGGCGTTCCCGGGGAGCGGCGCAAGCCGCGCCCCGAGCTGGCTCTTCATCGACCCGGCATCAGCCCAGCAGGTGAGCGACGCCGGCTTTCTCTTCTTCGAGCTCTTTGAGGGTCAGGTTGATGCGTTCTTGCGAGAACGAATCGATGTCCAGGCCCTGGACGATGGTGTACTCGCCATTTTCGGTGGTGACGGGGAAACCGAACATCGTGCCTTCAGGGATACCGTAGGAACCGTCCGATGGGATACCCATGGTGGTCCACTTGCCGTTGGTGCCCAGCACCCAGTCGCGCACGTGGTCGATGGCGGCGTTGGCGGCCGACGCGGCCGAGGACAGGCCGCGCGCTTCGATGATGGCGGCGCCGCGCTTGCCGACGGTCGGCAGGAAGGTGTTGGCGTTCCATTCCTGGTCGTTGATCAGGTCCTTGATCGACTCGTTGCCGGCGGTCGCGAAGCGGTAGTCGGCGTACATGGTTGGCGAGTGGTTGCCCCACACGACCATTTTTTCGATGTCCTTGACGGCCTTGCCGGTCTTGGTGGCCACTTGCGACAGCGCGCGGTTGTGGTCCAGGCGCAGCATGGCGGTGAAGTTCTTGGCCGGCAGGTTCGGCGCCGATTTCATCGCGATGTAGGCGTTGGTGTTGGCAGGGTTGCCGACCACCAGCACCTTGACGTTGCGCGAAGCGACGGCGTCCAGCGCCTTGCCTTGCACGGTGAAGATCTGGGCGTTGGCTTCCAGCAGGTCCTTGCGCTCCATGCCTGGGCCGCGTGGACGGGCGCCGACCAGCAGGGCGACGTCGGCGTCCTTGAAGGCGGTCATCGGGTCGGCGTGGGCGGTCATGCCTTCCAGCAACGGGAACGCGCAGTCGTCGATTTCCATCATGACGCCCTTGAGCGCCTTCTGTGCCTTCTCGTTGTCGATCTCGAGCAGCTGAAGGATGACCGGCTGGTCCTTGCCCAGCATGTCGCCGTTGGCGATGCGGAACAGCAGGGAATAGCCGATCTGGCCGGCCGCGCCGGTAACGGCGACGCGCATTGGGGTTTTAGCCATGATGAATCTCCAAAGTGGGAATGAAAACGGTTTGCGCCGAGGTCGACGCCGAGCATACGCCTGTTTGGTTACGAGCTGCTTTCAAAGTCAAAGCGGTTCGATGAAGCTGCAATGATACCAAAAGCGCACGTCATGCCTCCAGCGTCAGAAGACGGGTGTCGCGCGCGTACAATGATGGAAGAGTTGCGCCGACTCCCGGTCGGCCATGAGTGTATTCCTCTGCCGTTTGGTCTGTCAATTCAATATCATATGTCTTATATAAGACACATATCTGAAGACCTCTAATACTGGACGGTCATGCGCTTTTGTGGTGAAATCGAGGTCTATGAATTCCGTCCCGTCCAATCCGGCTGTTGATCCTGTCGCCAGTGGTTCGCCCTCGTTCCGCCCGCTGTACCAGCAGATCAAGGCGCTGATCACCCAGAGCCTGCAGGCCGGTGAATGGAAGCCTGGCGAACTCATGCCGAGCGAAGTCGAGCTGGCGGCCCGTTTCAAGGTCAGCCAGGGTACGGTGCGCAAGGCGATCGACGAACTGGCCGCCGAAAACCTGGTGCTGCGGCGCCAGGGCAAGGGCACCTTCGTGGCCAGCCACGCCGAAGAGCGCGCCCATTTTCGCTTCCTGCGCCTGATGCCCGATGAAGGCGTCCCCCATCATCCAGAAAACCGCTTCCTCGAAGTCAAGCGCATCCGTGCGCCGGCCGAGGTCGCGCGCCTGCTCGACCTGAAGTCGGGCGACGCCGTGGTCTATATCAAGCGCGTGCAGTCGTTCGACGGCCAGCCGACCATCCTGGAAGAACTGTGGCTGCCGGGGCAGTTGTTCAAGGGCTTGAGCGCGGAGCGGCTGGTGGAATACAAGGGGCCCATGTACGGCCTGTTCGAGACCGAATTCGGCACCCGCATGATCCGCGCGACGGAAAAGATCCGCGCGGTGTCGGCCGATGCGGTCACGGCCGAGCACCTGAAACTGGCAGTCGGCACGCCGCTGCTGTGCGGCGAACGCGTGTCGTTCACCTATGGCGACAAGGCCGTCGAGCTGCGCCGCGAGATGTATTCGACCGCGAAACACCATTATTTGAACGAGCTGTCGTAAGGAGAAATGAAGCAGGAATCGGCAAGGTAAATATTCTCTGATTTCTGTCTTTTCAAATAATTCGGAAAATAGCCAAACGGGATAATGTCACGCCCTGCGGCAATCGCGCGAAAGCGATTAAAATATATTGGTTTTGGGTACGCGACGGACATGACCCGGTTCGCCGCTCGCTGTCCCGCCCACCTGGCCCATTTTCGATGGGACCGATCGGGAAATCGGCGACAATCCAAAGGGTTCACATAAAAACTGTTGTCATAAGGGAGGTGTACCATCATGTCCGAAGCCGTGAGAGAAGCAAAGCAGAAAGGGCGGCCGGAGTTCCGCAATATTGGCATCGGCGATATCACTGGCAAATATCGCATGCCGCCATCGGCCATCGTGTCGATCCTGCACCGCATCAGCGGCGCCGGACTGTTCCTGATGCTGCCGTTCCTGCTCTACCTGTTCCAGCAAAGCCTGCTGTCCGAGTCGTCGTTCGGCTATTTCGCCGGCATCGTCTCGCACCCGCTGGTCAAGATCATCCTGCTGGGCCTGTCCTGGGCTTACCTGCACCACTTCACCGCCGGCATCCGCCACCTGTTCATGGATAACCACATTGCCCTGGACAAGGATGCAGCCCAGTCGACCGCACGCTGGGTGTTGATCATCAGCCTGCTGCTGACCGCGCTGGTCGGCCTGAAACTGTTCGGAGTGTTCTAATCATGGCAACCAAGAATAATATCGGCCCACGCCGCCTCGTCGTCGGCGCACACTACGGCGTCAAGGACTGGCTGGCGCAGCGCGTCACCGCCATCGTCATGGCTGTCTACACCATCGTCCTGCTGGTCATGTTCCTGACCGGCCAGAACTTCACCTATGAAGGCTGGGCTGGCCTGTTCGCCCGCCAGTGGTTCAAGCTGTTCTCGCTGGTTACCTTCCTTGGCCTGTACTACCACGCCTGGGTTGGCCTTCGTGACATCTGGATGGACTACATCAAGAACGCAGGCCTGCGCCTGCTGCTCCAGCTCGCGACGATCTTCTGGCTGATCGCCTGCGCCGCCTGGACCGTACAAATTCTGTGGAGTGTGTAATCGTGGCAGCAATCAAAACCGCAATTCCTACCCGTCGCTTTGACGCGGTCATCGTTGGCGCCGGCGGTTCCGGCATGCGCGCCTCGCTGCAACTGGCCGAAGCCGGCCTGAACGTTGCAGTCCTGTCGAAAGTCTTCCCGACCCGCTCGCACACCGTGGCGGCGCAGGGCGGCATCGGCGCGTCGCTGGGCAATATGAGCGAAGACGACTGGTACTGGCATATGTTCGACACCGTCAAGGGTGGCGACTACCTGGGCGACCAGGATGCGATCGAATTCATGTGCCGCGAAGCACCGAAGGTCGTGTACGAGCTCGAACATTTCGGCATGCCGTTCGACCGTAACCCCGACGGCACCATCTACCAGCGTCCGTTCGGCGGCCACACCGCGAACTTCGGCGAAAAACCGGTCCAGCGCGCCTGCGCCGCGGCCGACCGTACCGGCCACGCACTGCTCCATACGCTGTACCAGCGCAATGTGCGCGCCCGTACCCACTTCTTCGTCGAGTGGATGGCCATCGACATCATCCGCGACGCCGACGGCGACGTGGTCGGCGTGATGGCCCTCGAAATGGAAACCGGCGACGTGATGATCCTGGAAGCGAAGACCACCATCTTCGCCACCGGCGGCGCAGGCCGTATCTTCGCCGCATCGACCAACGCCTTCATCAATACCGGCGACGGCATGGGCATGGCGGCGCGCGCCGGCCTGCCGCTGCAAGACATGGAATTCTGGCAGTTCCACCCAACGGGTGTCTCGGGCGCGGGCGTCCTGATCACCGAAGGTGTGCGCGGCGAGGGCGGTATCCTGATCAACTCGAACGGCGAACGCTTCATGGAGCGCTATGCGCCGACCCTGAAGGATCTGGCGCCGCGCGACTTCGTGTCGCGTTCGATGGACCAGGAAATCAAGGAAGGCCGCGGCTGCGGTCCCAACAAGGACCACGTGCTGCTGGACCTGCGCCACATCGGCAAGGACACCATCGAGAAGCGCCTGCCGTCGATCCTGGAAATCGGCCACAAGTTCGCCAACGTCGACGCGACCAAGGAACCGATTCCTGTCGTGCCGACCATCCACTACCAGATGGGCGGCATCCCGACCAATATTCACGGCCAGGTCGTCGCTCCCGACGGCGCCGGCGGCCAGAAGATCGTCAATGGCCTGTACGCGATCGGCGAATGCGCCTGCGTCTCGGTCCACGGCGCGAACCGCCTGGGCACGAACTCGCTGCTCGACCTGGTGGTGTTCGGCCGCGCGGCCGGCAACCACGTCGTGGCGTCGAACCTGAAGCAGAAGTCGAACAAGCCGCTGCCGGCCGATGCTGCCGACTTCGCGCTCAACCGCCTGAACAAGCTCGAGACCTCGGTCGGTGGCGAAAAAGTGCAGCACGTCGCCAACGACATCCGCGCCACCATGCAGAAATACTGCGGCGTGTTCCGTACCCAGGAACTGCTGGACGCGGGCGTGCGCGAGATCATGAAGCTCGACGAGCGCCGCAAGCACGTGTCGTTCCAGGACAAGTCGAAGGTATTCAACACCGCCCGCGTGGAAGCGCTGGAACTCGACAACCTGATCGAGACCGCCAAGGCGACCATCGTGTCGGCAGCGGCGCGTCCGGAATCGCGCGGCGCCCACGCGCACAGCGACTACCCGAACCGCGACGACGCCAACTGGATGAAGCACACGCTGTTCTTCTCGGAAGGCAACCGCCTCGACTACAAGCCAGTCGTGCAAAAACCGCTGACCGTCGACACCTTCAAGCCGAAGGCCCGTACTTTCTAATATTGTGAAGCGCCGGGGCAGGTGCCCCGGCCTAGAACAGGTAATCAAATGGCACGCACCGTCCAACTGAAAATTTACCGCTACGATCCGGACAAGGATTCGAAGCCATACATGCAAGACGTGACCGTCGAGCTGCAAGACACCGACAAGATGCTGCTGGACGTTTTGCAGCGCATCAAGTCGGACGTCGATGACTCGCTGGCGCTGCGCCGCTCGTGCCGTGAAGGCGTGTGTGGTTCGGACGCGATGAACATCAACGGCAAGAACGGCCTGGCCTGCACCACCAACCTGAACGAGCTGACCCAGCCGATCGTGCTGCGCCCTCTGCCGGGCTTGCCGGTGGTGCGCGACCTGATCGTCGACATGACCAACTTCTTCAAGCAGTACCACTCGGTCAAGCCGTACCTGATCAACGACTCGATCAAGCCCGAGAAAGAACGCCTGCAGTCGCCCGAAGAGCGCGAAGAGCTCGACGGCCTGTACGAGTGCATCCTGTGCGCGTGCTGCTCGACCTCGTGCCCGTCGTTCTGGTGGAATCCCGATAAATTCGTCGGCCCGGCCGGCCTGCTGCAAGCGTACCGTTTCATCGCCGACTCGCGCGACGAGGCGACCAACGCGCGCCTGGACAACCTGGAAGACCCGTACCGCCTGTTCCGCTGCCACTCGATCATGAACTGCACGGATGTGTGCCCGAAGGGCCTGAATCCGAACAAGGCGATCGGCAAGATCAAGGAACTGCTGGTCCGTCGCGCGATTTAATTGGCGCCATGCCTGCATGCGGCGGCCCGCATGGCGCCGCATGCGGTGTGCAGACGTGCGTTCGGCGGCGCCGCGTTTCGAGCGCCGGGCGGACGTGTGCATACCCTGCTTCAGCCATCAATATGCCGAAGCAATACAGTAAAAGTACCGTACTGCCGAATCGTGGCAGCCGGAGTATGATGTCGAACCAACAACGGACTCTAGAGTGAAAACGCATCAATCCGATCCCGCCAACCGTGCCCGCCTGCGCTGGCGATCACGCCGGGGATTGCTCGAGAACGATCTGATTCTCACGCGCTTCCTCGATGCGCACGAAGAAGAACTGACCGACGAAGAGGTCGATGCGCTGACCCGTCTGCTCGATCTGGCGGACAACCCGTTGATGGACCTGCTGCTGGGACGCTCCGAGCCTTCCGGCGACGTCGACCTGCCGCATGTGCGTGCCTTGCTGGCGCGGTTGCGGCAAGCGTAAGCGAAATTGGGCATCCGATCCGCCTCGCGGGCGGGTCGCGGCGCCCCCTGGTTTCGTTTTATTTTGTAGAACCCACTCCCACAATAAGGAAGTGCCATGAACATCTCTGATACCAAAGCCACCCTGTCGTTCTCGGACGGCAGCCCGTCGGTCGACATGCCAATCTACAAGGGCACCATCGGCCCGGACGTCATCGACATCCGCAAGCTGTACGGCCAGACCGGCAAGTTCACCTACGATCCTGGCTTCATGTCGACCGCCGCTTGCAACTCGAGCATCACCTATATCGACGGTGACAAGGGCGAGCTGCTGTACCGCGGCTACCCGATCGAGCAACTGGCCGTCAACTGCGACTTCCTGGAGACCTGCTACCTGCTGCTGAACGGCGAACTGCCGAACGCCGAGCAGAAAGCGACGTTCAGCGACACCGTGACCAAGCACACGATGATCCACGAGCAGATGAACTTCTTCTTCCGTGGCTTCCGCCGTGATGCGCACCCGATGTCGGTGCTGGTCGGCACTGTTGGCGCGCTGGCCTCGTTCTACCACGACTCGCTGGACATCAACGACGCCAAGCAGCGCGAGATCTCGGCGATCCGCCTGATCGCCAAGCTGCCGACGCTGGCGGCGATGGCCTACAAGTACTCGGTCGGCCAGCCGTTCATGTACCCGCGCAACGACCTGTCGTACAGCGCCAACTTCATGTACATGATGTTCGGTAACCCGTGCGAAGAGTACAAGGTCAACGACGTGCTGGTGCGCGCACTGGACCGTATCCTGATCCTGCATGCCGACCACGAGCAGAACGCATCGACCTCGACCGTCCGCCTGGCCGGTTCGTCGGGCGCCAACCCGTTCGCCTGTATCGCAGCCGGCATCGCCTGCCTGTGGGGCCCTGCCCACGGCGGCGCGAACGAAGCCGCGCTGACCATGCTGAAAGAAATCGGCTCGGTCGAGAACATTCCTGCCTTCATCGAGAAGGTCAAGGACAAGAACTCGGGCGTGAAGCTGATGGGCTTCGGTCACCGCGTGTACAAGAACTTCGACCCGCGCGCCAAGCTGATGCGCGAAACCTGCCACGAAGTGCTGAACGAACTGGGCCTGCAGGACGACCCGCTGTTCAAGCTGGCGATGGAACTGGAAAAGATCGCCCTGAACGACGAATACTTCGTCTCGCGCAAGCTGTACCCGAACGTCGACTTCTACTCGGGCATCGTGCAGTCGGCCCTGGGCATCCCGACCTCGATGTTCACCGGTATCTTCGCCATGGCCCGCACCATCGGCTGGATCGCACAGTGGAACGAAATGATCGCCGATCCAGAGCAGAAGATCGGCCGTCCACGCCAGCTGTTCGTCGGTTCGCCGGTGCGCGACGTGCCGGAACTCGACAAGCGTTGATTCAAGGCTGTCATTCAAGAAGCGGGCTACGGCCCGCTTTTTTATTTCCTGCCGTACCACGGATGCGATCATTCTTCCATGATTTGGCAGGGCGTTCGCCCGGCAGCGCGGACAACACCGCCATAGTCTGGCCATGGTTCAGCCTGAGCGCGCCGCCACGGAAAAGCAATGTGCTCGCACCGCATCCAACAGGCATGCCGTCAAGCACGGCATGTATCGGCCAGCAACGGTACTGTAAAAATGCTATCTTTCCTTTGTTCATATATTTATTGAAGGAAAGATATGCGTTTCATGCGTTTCGCCCTGATCGCCGCCGCGCTGGCAGCCGGTGTCACCAACGCTTCCCCGACCGATCCAAGGAATGGCGCCGAATTCACTACCCTGGCGCAGCCGCAGGCGACCCAGGCGACGGGCAAGAAGGTAGAAGTCATCGAGTTCTTCGCCTACCACTGCGGCGCCTGCAATGCGTTCGAGCCGACCTTGGTCAACTGGGTCAGGAAGCAGGGCGACAATATCGTGATGCGCCGCATCCCGCTTCCGTTCCAGGGACCGGCCGATCCGGAAGCCCGCCTTTACCTGACCCTCGAAGCGATGGGCAAGATCGACGAATACCACCACCGCGTCTTGCGCGCCGTCCACGTCGAGCGCAAGCGCCTGATGAAGGACGCCGACATCATCGCCTGGGCCGCGGCGAACGGCCTGGACAAGGCACAGTTCCTCGCAACCTGGAATTCGTTCGGCGTGCAGACCAAGCTCAAGCGCCTGTCGCAGATGGTCGAGGCGTACAAGGTGAGCGGTACGCCGACACTGGTCATCGACGGCAAATACCTGGTCTCGCCCGATGCGGTGCGGCAAGCCAACAAGATCCAGGACGTGGGCCAGCTCATGACGGCGACCGGCCAGGTCCTTGACCTACTCGTGAGCAAGGCCGCCGCCAGCAAGTAAATAAGACTTTGTCCAGATCGACCGCCGGTTGACTGGACGACAAAGCGGGCTATACTGCGCTAATCGCCTTCGCCGCCCGCCATGACCAAAGCACGCCTGCCACAACTCGCCGCCGCACCGCCCCTCTACGCAGGTGGCATGCGCACGTGCGCGGCATGGCGCCGAGCGGCGCACCTTTCCAGCCTCGACCTCGCCCGGCTTTCCCGGGCTCGGTGAGGAACACGGCAGGCCAGCGCCTGCCCGTCCTCCCGGGCCGCCTCCATCCGCAGAAATCGCCGCATCGACCCTGCGGCGCCGTCGTCGTTCATTGGGCCTTAGCTGAACAATCCTACCCATCTCGTGGAGTACAAATGAAACCATCCATCGTCGTATCCTGGCTCGACCTCGAGCGTCTCGAACGCATCCTCGACCGTCTTCCCGCCGCCCAGTCCCCTGCGCGTGACGCGCTGTTGAGCGAACTCGAGCGTGCCGAGATGGTCGAACCGTGGGACATGCCGTCCGACGTCGTCACCATGAATTCGCGCGTGCGCTTCCGCTTCGCCGGCTCCGACGAAGACGTGACCATGACCCTGAGCTATCCGAAGGACATGAAGGACAGCGGCGAGCAGCTGTCGGTGCTGACGCCGGTCGGTACGGCCTTGCTGGGCCTGCGCGTTGGCGCCAGCATTACCTGGCAACGCCCGGGTGGCGGCACGTTCGAAGCCACCGTGCTCGATGTCGACTACCAGCCGGAGCGGGCAGGCGAGCTGCACCGATAGCAGACGCGAGCGCGATCGACTGCCTGGTACATTTCCATGTGTACAATAATCGCGCTCAACAACTCTATCGAAGGGATTTCCGTGAAACGCTTGCTGACTGCCTGCTTCCTGTGCCTGGGCCTGGCTTTCCTTGGCGCCGCCAGCGCCGCGACCGACGCCGCATTGACGCAGCAGGTCAATGCCTTCGTCGACGAATGGCATGACGATGCGGCCAATACCCGCATGGCCTATTTCGACAAGATCGCCAAGGACGGCGTGTATATCGGCACCGACCGCACCGAACTGTGGACCCGCGACGAGTTCAAGGCATGGTCCAAGAAATACTTCGACGCCAGATCGGCCTGGACCTTCAGGGCAACCCGCCGTAACGTCTACGCCTCGAGCGACAAGTCGCTGATCTGGTTCGACGAACTGCTCGATACCAAGAACATGGGCCATGCGATGGCCAGCGGCGTGATCCGCAACACGAAGAACGGCTTCGAGATCGTCCATTACCAGCTGTCGGTGGCCGTGCCGAACGAGGTGGCCGACCAGGTCACCGGCATCATCGCCGGCCACGAAAAGAAGGCCGGCAAATAAGCAAAGAAGCACGCACGTGAAACAACCCTATACCGGCCGCTTCGCCCCATCCCCTTCCGGCCCGCTGCATGCGGGCTCGCTGGTGGCGGCGCTGGCCAGCTACCTCGACGCGCGCTGGCACGAAGGCACCTGGCTGGTGCGTATCGAAGACATCGACGAGGGCCGCAGCGTGGCCGGTGCGGCCGAGGGCATCCTCGCGCTGCTGCACGCGCTGGGCATGCACGCCGATGGCGAGATCGTCTGGCAGAGCCGGCGCAAGGACCTGTACCAGGCAGCGGCCGAGCGCATCGGACGAGACACCTACCCATGCGGCTGCAACCGGCGCGAGATCGCCGATTCACGCCTGGGTGTCGCACCCGATGGCGCGGCGATCTATGCCGGCACCTGCCGCCACGGCCTTGGACCGGGGCGCACCATGCGCAGCCTGCGCGTACGCGTGCCCGAGGCCGGCGCGGACGAGATCACCTTCGTCGACCGCTTCGCGGGCAAGGTCACGCAGCACCTGGCGCGCGACTCGGGCGACTTTTTGCTCAAGCGCGCGGATGGCTTCTGGGCCTACCAGCTGGCGGTGGTGGTGGACGACGCCGTCCAGGGCGTGACCGACGTCGTGCGCGGCGCCGACCTGCTCGATTCGACGCCGCGCCAGATCTACCTGCAACGCCTGCTGGGTGTGCCGACGCCGCGCTACCTGCACGTGCCGGTCGTACGCAATGAGCACGGCGAGAAATTGTCGAAGCAGACTGGCGCGCTGGCGGTGACGGCGGGGGACGAGCCAGCCGCCGTCGCCGCGCTGGTCGATGCGGCGCGTTTCCTCGATCTCGACCTCGATCCTGCAGCGGCGCCACTGCGCACGCGCGCCGGCTTCTGGCAGGCGGCGATCCCCGCCTGGGGCCGCCTGCTGGCGCGCCCCGCGGCAACAAATCCTATATCGCCAGGCTCGGCGGCAGGCTGACACGGCGCCGCGCCAGCAGCGCGAGCACGCCCAGGCCCATCCCCATCATCGCCTAGTCGCCGGACCCGGGAATCGGCGCCGCGCCACGGAAGGCGTCGACCGTGCAGCAATGGAGGTGGGCGCTGACGGCCGGGCTGGACAGGGCGCGGAATGGCAAGGCTGCGCGCAGGATGAGGTCGTCGATCTCGACGCTCGGCACGCTCGAGCCCGGCAAACCGTTGGGAATCTCTTCGGCTGGGCCGCTGGCGACCACGCGGTAATAGACGGGCGCGGCCTGGCTGCTGGCGGCGACCAGCGTCGGCGCGGCCAGCGCCAATACGGTAAGGACGCGTCTCATGGCAGACCTCCTGGACAGGAAAGAAACCACATGCGCCGCCGGAGTGGCAGCGATGCCCAAAAAATCAGCACATGAAGAATGGCTTGCCCACACCGTACGGGTGGTCAAAAGCTGCCGAGAAATCTCGGCGTTTCAGGCAAGATCTGACCGGCAAGTCTGTCACGCTTACTGAGGATTTCGCAGGATGCTGATCCGCCCATCCGCTTCAAGGAAGGCGCATTTCATGTCGGGACGGGGACAGTCGGCTTCGCGCAGCGCTTCCTCGACATCGCTGTCCGACAGGCGGCAACGCTTCATGATCTTGTCGAAGAAGACGCCGTCGCGGCCGATGAGGACTGGGCTGCCTTCGATGAGCTCTTCGAGCTTCTTGCTGCGCGAGGTGAGGAAAGCGAACAGTACGGTCAAGGCGACCAGGGTCGCGGCGATGATCAGGCCGCCGAACAGCGACTCGTCGCCGCCGGTCATCGAATTCGAGACCGCTTCCGACAACAACATCACGACCAGCAGGTCGAAAGGCGTGAACTGGCCGACGGTGCGGCGGCCGGACAGGCGCATCATGACGAGCAGCGCGCAATACACGATGGCGCCGCGCGCAGCGAGTTCCCACCAGGGCAGATCGAGGTCGAACATGGAGCCTCCGCAGGCATGACACGGTTCAGTTCATTGTAATCAATTCACCAACACCACGATGTTCCTTTGGCGTTGTCATCGTTAACCGTCGAGGCGGCCAGCAGCTGCTGGCGCTGCGGCGGGTTCAGCAACACCAGCTGGCAGAACGGCGTGGCGAACATGGGGCAGTCACCGTGCGCTCCTATCGACGTCGGCAGGAGTCGGACCGCCTATCAGCTCAGCAGTTCAATGCTCATCCACAGCTAACGAGTACAGCGCCTTTCATCGGCGTGTCGCCCGCGCCGCTTCCCAGGCGGCGAGCGCGGCTTCGTAGCGCGCCAGCGCGTCCTCGTACAAATCGAAGACGCAGGGAACGCAGCCGCTGCGGCAGCAGTCTTCGAGTTCGGGTGCGACGGGCGGTTCGGGACGGGGGCTGGCTGGATCGATGGACGTCATTTGCCCAGCATAGACGATGCCGGGCCTGGCGTCGACCGGGTCAGTCCGCGCGGTGGTAGCTGCGCAGGTGGAACACCATCTTGCCGCCTTCCTGCTCGCACACGCCGCCCATGCCTTCGCCCGGGCGCATCGAGAGGTTCAAGCGGGTGCCATCGGTCTTTCCGGCGCAGGCCGCGTGGAAGGCCGCGGGGATCTCCGGCAGGTCGACTTCCGGCGGCGCCGGTGGCGCTGGCAGAGCGGCGATGGCGGGAGGAACGGGCGCAGCGTGGCCGGCGACCGGCGGGGCGGGCGGCGCAGGCGGAGCGGGCGGCAGGGGCGGCGCGGGCGGCTTGGGACATTTGCCGCGCGCGGCCTCGCAGACATAGTGGACGGCGGCGTCGGCGGTGGCGGCGCCGAGCGCGAGCATGGCGGCCAGGATCAGCGGGATGGTGCGTTGCATGGTTGTTCTCCTCAGTGGCGATGGACACCATCCTGCATCCGGAATGTGGAGAAAAAATGGAGATTCGGCTATAGATCGTAGCGGTAACCAAGCCCATAGATCGCGCGGATCGGTTCCAGGCCAGGCGCAATGGCCTCGATCTTGCGCCGCAGGTTCTTGACGTGGCTGTCGACGGCGCGATCGTTGGCGTCGAGGTTGTCGGCCCTCGCGGCGTCGAGCAACTGCGCCCGCGACAGCACCTGGCCGGGGCGGCGCACCAGCGCCGCCAGGATCGCGTACTCGCTCGGCGTCAGGTCGAGCGCTTGTCCGTGCAGGGCGATGCGGCGCGCGGCCTCGTCCACGGCGAGCGCGTGCGCCGGCGCAGTCGCGGCGCCACCGGTGCGACGCAGGATCGCCTTGATGCGCGCCATCAGCTCGCGCGGGCTGAACGGTTTGCACAGGTAATCGTCGGCGCCCGTTTCCAGGCCCAGCAGCCGGTCGACTTCCTCGACCCGCGCGGTGACCATCACGATCGGCACGTCGGAAAAGGCGCGCACCGCGCGGCATAGCGACAGGCCGTCCAGGCCGGGCAGCATCAGGTCGAGCACGACCAGCGCGGGCGGCGCGCGCCGGATCGCGTCCAGCGCCTGGGCGCCGTCGCCGAATACGCTCGCTGCGTAACCCGCGGCAAGCATAGTCGGCGACGACACAGGCCAGTTGCGGCTCATCTTCGACGATCATGATGACGGTGCTCATGCGCCGGCCTTTCCAGCCAGGGGCATCGCTACGGTCACGCGCAGGCCGCCAAGCGGCGAGTGGGCAAAGGCGAGCGTGGCGCCTTGCGCCTCGAGCAGGCGCCGGCACAGGGCCAGCCCGAGTCCGGCGCCGCCATGCTCGCGGCTGCGCGAGGCGTCGACCCGGTAGAAGCGTTCGGCCAGCCGCGCCAGCGCTGCGTCGGGTACGCCGGGGGCGCTGTCGTCCAGCACAAGATGGACTCGGCCTTCGATGGCCTGTACGCTTAGCCGCGCCGTGCCGCCGGCTTCGGTATAGCGCAGGCTGTTCTCCAGCAGGTTGGCGACTACCTGGCGCAGGCGGTCCGGATCGGCAAGCACCAGCGACTGCACAGGGTCGGCTGCAATATCGAGCGTTAGCCCCGCCGCCTGGAAGCGCGCCGCGAAGGCGTACGCCTCGCTGGCCGCCACTTCCCACAGGTCGAGCATTTCGCTCCTGCAGGCGAGCTCGCCCACATCGGCGCGCGCGAGCGCATACAGCTCATCGATCAGCTTGGTCAGGGCCGCCACCTGCCGCGCCATGGCGTCGATGGTGCCGGGTGTCGCCTGGCGCACGCCGTCCTGGATCGCTTCGAGCTGTGCGCGCAGCACGGCCAGTGGGGTGCGCAGTTCGTGCGACGTGTCGGCCACCCATTGACGGCGCGCCGTCTCGGCCTGGTCGAGACGTTCGGCCAATACGTTGAAGTCGCGCGCCAGCGCGCCCAGCTCGTCGCTGCGTGCATCGAGCAGGCGCACGCCAAAGTCGCCCGCGGCGAGCGTGGCGGCGGCGCGCGCGAGATCGTCGATCGGACGTCGGAAGTGGCGCGCCAGCAAGGTCGCTGCCAGTGCGCTCAGCAGGATGGCGGCGCCGCCGATCAGCCACAGGCTGCTCTGGAGCTGGGACAAGAAGGCGTACGCCATCGCATCGCTTGGCCGGTGGCTGCGTGTCACGCCCAGGAAGCCGACCGTGCGGCCGTCGACCTCGATCGGGCGCCGCGCCAGCGGCAGCGTCCCCGGCGCGCGGCCGGCCAGGTACCGGTCGCCGGCGTCGAGGAGGGTGATGCGTGCGTGAAGGTCCTGGGTGACGCCATCCGGGGCGGCGCGCTGGCCGGGTGCAGGCACCACCGGCGGAGGGAGCGGCGGCGCGGGTGGAAGCGGCGGGGCTGGCGGGGCGGGTGGCAGCGGCGCGGGCGGCATGCGCGCCGCTGCGTGGGCGGTAGGGGCCGGCAGTGCGGGCGCGACCGGCGCGACCGGTGTAACCGGGGCGGCCAATGGCGGCCCCTCGCCGCGCGCCGCTTGCAGACGCGCGAGCTCGGCGCCGATGAAGGCGCGCCGGTCGTCGGCCGGAATGAAGGTCCAGGCGCCGCGCTGCCGGTATTGGCGCGCAAGGACTGTCGACAACTCATCGAGGCGGTCGAGTTCAATGGCCTGCGCATAGTCGCCAAAACCCTGCAGGACGTTTTGCCGAAGCAGTAAAACACTCGCGCCCGCCACCGTCAGAATGGCCAGCAGCACGGCAGCGAACAAGCGGTGACCGATGCCGATCTTCACATTGCCATATGGGAATGATGGACGCTCATCCTAGCCCGTCCGTTCTGTTTGGATTTAATTTTTTCAATTATCATCCTATAAATTGAATGATACATAATAAATTTTTCCTTCTGAATGCCAGCCGTCGCCGGTAGCCAGGCAAGGTCTTGTCCTACAGGTGGACTGCCGTTTTTTGGTGTCTGGATCGACATTCACGGCCTACCATGAAGTCCCTCGAGTCAGCTTTTCGCTGACAATTTGTTCACCAATGCAAGGAGGCAATCATGGCAAACAATTCGCAAAACAACAACCCAAAGGGTAACAATCAGTTCACCAAGCAAGGCAGCCAGCAAAGCGGGAACCAGGGTAATCAAGGAAACCAGGGCGGCAGCGGGAACCAGGGTTTCGCATCGATGGACCCGCAGCGCCAGCGTGAAATTGCCAGCGAAGGCGGCCGTGCGGCCCACGCATCCGGCAACGCGCATGAGTTCAGCTCGCAGGAAGCACGCGAGGCTGGTTCGATGAGTCACAAGAACGACGGCAACAAACAGAGCGGCAGCCAGCAGAGCGGCAATCAGGGCAGCCAGGGTGGCGGCACGCGTGGCGGTTCGCCCGAGCAGCATGCCGAGGCTGGCCGTCAAAGCCACAAGAACGACAAGCGCTGATTTTGCTTGACGCAGGGCGTCTGATCCATGCCGCCGGCCATGCCGGCGGTTTTGGAATGTTCAGTAGACGTCGCGGCGATAGCGCCCGTCGCCCATCATGGCCTCGACGGTGTCCGCGCCGAGCGCCGACACCAGTGCGTCGTGCACGCCGCCGGCCATGCCCTGCAGGCTGCCACACACATAGATCGCCGCGCCATCCGCGACCCAGCGACGCAGTTCTGCACCCTGCGCATCCAGCAGGTGCTGGACATACCGTGCCTGACCGCCATCGCGTGAAAACGCCAGGTCGAGTCGCGCGAGCATGCCGCCTTCGCGCCATGCTGCGAGTTCGTCGCGGCACAGGAAATCGTGGGCTGCGTTGCGCTCGCCGAACAGCAGCCAGTTGCGGTAGGTGCCCGCATCGATGCGCGTCTTGAGCAGCGAGCGCAGGCCGGCCAGGCCGCTACCGTTGCCGATCGCAATCAAGGGGCGTCCTGCATTCGATCCCAGCCGGAAACGCGCATGTGCGCGTATCCGCAAGCGGATCGTATCGTCCCCGTCCGCACACACGCACAGCCAGCCCGATGCCGCCCCCGGCGTGCCGTCTTCACGCGCTTGAAGGCGCACCAGCAACTCGAGCCTGCCTTCAGCCGGCGTGGAGGCGATCGAGTATTCGCGCGGATGGTCGGGGTCGAGCGGTGCACTCACTTGCGCCAGGTCGCCGGCTTCCCATGCGGGCAATACGCCATCGCAGGGGATGAGCGCGATGCGATACAGCGGCGCGCCGGCGCTGCCGGGATTGAGCTCGATGCGGCTGGCGATGCGCCATGCGCCGTAGGCCGGCGCTTCCCAGTCCGGCGCATCGCTGGTGCCGGCCAGGTGGCTCAGGTGGTGCTGCCATGCGGCCAGCGCCTCCGGCGCCCCGCGGTCGACGTCGATCCGTTCGAACAGCGGCGTCGCGCCACGCGCGCGCAGCCAGTCGTCGAGCGCGCGACCGAAACCGCAATAGCTGGCATAGGTGGCGTCGCCCAGCGCCAGCACGCCATAATGCAGCCGCGACAGGTCCGGCGCTTCGCCCATCGTGTGGCCGGCGAAGCGCGCGGCGGTATCCGGCGCGTCGCCTTCGCCATAGGTGCTGCAGACGAACAGCACGCGCGAGGCCGCGGCCAGTTGCGCGCCATCGAGTGTAGACATGCAGACCGCGCGCGCATCCAGGCCGCCCAGGGCCAGCGTCGCGGCGGTGCGCTCGGCCAGCAATTCGGCGCTGCCGGTCTGGCTGGCATGCACCACGAGCCAGTCGGGCGTGCCGCCGGCGCTGCCGGTGCGCGCCAGGCGGCTGCGCCAGACGCCGAGGCACAGCGCGAGATAGGCGGCGGACAGCGCAAGCGCGCCGCCCCAGCGCAGGGGGTCGATGGTCAATATCATTGCAGTAGAGAGCGCCAGTCGCGGGACATCGTTTCGACCAGGCCGCCTGACGCGCGCACCAGGAAGCGCGCCGCGATGCCGCGTGCTTCGGCAAAGGCCAGGCCTTGGTCGGGGCCGAGCACGGTCAGCGCGGTGGACAACGCATCGGCCGCCATGCAGGTCGGCGCCAGCACCGTCACCGAGGCGACGCCGTTGACCACCGGATAGCCGCTACGCGGATCGAGGGTGTGCGCGGCGCGCCGGGCGCCGTATTGAAAGTAACGCCGATAGTCGCCCGAAGTGGCGATCGCCAGGCCGTGCAGGGCGACGATGGCCTGGGCACCGGCGCTGTCCGCGTCCGGTACCCCTTCGACCTCGACCCACCACGGCTCGCCATTGGCCTTGGTCCCGGCGCCGCGCAGCTCGCCGCCGGCCTCGACCACATAGTGGCGCACGCTGCGCTGCTCCAGGCGGCGCGCCATGCAATCGACCGCATAGCCCTTGGCAACGGAGGAAAAATCGAGCAGCACGCCGCCCGGCTGCAGCAAGCGGCGCGCGGCGCGGTCGAGTACCGGCTGGCCGGCCGCGCGTTGCGCGAGGGCGCTGCCGATCGCCGCCGCGTCCGGTGCATGGAAGCCGGCCTGGTCGTAGCGCCGGGCAGGGCCGAAGCCCCACAGGTTCACCAGCTGGCCGCCGGCCGGATCGTAGGCGCCACCACTGTCCTCGAACATCCGCAGCGCGTAATCGGCCACCTCGAAGAACTGCGGCGGCAGTGCGTGCCAGCTGCCGGCCGGCGCTGCGTTATAGCGTGACAGCAGGGAATCGCGCTCCCAATGACTCATCTGCGCGACGATCTCGTCCAGCTCGGCCTGCAAGGCAGCTTCCAGCGAAGCGCCGTCGGCGCCGGGCGGCAGCATCAGCCGCGCCGACCAGCTGGTCCCCATCGCCGTGCCGGCAGCCGTGTACAGGGTGCTGCCGCCCGGCGGCAGCGCCATGTCGACTTCGAGTGGAACGAGGACGTCGCGCATCGGGCTTATTGCGGCAAGACTTCGAGCGTGGCCGCGTAGCTGTAGCGCTTGGCGCCCGGCTGCGGCTTGCCTTCGCCGAACGGGAAGCCGGCGCTGAGCCAGTACATATTCGCGGCCGGCACCGTGAACGAGGCTTCGCCCTTGGCGTCGGTGGTCAGGCGCTGCTCGCCGGAGGAACCGCGGTACTTGACGGTGCCCTGCACGATGCTGAATGGCAGGTTGGCGAGCGGCTTGCCGTCGAGATGAAAGCGCACGCGGATCGGCTCGCCGACGCGCAGGTCGGACGGGTTCGTCAGCGGGATCATTTCCAGGCCTTGGCCGCCTGGCTTGAGCGCGGTGTCGTTCAGCTTGTTGGCCGAGACGAAGGTCTCGTTGCGCGAGTGGACGGCGGTGCTCTGCACGTCGGTTGCGCCGGCCGGGATGGCGACGGCCGGGCTGCCCGCGGCGCCGCGGAAGCGCTTGGTCTCGCCATTGAGCTTGTAGCTGCCCATGACGTTGTTGCTGACGATCGCCAGGCGATAGGTGCCGTCCTTCGGCAGGCGCAGGTCGAGCGTGCTGCGGTATTTGCCGACCACGGCGCCTTCGGCCTTGCTCGTCGCGCCGTCCGGATCGGTGATCATCAGGTTGTCCAGGCGCAGCGGGTGGTGGTTGAACTCGAACACTTCGTTCGAGATCGCGGCATCGATCGTGACCCAGGCTTCCTTCGAATCGACCATGGCCGTGTTCGGCAAGATCCAGGCGCGGTGGGCGCTGGCGCTCATCGAGGCGCCGGCGAGCATCAGGCCGAGAATGGCGGTTTTGTAGAATGGATTGCGTTGCATGGGGTTCTCCTGGTTGTGCTTGTTTATCGTTATTGGATCTGGAGCGACACGGCGCCCAGTTCGTCCTTGCCGGCCGCGTTCGCCGCCAGCTTGCCCTTGCCCGTCCAGCTGAACGGCACCTTGACCACTTCGCGGCCGCCCGCCTCGCGCGCCGCTTCCACCACCAGCTTGTAGTCGCCGGCCGGCAGCTTGTCGATGCCGAACCTGGCGCCGTTGAACTTCATGGTGTGGGTGCCCGGCGCGCGCGTGGCGCCGCTGACGCCGTCGATCGGCAGGGCGGCATCGCGGCCTGCCTTGCGCCACCAGGTGCGCAAGTCCTTGACCCATTTCTCGCCGCCCTTGTCCTTCATTTTCACGTCGTACAGCACGGCCAGGTTGGACGCGATGTCCTGGTCCGCATTCTCGATCCAGATCGCGACATAGGGCTTGTGGTATTCGGCCACGTTCAGCTGCGGCACGTCGAACTTGACGGACAAGTCGGCGCCCATGGCCCAGCCGGATGCGAGCGGGAGGGTGAGGACGAGCGAGTGGGACAGTTTCATTCTTGGTCTTCTCTCAGGTTGGGGATCTAGGGACGAACTCAGTGCACGAACAGCAAAGCCAGCACGATCGGCAGCACGACGCCGAAACCGACCACCGGCCAGGTCGACGGCCGCTTGGCCGCGTGGTATTTCATGATCAGGAAGCCGGTGATGCAGAACACCACGCAGGCGACGGCGAAGATATCGATGAACCAGCTCCACACCGGACCGGTATTGCGGCCCTTGTGCATGTCGTTGAGCCACGAGATCCAGCCGCGGTCGGTGCCTTCGTATTCGGCGCTGCCGTCGACGGCGATGCGCAGCCAGGCGTCGCCGCCGGGGCGGGGCAGGGCGACGTAGGCGTCTTCCTCGCTCCACTCGGCGCGCTTGCCGCGCACGTCGACCGGGAAGGCGCCATTGGTCCAGTCCGCGATCTCGCTCGGCAGCGGCACCTCGGCGTCGGCATGCTCCTCGGCATACGCCTGCAGCTGGACCCGCAGCGGCTCGGGCAGCGTGGCTTTCAGGCGCGTGACGACGGGTTTGGCCTCGATCAGGGTGGCGTTGTTCAGGGTCAGGCCGGTAAAGCTGAACAGCAACATGGCCATCAGGCAGATGGCCGAGCTGATCCAATGCCATTGGTGCAGTTGCTTGAGCCAGAGGGCGCGACCGGCGCCCGGCAAGCCGCTGCCCGCGGCGGGCTTGGCGCTGGCCCCGCCGGACAAGTGGGCGCGAGGCGTCGTGGCGCTGGAGGGCACGGACTCGGCCTTGATGGCAGGTTCGGCTTTATGTTGGAGGGGAGTTGCGGAAGGGGACATCATCAAATGATAACGATTATCATTTACATGGTCAACTCGGCAGTGGCGAAATCGCCAAAAGTACGACGCAAAAAAACACATTTAGAAATAAATTATTTCTCGGACGTTGGTCTGCCCTTGCCGAGATCATGCGTTACAATAATGTGCGCAAATTGGCAGGATTTTGCACACGTATTTTCGTACCGAACAGTCCTTCCCCCACAACTTGATGTCTTGAAGTGCGATCCGCTAACCGGTCAGGCCGTGTCGCGGAAGGTTTTAAACAACCCGCCCAACCCTCGCGAAGCGCGAAAAGAAAGGTGAGCAAGAATGATGCAACAATATAACGCCAACTCCTACCTGTTCGGCGGCAATGCCCCGTACGTGGAAGAGTTGTACGAGGCCTATCTGGACAACCCGTCGTCGGTGCCCGAAAACTGGCGCGCCTACTTCGACCAGATGCAGCACGTGCCGGCAGTCGACGGCTCGAACCGTCCCGACGTCGCCCATTCGTCGGTGGTCGCCTCGTTCGCGGAACGCGCCAAGCAAGGCCCGATCCGTACCGTCGTCGCTTCGGCCGATTCCGAACTGGGCCGCAAGCGCGTCGCCGTGACCCAGATCACCGCCGCCTACCGCTACCTGGGTTCGCGCTGGGCCAATCTGGACCCGCTGCAGCGCCAGGAACGTCCGCCGCTGCGCGAACTCGATCCCGCCTTCTACGGCTTCACCGAAGCCGACCTCGACACAGTCTTCAATATCAGCAACACCTACTTTGGCCAGGAAACCGCGCCGCTGCGCGACATCCTGAACATGCTGCGCGATACCTACACCCGTTCGATCGGCGCCGAGTTCATGTACATCAGCGACCCGACCGAGAAGCGCTGGCTGCAGGAGCGCCTGGAGTCGATCCGCTCGACCCCGACCTTCAGCGCCGATAAGAAAAAGCACATCCTCGAACGCCTGACCGCGGCCGAAGGCCTGGAACGCTACCTGCACACCAAGTACGTCGGCGCCAAGCGCTTCTCGCTCGAAGGCGGCGAATCGTTCATCGCCTCGATCGACGAAGTCATCCAGCGCGCCGGTGAAAAAGGCGTGCAGGAGATCGTGATCGGCATGGCCCACCGCGGCCGCCTGAACGTGCTGGTCAACACCCTGGGCAAGAGCCCGGCCGACCTGTTCGAAGAATTCGAAGGCAAGCACGCCGACGACCTGCCGGCGGGCGACGTCAAGTACCACCAGGGCTTCTCGAGCGATATCTCGACCCCGGGCGGTCCGGTCCACCTGTCGCTGGCGTTCAACCCGTCCCACCTCGAGATCGTCAACCCGGTCGTCGAAGGCTCGGTCAAGGCGCGCATGATGCGTCGCGGCGACAAGAAGGGCAAGGAAGTGCTGCCGATCCTGGTCCACGGCGACGCCGCGTTCGCTGGCCAGGGCGTGGTCATGGAAACCCTGAACCTGGCGCAAACCCGCGGCTACGGCACCGGCGGCACCGTCCACATCGTCATCAACAACCAGATCGGCTTCACCACGTCGGATCCGCGCGATGCGCGCTCGACCCTGTACTGCTCGGACGTCGTCAAGATGATCGAAGCACCGGTGCTGCACGTGAACGCCGACGATCCTGAAGCCGTCGTGCTGGCCAGCCAGATCGCGCTCGACTACCGCGCCGAGTTCGGCAAGGACGTCGTGGTCGACATCATCTGCTACCGCAAACTGGGCCACAACGAACAAGATACGCCGGCGCTGACCCAGCCGCTGATGTACAAGAAGATCGCCAAGCACCCGGGCACCCGCAAGCTGTACGCCGAGAAGCTGTCGGCGCAGGGCACCATCGAAGCCGACGGTGGCGACAAGCTGGTCGCCGCCTACCGCGACGCCATGGACGCCGGCAAGCATACGGTCGATCCGGTGCTGACCAACTTCAAGGGCAAGTACGCCGTCGACTGGGCGCCGTTCCTGAACAAGAAGTGGACCGACGCCGCCGACACCGCCGTGCCGGTCACCGAACTGAAACGCCTGGCCGAACGCATCACCAAGGTTCCAGAGGGCTTCAAGCCGCACTCGCTGGTCGACAAGGTGCTGGCCGACCGCGCCGCCATGGGGCGCGGCGAAGTCAACCTCGACTGGGGCATGGGCGAACACCTGGCCTTCGCGTCGCTGCTGTCGTCGGGCTACGCCATCCGCCTGTCGGGCCAGGACGCCGGCCGCGGCACCTTCGTGCACCGCCACGCCGTTCTGCACGACCAGAACCGCGAGCGCTGGGACCAGGGCATCTACCTGCCACTGGCCAATGTCTCGGATAACCAGGCCGACTTCACCGTGATCGACTCGGTGCTGTCCGAAGAAGCGGTGCTGGGCTTCGAGTACGGTTTCTCGACTGCCGAGCCGAACACGCTGACCATCTGGGAAGCCCAGTTCGGCGACTTCGTCAACGGCGCGCAAGTGGTCATCGACCAGTTCATCGCCTCGGGCGAAGTGAAGTGGGGCCGCGCCTCGGGCCTGGTCATGATGCTGCCGCACGGCTATGAAGGCCAGGGTCCGGAGCACTCGTCGGCACGTATCGAGCGCTTCCTGCAACTGTGCGCCGACAACAATATGCAGGTGGTCCAGCCGACCACGGCGGCCCAGATCTTCCACCTGCTGCGCCGCCAGATGGTGCGCCAGTTCAGGAAGCCATTGGTGATCTTCACGCCGAAGTCGCTGCTGCGTAACAAGGATGCCGGCTCGCCGCTGACCGACCTGACCAAGGGCGGTTTCCAGACCGTGATCGGCGAATGCGACGACAAGATCGACGCAGGCAAGGTCAAGCGTGTGATCGTTTGCTCGGGCAAGGTCTATTACGACCTGGTCAATGCGCGCAAGGCACGCAACAGCGCCGATACCGCGATCATCCGTATCGAGCAGATGTACCCGTTCCCGCACAAGTCGTTCGCCGCCGAACTCAAGAAGTTCCCGAACGCGACCGAAGTGGTGTGGGCGCAGGACGAGCCGCAGAACCAGGGTCCGTGGTTCCAGATCCAGCACAACATCTTCGAAGGCATGGAAGATGGCCAGCGCCTGGCTTACGCCGGCCGCGCCGCGTCGGCATCGCCGGCCGTCGGTTATGCGGACAAGCACATCGCACAGCAAAAAGAACTGCTGGAAACCGCGTTCTCGAAGCTCAAGGGTTTCATCCTGACTAAATAATAGTCAAAGCAAACCACGGCCCCCGCGTCCCGTGCGCGGGGGTACTTGCAAAGAATAATTACTGGAGTTTTAAAAAATGGCACAAATCGAAGTCAAGGTCCCCGTCCTGTCGGAATCCGTTGCTGAAGCAACCCTGCTGTCGTGGCACAAGAAAGTCGGCGAGTCCGTCTCGCGCGACGAGAACATGATCGACATCGAGACCGACAAGGTGGTCCTGGAACTGCCGGCGCCAAGCGCCGGCGTGATCGTGCAACTGCTGAAGGCCGACGGCGCGACCGTCGTTGCCGGTGAAGTCATCGCGATCATCGATACCGAAGCATCGGCCCAGACCAGCCCGATCTCGGTCAAGGCCGTCCCGTCGGCAGCCCCGAACGCACCGATCGCCGCCGCGCCAGCCGCAGCTGCGCCAGCCGCTTCGAGCGCGGCATCGGACCAGTCGAAAGCAGGCGTCGCGATGCCGGCCGCCGCCAAGATCCTGGCCGAAAACAATCTGTCGGCGTCGAACGTCGAAGGCTCGGGCCGCGATGGCCGCGTGACCAAGGGCGACGCCCTGGCCGCCGCCGCCAGCAAGCCGGCCGCCGCTCCGGCCGCCGCACCGAAAGCCGCCCTGCAGCAAGTCGCCGCGCCGGCGCCTGCCAACCTGGGCGACCGTCCGGAAGAGCGCGTGCCGATGAGCCGCCTGCGCGCCCGTATCGCCGAGCGCCTGCTGCAATCGCAATCGACCAACGCCATCCTGACCACCTTCAACGAAGTGAACATGGCGCCGGTCATGGAACTGCGTAACAAGTACAAGGACAAGTTCGAGAAAGAACACGGCGTCAAGCTGGGCTTCATGTCGTTCTTCGTCAAGGCCGCCGTGGCGGCACTGAAGAAGTACCCGATCCTGAACGCCTCGGTCGACGGCAACGACATCATCTATCACGGCTACTTCGACATCGGCATCGCCGTCGGTTCGCCACGTGGCCTGGTGGTGCCGATCCTGCGCAACGCCGACCAGATGTCGATCGCCGAAATCGAGAAGAAGATCGGTGAATTCGGCCAGAAAGCCAAGGACGGCAAGCTGACCCTGGACGACCTGTCGGGCGGTACCTTCTCGATCTCGAACGGCGGCGTGTTCGGCTCGATGCTGTCGACCCCGATCATCAACCCACCGCAGTCGGCGATCCTGGGCGTGCACGCGACCAAGGACCGCGCCGTCGTCGAGAACGGCCAGATCGTCATCCGTCCGATGAACTACCTGGCCATGTCGTACGACCACCGCATCATCGACGGCCGCGAAGCCGTGCTGGGCCTGGTCGCGATGAAGGATGCGCTGGAAGATCCGGCCCGCCTGCTGCTGGACCTGTAATTCTCACCATGTGCCGGCGCCGCGCAAGCGGGGCCGGCGTGCTGTTTGCCGGAGAACGCCATGCTGTCAGACGAAATCAAGCGGCTGCACGAGCTGCACCAGGCCGGCGCCCTGTCGGACGCCGAATACGAGCAGGCCAAGGCCCGCATCCTGTCCGGCGCCTCGACCGTCAGCCTCAGCAAGGAACCCCCGACCACCGGGCGGATTTCCTTCGACCAGCACCGCGACGACTTGCTGAGCGGCCTGCGCCGTTCGCGGATCGACCGCTGGCTGGGCGGCGTGTGCGGCGGCCTGGCGCGGACCTATGGTCTCGAATCGTGGGTCTGGCGCCTGATCTTCGTACTGTTCGTGCTGACGTTCGGCTTCGGCGTACTGATCTACCTGCTGCTGTGGGTATTCGTTCCGGAAGAATAAAAAGGAATCAAGTAATGAGCGATAAACAATTTGACGTCGTCGTGATCGGCGGCGGTCCTGGCGGCTACATCGCCGCCATCCGTGCAGCGCAACTGGGCTTCAAGACTGCCTGTATCGACGAGTGGAGCAACGCCGCCGGCAAGCCTGCCCCGGGCGGTACCTGCACCAACGTCGGCTGCATCCCGTCGAAGGCGCTGCTGCAGTCGTCGGAACACTTCGAACACGCCGGCCACGCCTTCGCCGACCACGGCATCAAGGTGTCGGGCCTCGAACTCGACCTACCGACCATGCTCAAGCGCAAGGACACCATCGTCAAGCAGAACAACGACGGCATCCTGTTCCTGTTCAAGAAGAACAAGGTCACCTTCTTCCACGGCCGCGGCGCGTTCGCCGGCAAGCTTGACGCCGACGCGGGCTACACCATCAATGTCAGCGGCCCGACCACCGACACCATCACCGCCAAGAACGTGATCGTCGCGACCGGTTCGAACGCACGCCAGCTGCCAGGCGCTGAATTCGACGAGAAACTGATCCTGTCGAACACCGGCGCACTGGCCATCGACGCCGTCCCTGGCAAGCTGGGCGTGATCGGCGCCGGCGTCATCGGTCTGGAAATGGGCAGCGTATGGCGCCGCGTCGGCGCCGACGTCACTGTGCTGGAAGGCCTGCCGACCTTCCTGGGCGCGGTCGACGAGCAGATCGCCAAGGAAGCGCACAAGCTGTTCACCAAGCAGGGCCTGAAGATCAACCTCGGCTGCAAGATCGGCGCGATCACGAAGGGCGCCAACGACGTCACCGTCGAGTACGCCGACAGCACCGGCGCGGAGCAGAAAGCCACCTTCGACCGCCTGATCATCTCGATCGGCCGCGTGCCGAACACCGACGGCCTCGGCATCGAGACCGTCGGCCTGCAGCTCGACGAGCGCGGCTTCGTGGTGGTCGACGACGAATGCCGCACCAGCCTGCCTGGCGTGTGGGCGGTGGGCGACGTCGTGCGCGGCCCGATGCTGGCGCACAAGGCCGAGGAAGAAGGCGTGGCGGTCGCCGAGCGCATCGCCGGCCAGCACGGCCACGTGAACTTCAACACCATCCCCTGGGTCATCTATACCTCGCCAGAGATCGCGTGGGTCGGCAAGACCGAGCAGCAGCTCAAGGCCGAAGGCGTGCAGTACAAGGCCGGCACCTTCCCGTTCATGGCCAATGGCCGTGCGCGCGCGCTGGGCGATACCTCGGGCATGGTCAAGTTCCTGGCCGACGCCACCACCGACGAAATCCTGGGCGTGCACATCGTCGGCCCGATGGCTTCCGAACTGATCTCGGAAGCCGTGGTCGCGATGGAGTTCAAGGCCTCGTCGGAAGACATCGCCCGCATCTGCCACGCGCACCCATCGCTGTCGGAAGCGACCAAGGAAGCCGCGCTGGCGGTGGACAAGCGTTCGCTGAACTTCTGAGGCTGGACGGCGCTGCCGTCCGGTATTCAACCGACTTAAAAATACCGTGGCGTGGACGGGGAACCCGTCCACGCGTCCAACACTGGCCTGTATTACCGCGAACGTGGTGCGCAGAAGATCGTTGGACGCGTGGATGGCAGAGCCGTCCACCTCACGTAGATGGTATTTCCCTGATGAACGTCCAAGAGTATTATCAGCACGCACTCACCGAGCGCGGCTTCAAGTCCGACCCGGCGCAACAGATGGCGGTCGACCGCCTGCAACAGGCGTACGACGACTGGGTCCAATACAAGGCCCAGCGGTCGTCCGCTTTCAAGCGCCTGATCAACCGTCCCGATGTGCCGAAAGGCGTGTACATGTGGGGCGGGGTAGGGCGCGGCAAATCCTTCCTGATGGATTCGTTCTACCTGGTGGTGCCGGTGGTGCGCAAGACGCGCCTGCACTTCCACGAGTTCATGCGCGCCGTGCACGGCCAGCTCGACGAACTCAAAGGCGTGGCCGATCCGCTCGACGAGGTCGCCAAGCGCATTGCCAAGAAGTACCGCCTGATCTGCTTCGACGAATTCCATGTTTCGGACATCGCCGACGCGATGATCCTGTACAACCTGCTCAAGGCCCTGTTCGACAATGGCGTGAGCTTCGTCATGACCTCGAACTACGAGCCGTCGACCCTGTACCCGGACGGCCTGCACCGCGACCGCATGCTGCCCACCATCGCATTGCTGCAAGAGAAGCTGGACGTATTGAACGTCGACGCCGGCAACGACTACCGCAAGCGCGCGCTGGAGCAGGTCGAGGCCTATTACACGCCGCTCGACGCGGCGTCCGACAAGGCCTTGCGCGACGCCTATGCGAAGGTCGCCGATACCGCCGACGAGGCGCCGGTGGTGCACATCGAGAAGCGCGAGATCCGCGCGCTGCGCAAGGCCGGCGGCGTGATCTGGTTCGACTTCGCCACCTTGTGCGGCGGCCCGCGCTCGCAGAATGACTATCTCGAACTGGCCAGCCAGTTCCACACCGTGGTCCTGTCCGGCATCCCGGCGATGTCGGCCGGCCAGGCATCCGAGGCGCGCCGTTTCACCTGGCTGATCGACGTGTTCTACGACCACAAGGTCAAGCTGATCATGTCGGCCGCGGTCGAGCCCGAGGAGCTTTACACCAGCGGTCAGCTGGCGAACGAATTCCACCGGACCGTATCGCGTATCATCGAGATGCAATCGCGCGAGTACCTGCTCGCCGAACGGCGCGGCGCTGCCGACGCCATTGCATGATCGAAAGGAACACCATGACAAGACATCCGATGCTGCGCACGCTTGCCGCCGCCGGCTTTGCCCTGTTGCTGGCGGCTTGCTCCAGCAACGAACTGGTGCAGGACGACACGCCGCCCGCACCGACCACCTCCGCCGAACAGGCCGAACAGCGCCTGGCGGCGGTCGCCGCCGAACGCGCCGCGATCGAGGCACGCTATGCCGACCGCGAGGCGGTTTGCTACGACAAGTTCTTCGTCAACAGTTGCCTGGACGAAGCGCGCGAAGTGCGGCGCGCCGCCCTCGCGACCCAACGCGCGATCGAGATCGAGGCGTCGCACTACCTGCGCCGCCTCAAGGTCGACGAACGCGACAAGGCGATCGCCGAGGCCGACGCCGCCTATGCCGAAGAAGAAGCCAAGCTGGCGGCCAATCCGCCGCCGGTGAAGGATCCGGCCAGCGCCGTATTGCCGCCGCCGCGCACCAAGCCGGGCGAATCGCGCGCGGTGCGCAACCAGCAGCGGGCCCAGGAAGCGGCGGCGCATGCCGAGAAAGAGGCGGCCGAGCGCGCGGCCAGTGTCGCGGCCTATGAAGAGCGCCGGCGCAAGTCGGAAGAGCGCCAGAGGGACGTGGCGCGCCGCGTGGCCGAACGCGAAGCCAAGGCCGCCCAGCGCGCCGCCGAGGAAGCCAAACGCGCCAACGGTAACAAGCCGACGACGAACTAGCATCACCGTCGTCGGTCCCGCGCAGGCGGAAGTCCAGGTTTGTTCAGCCCCTGCCCCGGTCGGGGGACGCGCCGCCCTGGACTGGGGGCACGAGCTTCACGATCGCCATCGTGCAATTGCCCCCCTTGCCTTGGGAGCGCTCGATGGCCTTGTTGATGAGCATCTCGGACGCCTGGCGCGGCGTCGCCTTGGCGGTCACGGCCGCCAGTTCGGCATCGGTAAAGAAATGCCACAAACCGTCTGAGCACAGCAGGAAGCTATCGCCCGGCGCCAGGCCGGTATGGCTGCCGGTCGTGACGAAGGGTTCCTTGCGGCTATTGCCCAGCAAATTGAGCAAGAGCTTGGAGCGGCGGTGGTTGCGCGCCGCGTCCGGCGGCAGGCGGTCGCTGCCGATCAGGTGTTCGATATACGCGACATCGCCCGTCCGCACCGCGCACTTGCCGTGCTCGAAGCGGTAGAGGCGCGAATCGCCGACGTGGGCCCAGACCGCCTCGCCGTGGGGGCTGATCACCAGGCCGACGAAGCTGGCATGGATGTCGGCCTGCCTGGCCACGGCATTCATCTTGATCACCGTATGGGTTTCGCTGATGATCTCGTGCAGCAGTTGGGCCAGGCGCTCGATGCCGGGCCGCTCGCCGGGCTTGAATTCGTCGAAGACCTGGCGCGCCGTGTGCAAGACCTGGTCGGCTCCCGCCTGGCTGGCGACCCCGTCCGACAGTACCGCCAGCACATAGCCCGGCGCGCGGGCGCCGGTGAACAGTGCGGCGCGGTCGTTCTGCTGGGGACGGTTTCCGATGTGTTGCGCGGTACCCGCCTCGATCTTGTAAGAAGTCATAAATCCGTGTTTTCCAGGACGCTAACGCCATTCTTTGTTGGCGGCAACCTCCGCCTCGATTAAACTATGCACTGATAAGCCACCAGCGCGCAAGTTAATCTTGTAGCAACAATGTAGCGAAAACCGGAGCGCCCCGCCTTGGTCGGCGCTTTCCGCCATTCTTTCCCGCAACTGCATCTCTATCGAACTGCTTGGAACAGTAAACATGACCGACGTCCAGGACATCCAGCGCCGTATTATCGAACTCGATGTGGAACACCGCGATCTCGACGCCGTGATCTCCCTGTTGACGGCGGACGGTCATGCCGACCAGTTACAACTGCGGCGCCTCAAGAAGCGTAAGCTGCAGCTCAAAGATCATATTACGCTGCTGAAGATGCAGCTGATACCCGATATACCGGCCTGATTCATTCCCAGGCTCAACGAAACCACGTATTTTGACCGACCAACTTTCTGCTTCTCCGGATGCGGCAGGGACCATTGCTCCCGCAGCCCCGGAACCCCAGGCTCCCGCCGGCAAGTACGACGCCGACGTCGACCGCCTGTTCGGCGCGGGCGGCCCGCTCGCGCCCGCCGTCGGCACCTTCAAACCGCGCCAGTCGCAGACCGAGATGGCCAAGGCCGTGGCCCAGGCCATCGCCGACCAGCAAGTCCTCATGGCCGAAGCCGGCACGGGCACGGGCAAGACCTTTGCCTACCTGGTGCCGGCGCTGCTGTGGGGCGGCAAGACCATCGTCTCGACCGGCACCAAGAACCTGCAAGACCAGTTGTTCCTGCGCGATATCCCCACCGTGCGCGCCGCCTTGCGCGCCCCGGTGTCGGTGGCCCTGCTCAAGGGCCGCTCGAACTACGTCTGCCATTTCCACCTCGAGCGCACCTTGCAGAACGGCCGCCTGACGTCGCGCGACGATGTCGGCCACCTGCGCGAGATCTCGCGCTTCATCAAGATGACGAGCTCGGGCGACAAGGCCGAGCTGGCCAAGGTGCCGGAGACCGCCACCGTCTGGAACCTGGTCACGTCCACCCGCGACACCTGCATGGGCGCCGAATGCCAGTACTACCAGGACTGCTTCGTCATGAAGGCGCGCAGGGAGGCACAACAAGCAGATGTGGTGGTGGTCAACCATCATCTCTTCTTCGCCGACGTGGCGCTGAAGGATACCGGCGTGGCCGAGCTGCTGCCGTCGGCCAACACCATCATTTTCGACGAGGCGCACCAGCTGCCCGACGTCGCGACGCTGTTCTTCGGGCAATCGGTCTCGACGTCCCAGGTGCTGGAACTGTGCCGCGACGTGCTGGCCGAGGGCCTGGCCCATGCGCGCGGCGGCCCGGACTGGGCCAAGGTCGTGACCGTGGTCGAGAAGGCCGCGCGCGACCTGCGCCTGTCGTTCGGCGACGGCAACCTGCGCCTGTCGCTGCCGCAGATCATGCCGACTTCGCAATTCTTCCCGGCGCTCGAGAAGCTCAAGGAAGAAATCGCCGGCATGATCACGGTGCTCGAAGAAAACGCCGCGCGCGCCGAGACGATCGAGGCCTGCCGCTTGCGTGCGCACGAACTGGCCGCCAGCTTCGACGCCTGGAAGCCCGACCACAAGGCGCCGGCCAGCGAACAGGCCGTGCTGTGGGCCGAGGCGTTCTCGTCTTCGCTGCAACTGCACAAGACGCCGCTGTCGATCGCGCCGATCTTCACCAACCAGCGCGAAGGTACGCCGCGCAGCTGGATCTTCACCTCGGCCACCCTGGCGGTGAAGAACGACTTCAAGCACTTTTCCGACCAGCTCGGCCTGACCGGCGAGCCGGCCAAGACCTGGCCCAGCCCATTCGACTACCAGAACCAGGGCATCCTGTACGTGCCGACCGGTTTGCCGGAACCGCAGGCGGCGGTCTATACCGACGCGGTGGTCGATGCCGCCTTGCCGGTGATCGAGGCGGCGGGCGGCCGCACCTTCTTCCTGTGCACGACGATTCGCGCGGTGAACAAGGTGGCCGAGCGCCTGCGCACCGAATTCGCCGAGCGCGGCTGGGATTTCCCGCTGTTCGTGCAGGGCGAGCGCGGCCGGACCGAATTGCTCGACTCGTTTCGCAACGCCGGCAATGCCGTGCTGGTCGGCAGCCAGAGTTTCTGGGAAGGCGTCGACGTGCGCGGCGAGGCGTTGTCGCTGGTGATCATCGACAAGCTGCCGTTCGCGCCGCCCGACGATCCGGTGCTGGCCGCGCGCATCGAGGTGATGGAAAAGCAGGGCATGAACGGCTTCATGCACCACCAGCTGCCCGAGGCGATCATCACGCTCAAGCAGGGCGCCGGACGCCTGATCCGCGACGTCGACGACCGCGGCGTGCTGATGATCTGCGATCCGCGCATCATTACCAAGCCCTATGGCCGCCGTATCTGGCAAAGCCTGCCGTCGTTCAAGCGCACCCGGGTGCAAGAAGAGGTGATCGACTTCTTCCGGCCGGCCGAGGCGGCAAACGAGGGCGCCGCCTGAGCGCGCGCCGCCCGTTCACGGCGTGATCACGACCTTGCCGATGACCTTGCGCGCCGCCATGTCTTCCAGTGCGCGCGCCGTGTCGGCAAGGCGGTAGCGCCGCGAGACCAGCGGATTTAATGTACCTTCCGCAATCCAGCCGGTGATGCGCGCCATCGCCGCCAGGTGCGCATCCTGTTCCTTGCGCGTGAAATCGCCCCAGAATACGCCGACCACCGACGCTCCCTTCAACAGCAACAGATTCCACGGCAGGCGCGGGATCTCGCCGGCCGCGAAGCCCACCACCAGGTGGCGGCCGCGCCAGGCGATCGAGCGCAGCGCCGGTTCGCTGTACTTGCCGCCGACCGGATCGTAGACGACGTCCGGGCCGCGGCCGTCGGTGGCGGCGCGCAGCGCTTCGCGCAAGTCGTCGGTGTCATAATTGATCAACACGTCGGCGCCGTGCGCCTTGCATACCGCCAGTTTCTCGTCGCTGGAGGCGGCCGCGATCACGCGCGCGCCGAGGGCCTTGCCGATCTCGATCGCCGCCAGGCCGACGCCGCCGGCCGCGCCCAGCACCAGCATCGTTTCGCCGGCCTGCAAGGCGCCGCGGTCGGCCACCGCGTGGTACGAGGTGCCGTAGGTGAGGGTGATCGCGGCGGCGACGTCGAACGCCATATCGTCCGGCATCGGCAGGAATGCATTGGCTGGCGCCACCGCCTGTTCGGCGAAGGCGCCGGTGCGGGTAAAGCCGATCACGCGCTGGCCGGGCACGAAGCCGCTGACGTCGGCGCCGACCGCCCGCACCACGCCGGCGAACTCGTTGCCCGGCGTGAAGGGCAGGGGAGGGCGCACCTGGTATTTGCCCTGGACCGTGAGCACGTCGGGGAAATTGACGCCCGCGGCTTTCACGTCGACCACGACCTCGCCGGGACCGGCGACCAGGTCGGGCAAGTTGTCGAGCACGAGGCTACTTGGCGGCCCCCAGGCGGTGCAGCGTACGGCTTTCATTGCTTCTCCCCATATTAATTGGCGGGGCGAATTATGCCCCAAGAAAGAAAGCTGTTCTGCGAGACCTGGGGGACACGGCCGCCATCATGTCCAATCCCGACTTCTTGCCGGACATTGACAGGATGGTCAAGCGGATCGCGGCCACTATGCATGTCAAAAAAGCATACGCCTCTCGACCACGACTACAAGCAATTCGCGCGTCCTGCTGCCGTACCCGAGTGGCGCGATGTTCCAGGCCCGACGTTTCCAAAAGAATGAGAAGCCATATGGACCAACAAGGTATTCCGCTCCCGCCGCTGGCGCTGCCCCGGCGCGGTCACGTGTTTCCATGCCTGCGAGGGCGGCGCGGCGCGCAATGCCGTGCCGGCGGCGCTGGCGCTGCAGCTGGCGGAGCGCGAATTCGAGACGCCGGTGCTGGTGATCGACTGGGATCCCGAGGCGCCGGCTCCGAACTGCAGAACCTGATCGACGGCAGCAGCCCGGGCGAGGCGAGGGCGCTGGCCGACAGCCTGCGGACCTCGGTGCTCGAGCCGAGCGCCGCGCATTCCTTGCGCCGGCGCGGGGCCGCGATGATCAAGCAGACCTGCATGCAAGAGGGCGACAAGGATGCATTGCTGTCGTTCACGCAGGACGAGGTCTTCCTGCCCGAAGGCGCGCTGATCGACGCGGCGCGCGACAATCCGACGGCCTTGCGTTGAGCGGCGGCGTCCTGAAAAGCGGCCCCTTGGCTGGATGAGCGTGGGCTGGGCGGATCGTCTACACGGTCGGATGACGGCGATGCGAGTGGTCGGGTGGTCGACTTGAGCCATCACCGCGCGGGCGGGTCACCCGCCTCCTGCTGCGCAGCGGCGGGAACCTCCGCTTGTCCAGTGCGCGCGCAGAATCCGTCCGCCTGGCGCATGGGCCGAAGTCCGGCACGAAGCAATGGTCGCGGTCGGATGTCGACCAGTCGCCACGAATGCGCCTCGCACCATGTGTAGGGAGCGATCTTGGCCGGCACGTACCGGCTGCAGGCGCTGATGCACGACCGGCGACCGACGTGATTGCGCAACAAGATTTCCTTGCTGCCAAGCATCTTGTCGTCTTGTGCAGATAACTGTCGCCGGATCGCCGCACGGTTGGCAGACGCGCCACCCATCGTACCGGATTGTGAAATCTGGTCACGAATTTCGCGGGATGGGCGTCGATACAGCCGTTGCTTCAGGTAAAATCTGCGCCATGCGAATCTTGATCAGTAACGACGATGGCTATCTGGCGCCCGGACTGCAGGCGCTCGCGGACGCGCTCGCGCCGATCGCCGAGCTCGTCGTCGTGGCGCCCGACAGCAACCGTTCGGGCGCGTCGAATTCGCTGACCCTCGACCGGCCGTTATCGGTCTATAAATCGTCGAACGGTTTCTATTTCACCAATGGCACGCCGACCGACTGCGTGCACATCGCCCTGACCGGCATGTCCGATGCGCCACCCGACCTGGTGGTTTCCGGCATCAACAACGGTCAGAACATGGGTGATGACACACTGTACTCCGGCACCGTCGCCGCCGCGACCGAAGCCTACCTGTTCGGCTTGCCGGCGATCGCCTTTTCGCAGGTCAATGGTGGTTGGGCGCACGTCGATTCCGCCGCCCGTGTCGCGCGCGACATCGTCGAGCGCTTCGCCGCCGGCGGCTTCGACATGCTGCCCAAGCCCTTCTTGCTGAACGTGAACATCCCGAACCTGCCCTATGAGGACATCGGCCCGCTGACGCCGACCCGCCTCGGACGCCGCCACCAGGCCGAGCCGGTGATCCGGGCCCAGGATCCGCGCGGTCGCGAGATCTTCTGGATCGGCGCCCCCGGCGCGTGCCGCGACGCGGGAGAAGGCACCGACTTCCACGCGACGTCGGCAGGGCGGGTCTCGGTCACGCCCCTGCAGATCGACCTGACCCACAAGACCCAGCTGGCCCTGCTGGCGGGAGGCCTGGCATGAAGGACGTGCGTCCGAATTTCCCGCTGCCGCTGTCGTCGGTGACGAGCAGCGCGCGCAAACCCGGCGCCCCGGCGCCATTCCAGACGCCGCAGACCGCCACCCGCAACGCGGCCAGCAGCCAGGGCGGCGCCAAGGCGCCACCAATGCCGGCCCCGGCGCCGCGCGCACCCGGCTATGTCCAGGCCGCGAGCAGCGCCCCGGCGGCCCAGCGCTCCGACCTCGCGGCGACCGAGGCGGTGCGCCGGGCGATGGTGGCGCGCGTCGCGCGCCAGGGCGTGAGCGATCCGAAGGTGTTGTCGGCGATGGAAGTCGTGCCGCGCCACCTGTTCATCGAACCGGCGCTGTCCGGCCAGGCGTATGTCGACGCCTCGCTGCCGATCGGCCATCACCAGACGATTTCCCAGCCTTATATCGTCGCGCGCATGATCGAAGCGATGCGTGCCGGCGGAACCTTGGGAAAAGTGCTCGAGATCGGCACCGGCTGCGGCTACCAGGCCGCGGTCCTGTCCTTCGTCGCGAAGGACGTGTACTCGATCGAGCGCATCAAGCCCCTGCACGAGCTCGCGAAGACGAACCTGCGCCCGCTGCGGCTATCGAACCTGCGTTTGCAGTATGGCGATGGTATGCTAGGCTTGCCGCAGGCTGCGCCTTTCGATGGCATCATCCTCGCCGCCGCCGGGCTCGAGGTGCCGCGGGCCCTGCTCGAGCAGCTCGCCATCGGCGCGCACCTCGTGGCGCCGGTCGGCGCCCAGGTGCAGCACCTGCACCGTATCACCCGCACCGGCAAATCCGAATGGACCAGCGAAACGCTGGAAGCGTGCCATTTCGTGCCGCTGCGCCCCGGTACCATCTGAAACCCTAGAGGGCCGCCAGGCCCGCCGTACGCCGACAAGACAATAGAATGCCAATGACACAAGCACCGCGTTTAGCCCTCCTGACGATCTTCATCGGCCTCGTGGCCGGTTGTTCCACCACCACCCGCCAGGCGCCGGTCGTCGAGCGTCCCGTCACCGCCGCCCCGACCCGTCCGGCGCCGGCGCGCGTGGAAGAAGCGCCGAAACACGATGAGCGCGGCATGTACACCGTGCGCAAGGGCGACACCCTGCTGCGCATCGCGCTGGACTTCGGCCAGAACTACCGCGACCTGGTAACCTGGAACAACCTGGCCAACCCGGACGACATCAAGGTCGGCCAGGTACTGCGGGTGAGCCAGCCGGAAGGCGAGCGCAGCGCCAATGTACAGACCCAGCCGGTGCCGATGCCGCCGGCCGCCAGCGTGCCGCGCAAGACCGAGCCGCGCGCCGACAAGACCCCGTACAACGAAGGCAAGGTGGCCACCACCACGCCGCCTCCGGCCACCACCACTCCCGCCGTCACGCCGCCGGCGACTGCCGCCGCCAGCGACGAAGCCCGCCTGAGCTGGATGTGGCCCTCCGAGGGCCGCGTCATCGCCACCTTCGACGATGGCCGCAACAAGGGGCTGGACATCGCCGGCAAGCTGGGCCAGCCGGTGGTCGCCGCCGGCTCGGGCAAGGTAATGTATGCTGGCAGCGGCATCCGCGGTTATGGTAATCTCGTCATCGTCAAGCACAGCAACAGCTTGTTGTCGGCCTATGCCCACAATCGCCGGATCGTCGTCAAGGAAGGCGACAACGTGAGCCGTGGCCAGGTGATCGCCGAAATGGGCGATTCCGACGCCGACACGGTCAAGTTGCACTTCGAGATTCGTCAGCAGGGCAAGCCGGTCGACCCGACGAGGTTCTTGCCCGTTCGTTAGGAACGGTATGACGCAGCCGCCGCACTCGCTGGACCAGGAGGATACGGACGAGTTTCCGGACGAACCGGAAAGCGAGCGCGTGCATGCCGATGGCCGCGGCGACGGCGCCGACGGCCACGATGTCCCGCCCGGCAACGCCGGCGCCGGCACGGTCGACGAGCTGCGCAAGGTCTTGCAGGCCGAGCTCGCGACCGACACCACCCAGCACTACCTGAACCAGATCGGCGCCAGGGCGCTGCTCTCGCCGCCCGAGGAAGTCCACTTCGCCACCCTGGCCAAGGCCGGCGACTTCGGCGCGCGCCAGAAGATGATCGAGCATAACCTGCGCCTGGTCGTCTCGATCGCCAAGCACTACATCAACCGCGGCGTGGTCCTGCTCGACCTGATCGAGGAGGGCAATATCGGCCTGATGCGCGCCATCGACAAGTTCGAGCCCGAACGCGGGTTCCGTTTCTCGACCTACGCCACCTGGTGGATCCGCCAGAGCATCGAGCGCGCCATCATGAACCAGGCGCGCACGGTGCGCCTGCCGGTGCACATGGTGCGCGAACTGAACGGCGTGCTGCGCGCCAAATACCACCTCGAAGCGCAAAAACACGACGGCAAGGAAGCCTCGAACGAAGACATCGCCAGCCTGGTCGGCCGCCCGGTCGAGGAAGTGCAAGACATACTGACCCTGTCCGAGCACGCCGCGTCGCTCGACGCGCCGCTCGACAACGATCCCCAGTCGAGCCTGATGGACATGCTGCCCGACGACGGCGAGGGCAGTCCCGACGCCCACGCCGAGCAGCAAGAAGTGGCGCTGCTGGTGCGCGACTGGCTGACCCGCCTGCCCGACAAGCAGCGCCTGGTCGTCACCCGCCGCTTCGGCCTGGATAACGATGATCCGGCCACCCTCGAAACCCTGGCCGAAGAAATGGGTGTGACGCGCGAGCGCGTGCGCCAGATCCAGCAAGAGGCGCTGGTCAAGCTCAAGCGCGCCATGGCGGCGCGGGGCGTGGTGCGCGATTCGTTGTTGTAACGACAATTCCTCCTGTAGCGCCCACTGCGATTCCTTGCTATCATGCCCGCCGGGCCTTTTCGGCCATTTTTCATTTATGCGCGGCCATCGACGCGTGCGCCGCCGGCCAGGGACAGCTCCCGGCCCTCACTCCACTTTCCTCAGACCATGCAAGAAATCTTCATCGACATCAAATCCCTCGACATGGACGGGCGCGGCGTTGGCCACCTCGAGAACGAAGACGGTTCGCCGGGCAAGGTGATCTTCGTCGAAGGCGCGCTGCCAGGCGAGCGCGTCAGTTTCGAGACCACCCGCAAGAAGAAGAACTGGGAAGCGGGCCGCATGCTGACCATGCAGCGCGCCTCGTCGATGCGGGTCGAGCCGAAGTGCCAGCATTTCGGCTACTGCGGCGGCTGTTCGATGCAGCACCTGGAACCGGGCGCGCAGGTGGCGATGAAGGGCCGTGTGCTGGAAGATAACCTGTGGCACCTGGGGAAAGTAAAAGCCGAGATGATCATGCGCCCGATGTATGGTCCGACCTGGGATTACCGCTACCGCGCGCGCCTGTCGGTGCGCCACGTGGCGAAGAAGGGCGGCATACTGGTCGGCTTCCACGAGCGCGCCTCGTCGTTTGTGGCCGACATCACCACTTGCGAGATCCTGCCCGACCATGTCGCGCGCCTGCTGGTGCCGCTGCGCGAGCTGATCGGCGCCCTGTCGATCTACAACCAGTTGCCGCAGATCGAGGTGGCGATCGGCGAAGAGACCACGGTGCTGGTGCTGCGCATCATGGCGCCCTTGGCGCCGGCCGACGAAACCCTGCTCAAGGCCTTCGCCGACCAGTGGGGCATCCAGTGGTGGCTGCAGCCGAAGGGCCCGGACACCGCCCATCCGTTCTACCCGCTCGGCAAGGAGCTGTACTACACGCTGCCCGAGTTCGGCATCCGCATGCCGTTCAAGCCGACCGACTTCACCCAGGTGAACCACCACATCAACCGGGTGCTGGTGGCCAAGGCGCTGCGCTTGCTCGAGGTGCAGAAAGACGACCGCGTGGCCGACCTGTTCTGCGGCCTCGGCAACTTCACCCTGCCGCTGGCGACCCAGGCGCGCGAAGTGGTCGGCATCGAGGGCAGCACGGCGCTGACCACGCGTGCGCTGGACAATGCCAGGGCCAACGGCCTGGCCGACAAAACGTCGTTCTCGACCCGCAACCTGTTCGAAGTCACCAGGGACGACCTGGTGGCGCTCGGTAAATTCGACCGCATGCTGATCGACCCGCCACGCGACGGCGCCATGGCGCTGGCGGTGGCGCTGGCCGAACTGCGTGAAACCCACGAGGATTTAATGCCGCAGCGCATCGTCTATGTCTCGTGCAGTCCGTCGACCCTGGCGCGCGACGCCGGCATCCTGGTGCACAAGGCCGGCTATGTGATGAAGAAGGCAGGCGTGGTGAACATGTTCCCGCATACTTCGCACGTCGAATCGATCGGCGTGTTCGAGCTCGGCGCCAAGCCCGCGCCGGAGTCCGATGGCGCCGCCTATGTGCCGGCCAACGTGCCGGCCACGGCCGACGCGGCGGCCTGATTGAAGCGGCCCGGTCGCTACGCGGCAGCCTTGCTGGCCGCCGCCGTCGCGACCGGCATGGTCGCCAGCCTGGTCCAGACCCACGTCAATCTCGGCGCACTGACCGCGCTCGGCGCCACGGTCACGCCAGGGTTGCGCGCCCGGACCACGCTGCAGGACCTGGCGGGTTTCGGCCCGGTCATGGCCGGGATCGCCCTGGCCGCGTTGCTGCCCGCCATGCTGGCCGCGCACGTGATCGAGCGCGTCGCCAGGCCGGCGCGCCGCGCGCCGCTGTTCGTCGTGGCCGCGGTTGCCGGCCTGTGGACGGCATTCTGGTTGATGCTCAACGTTATTCCGATGCCGGCCATTGCCGCGACCCGCGGCCATCTCGGCCATGCCTTGATGGCGACGAGCGGGATCGCCGGCGGCCTGGTCTACGCTCACATGAGCTCGCCGGACCGGCGGCTTGCCGATCCGCGGCGCCAGATCCTGGGGGTGGCGCTGCTGGCGCTGACGCCGGTGGCATTGTTCCTCATCACATCACCCGGCGCGGCTGGAAAGCTCGAAGCGGTCGATCCGGCCAGCTACCGCGTCCAGGCTGTTGCAACCGGGCTCGACTGGCCCTGGTCGCTGGCCTTCCTGCCGGATGGACGCATGCTCGTGACCGAGCTGAAAGGGCGCCTGCTCGCCGTCGCCGCCGATGGCGCCAGCACGCCGATCGCGACGGATGGCCTGCCGCCCGTGTTCCAGCGCGGCGGCGCCAGCGGCCTGATGGACGTCGCCCTCGATCCCGATTTCGAGCGTAATCGCCTGCTGTACCTGACGATGGGCCATGGCGAAGAGGGCGCCAACGGCACGCGCCTGGTGCGTGCCCGGCTGGCGGGTGAGCGGCTCGAGGATGTCCGGATCCTGTTCAGCTCCACGCCCAAGCCCCGCGTCGGCAACAACGGCGGCCGCATTGCCTTCCTGCCCGACGGCACGCTGGCAATGACGATCGGCGACGGCAACTGGCAGCGCGAAGAGGCGCAGAACGTCGCCAGTCACCTGGGCAGCGTGGTCAGGCTCGACCGCGACGGCAAGGCGCCGCCCGACAACCCGTTCCTGGACCGTCCCGGCGCCGCGCCGGCGCTGTACAGCCTCGGCCATCGAAATCCGCAGGGCATCGCCGTCGATCTGGCCACCGGCGAGCTTCTGCTGACGGAACACGGCGCGCGCGGTGGCGACGAGATCAACCGTATCGTGGCGGGCAGGAATTACGGCTGGCCGCTGGTCACGGCCGGCATCGATTATCCATTCGGCCGCGTCACGCCGTTCAGCCGGCTGGCCGGCTTCGAGGCGCCGCTGCTGGAATGGACGCCGTCGATCGCGCCGGCCGGCCTGGCGGTCTATGACGGCGTGCTGTTTCCCGGCTGGCGCGGCGATCTGCTGGTGCCGGCGCTGCGCGGACGGGCGGTCCACCGCGTGCTGCGCGACGGGGGCGAGATCGTCGGCCAGCAGACGCTGTTGGCCGAGCTGGGCGCGCGCATGCGCGACGTCAGGGTCGGCCCGGATGGCGCGATCTATGTCCTGACCGACGGGACTGACGCCAGCCTGCTGCGCCTGACCCCATCGTCAACGCCGCCGTAAACGAAAAAACCGGCCCGCAGGCCGGTTCATGTTCGAAAGCGACACTGATCAGTCGTCGCCGCCCACGATGCCCAGCAGGCGCAGCAGGCTGCTGAAGATGTTGAACACGTTCAGGTAGATCGACAGGGTGGCGGTGACGTAGTTGGTTTCGCCGCCGTTGACGATGCGCTGCACGTCATACAGGATGAAGGCCGAGAAGATGCCGATCGCCAGGACCGAGATCACGATCGACAGCACCGACATCTGCAGGAAGATGTTGGCCACGATCGCCAGCAGCAGCACCACCACGCCGGCCATCAGCCAGCTGCCCATGCCCGAGAAATCGCGCTTGGTGGTGGTGGCGATGCTGGCCATCACGGCGAACACGACCGCGGTACCGCCGAACGCCGTCATGATCAGGCTGGCGCCGTTGGCGTAATTGAGCGTGTGGGTCAGCAACGGGGCCAGCATCATGCCCATGAAGAAGGTGAAGCCGAGCAGCAGGGCGACGCCCAGGCCGGAATCCTTGTTCTTCTCGATGGCCCACATGAAGCCGAAGGCGACTGCCAGGAAGATCACGAAGCCCATGATGCCGGTGAAGGCGATGCCGAACGACATGCCGGCAACGGCGCCCAGGACGGTCGGGATCATCGACAGCGCCAGCAGCCAATACGTGTTGCGTAACACTTTGTTACGCGAGGCCTGGCCACCTGTGGTCAGGTCGATGGTACTTTGCTGTTGGGTACTAGGATACATATCGGTGCCTCCGGTTCGATGAATGGTACGGGCAAGCATACACGCGCGCTTGCAAGGTACGTCACAACTATCCTATGTCAACTTCCTTAACTGAAGATGAAGAACACGCAGGAACTGGACGGACTTTTGCCGCCACTGTAACACCATGCTTGCCACTACCGCAATATCGGATATCTGGGGCAGGTATGGTAAAATTAAAGGTTGATTGAGTCCCAAAGTTCAAACGAATTTCTCAGTTCATAACCTTTTATTTATTGGAGTTTCTCATGGCAATCGAACGCACCCTGTCCATCATCAAGCCGGACGCAGTCGCAAAAAACGTGATCGGCAAAATCTACAGCCGCTTCGAAGAAGCCGGCCTGAAGGTCGTCGCTGCACGCATGGTGCAACTGTCGCGCGCTGAAGCCGAAGGTTTCTACGCAGTGCACGCTGCACGTCCGTTCTTCAAGGACCTGGTCGACTTCATGATCTCGGGTCCGGTGATGATCCAGGTGCTCGAAGGCGAAGGCGCGATCCTGAAAAACCGCGACCTGATGGGCGCTACCGATCCGAAGAAAGCCGACGCCGGCACCATCCGCGCCGATTTCGCCGACTCGATCGACGCCAACGCCGTTCACGGTTCGGACGCTGCCGAAACCGCGGCTGTGGAAATCGCTTACTACTTCCCGGCACTGAACGTCTACTCGCGTTAATTAGCAAGGGGGAGCGCAGTCCGGGCGTTCCCCGGATCGATTCCCCCGGACTAATTGAATGAGTAACCCGCTCGCCCGCGGCCACCGGGCCGGCGCGAGCGGGTTCAGGAATATAGGAAATACACCATGACAACTCTCACCAACCTGCTGGATTTTGATCCCGCGCAACTCGTCGCTTACTGCGCCGACTTGGGTGAGAAACCGTTCCGCGCCAAGCAGTTGCAACGCTGGATCCACCAGTTCGGCGCGGCGGATTTTGACAGCATGACCGACCTGGCCAAGTCGCTGCGCGAAAAGCTCAAGACCCGCGCCGAAGTACGCGCGCCTGCGATCGTGAGCGACAAGACTGCCAGCGACGGCACCCGCAAATGGCTGGTCGACGTCGGCAACGGCAACGCGGTCGAGACCGTGTTCATCCCGGAAGAAAACCGCGGCACGCTGTGCATATCCACGCAAGCGGGCTGCGCCGTCAACTGCCGCTTCTGCTCGACCGGCAAACAGGGCTTCAACCGCAACCTGACGGTGGCCGAGATCATCGGCCAGCTGTGGATGGCCGAGTTCGAGCTGCGCCGGACCAAGGGCATCGAGCCCGGCCCCAAGGGCGAACGCCAGATCACCAACGTGGTCATGATGGGCATGGGCGAGCCGCTGCTGAACTACGAACCGACCGTCACCGCGCTCAAAATGATGCTCGACGATAACGCCTACGGCCTGTCGCGCCGCCGCGTGACCCTGTCGACCTCGGGCGTCGTGCCGAATATCGACAAGCTGTCGCAAGACGTCCCGGTCGCCATGGCCGTGTCGCTGCACGCGTCGAACGATGCGCTGCGCGACATCCTGGTGCCGCTGAATAAAAAATATCCGCTGCGCGAGCTGATGGCCGCCTGCAAGCGCTACCTGGAGTTCGCGCCGCGCGACTTCATCACCTTCGAGTACTGCATGCTCGACGGTTTCAACGATAGCGACGAGCATGCGCGCGAACTGATCGCGCTGGTGAACGACCCGGTGGTCGGCGTGAACTGCAAGTTCAACCTGATTCCCTTCAACCCGTTCCCCGAGTCGGGCCTGTTCCGCTCCAAGAACCCGCGGATCAAGGCCTTTGCCGAAGTACTGATGAACGCCGGCATCGTGACCACCGTGCGCAAGACGCGCGGCGACGATATCGACGCCGCCTGCGGCCAGCTGGCGGGCGAGGTCAAGGACCGTACCCGCGTGGCAGAGCGCATGGAAAAGATGGCCGAATACCAGAAGAAATTCGGCGCCGATTTCGGGCGTATCGTGGAGATCCCGACCTGATGAACTTCGCCGTCACCGCCCGTGCCGCGAATGCGCTCGCGTTCGCATCGACCCTGGCGCTGCTGGCCGCCTGCGCCGGCACTGGCGCAGGCGGCGATATGGCCCGTGACGGCGAACTGAAGACCGCTTCCGACCAGACCGCGCTCGAAAAGCGCGCCTCGATCCGGGTCCAGCTGGCGGTCGGCTACTACCAGGAAGGCAAATACGAGATCGCCCTCGACGAAGTGAAGCAGGCGCTGGCGGCCGATCCCGGCTATGCCGACGCCTACGGCCTGCGCGCACTGATCTATACCTCGATGGGACAGTTCCCGCTGGCCGACGAGAACCATCGCCACGCGCTGCGCCTCGAACCGGGCAATCCCGAGTTCGCCAACAACTACGGCACCTTCCTGTGCCAGTCGGTGAACAGGCCGGCCGAGGCGCTGGGCTATTTCGATGCCGCCCTCAAGAATCCCGCCTACCAGACACCGCTGTCCGCGCTGGTCAATGCGGGCGCGTGCAGCATCAAGAACCGGAATATCGATGCGGCCGAGCGCTACCTGCTCGAGGCCTTGCGTCTGAACCCGGCGCAGCCGGCCGTGAATGCCGGCCTGGCGCGGGTCTATTACGAGCGGCGCGACATGCAGCGCGCCGGTTTTTTCGTTAACCGCCTGATCGAGACGGCAAAGATCGAGACGTTGCCGGCCGACGCGCTCTGGCTCGCCATGCGCGTGCAGCGCAAGCTGGGCGACCGCACCCACGAAGCGACGCTGGCGGCCCAGTTGCGGCGCCGCTTTCCCGGTTCGCCCGAGTACGCGGCGTTCGAACGCGGCGCCTTCGATGAGTGAAGCAAGCGCGAACATAAGCGCAGGTACAAGACAAGGACGAGGACAATGAACGAGCAAGCAGATCAGCCCGCAACGCCAGGTGGCCAGCCCGGTATTCCTGGCAAGACCCTGCAATCCCAGCGCGAAGCGCTGGGCTGGAGTGTGGAACAGGTGGCGGACCAGCTCAAGCTGGCCCCGCGCCAGGTGGTGGCGCTCGAAGCGGGCGACTATGCCTCTCTGCCGAGCCCGGCCGTGACACGCGGCTTCGTGCGCGTCTATGCCAAGCTGCTCAAGATCGACGCCGCGCCGCTGGTGTCGATGATCGAACTGAATATGCCGCCGGAAGCGCAGGCGGGCGCCACGTCCAGCGCCGCCGCCGCGCGCCGCGAGCAGCGTCCGACCACGTTCTCCCAGACCCGCTTCCCGATCGCCGGCCGCCGCAACCGGCTGCCGCTGGGCTGGATCGCCGCCGCCGTGGTGGCGGCCGGCGCCGCCGTCGCGGCCTGGCAGTTCGACCTGATCCCGAGCCTGCAGCGCGATGGCGCGACGGGCGAGGCCACGGTGCTCGACAACCCGGCCGCCGGCGTTGTCGCGCCTGGTGCAGTAGCGCCGGGCACGGCGCCGGCCAACGGCGCCCAGCAAGGCCTGCTCAATCCGTCGGTGCCGCTGATCTCGGTACCGGCGCCGGCTGCCGGAGGCACGCAGCCCGCCGCCCCCGCAAGCAATGCTCCGGCGCCGTCGACCACCCGACCTGCGCCAGGCGCGCCGGCGACCACGACGCCGCCGGCTGCAGGCGCGCCAAGCGCCGCGGCTGGCGCTACCCTGGCGCCGGTCGTCGCGAACACCGCCGCGCAGGTCACGGCCGTGCCGGCCGCCGCCGGCGCCAACACCCTGGTGCTGAACGTGCGCGAGGATTCCTGGATCGAAGTGCGTCCCAGCGCCGGCGGACGTCCGCTGATCTCGCGCCTGGTAAAAGCCGGCAGTACCGAGTCGGTCGAGCTGCCTGGTCCCGCGACCCTGGTGGTCGGCGCACCGGGCGGCGTGAGCGCAACCCTGCGCGGCGCCGCGGTCGCCCTGCCGCAGCAGTCGGGCAAGACCATCGCGCGCGTGGCCCTGAAATAAGCTGAAGCTGGAACCCAACCAAATGAATTCGTTGAACGAACCCTGTATCCAAGAGTCTACGCCGGCCGCGGCCATCCCTTCCGGCCCGCTGGCGCGCCGCGCCAGCCGCAAGGTGGCGGTGTCGCACGGCGCCCGCACGGTGTGGGTGGGCGGCGACGCCCCGGTGGTGGTGCAGTCGATGACCAATACCGATACCGCCGACGCGATCGGCACCGCGATCCAGGTCAAGGACCTCGCGCGCGCCGGTTCCGAGATCGTGCGCATCACGGTCGATACGCCGGCCGCGGCGGCCGCCGTGCCGGCGATCCGCGCGCAGCTCGACCGCATGGAAGTCGACGTGCCGCTGGTCGGCGACTTCCACTACAACGGCCACCTGCTGCTGCGCGACTATCCCGAGTGCGCCCAGGCGCTGTCGAAATACCGCATCAATCCGGGCAATGTGGGGCAAGGCGCCAAGCGCGACACCCAGTTCGCACAGATGATCGAGATCGCCGCCAAGTACGACAAGCCGGTGCGCATCGGCGTCAACTGGGGCAGCCTGGACCAGTCGCTGCTGGCGCGCATCATGGACGAGAACGCCGCCCGCGCCAATCCGTGGAGCGCGCAGGCCGTGATGTACGAAGCCCTGATCACGTCGGCGATCGAGAATGCCGTGCGCGCCGAAGAAGTCGGCCTGGCGCGCGACAAGATCATCCTGTCGTGCAAGGTGTCGGGCGTGCAGGACCTGATCGCGGTCTACCGCGAACTGGCGCGCCGCTGCGACTACCCGCTGCACCTGGGCCTGACCGAGGCCGGCATGGGCAGCAAGGGCATCGTCGCCTCGACCGCGGCCCTGTCGGTGCTCTTGCAAGAGGGCATTGGCGACACGATCCGCATCTCGCTGACCCCGGAGCCAGGCGGCGACCGCACCCGTGAAGTCGTGGTCGGCCAGGAAATCCTGCAGACCATGGGCCTGCGCAAGTTCACGCCGATGGTGATCGCTTGCCCGGGCTGCGGCCGCACCACCTCGACCGTGTTCCAGGAACTGGCCGACAATATCCAGAGCTTCTTGCGCGAGCAAATGCCTGAATGGAAGAAAACCTATCCGGGCGTGGAGGCGATGAACGTGGCCGTGATGGGCTGCATCGTCAACGGTCCGGGCGAATCGAAGCATGCGAATATCGGCATCAGCCTGCCGGGCACCGGCGAGTCGCCGGCCGCGCCGGTGTTCGTCGATGGCCAGAAATTCGCGACCCTGCGCGGCGAGCGCATCGTCGATGAGTTCAAGACCATCGTGCTCGATTATGTGAAGAAGAATTACAGCCGGGAATCGGTAACGGAATAACGACGTGGGGCGGACGGCTCCACCGTCCACGCGTCCCGGCAGCGCAAGCACCGGTTGAACGTGTGGACGGCAAAGCCGTCCGCCCTACAGAAAGCAAACAATCATGTCCAAACCAGAAAAAATCGTCGCCATCAAAGGCATGAACGACATCCTGCCGCAAGACGCCGCGCTGTGGGAGCTGTTCGAGAACACCACCGAAACGATCCTGAAAAGCTACGGCTACCAGAAGATCGTGACCCCGATCGTCGAGCAGACGGGCCTGTTCGCGCGCGCCATCGGCGCCGTGACCGACATCGTCGAGAAGGAAATGTATTCCTTCGAAGATTCGATGAACGGCGACCAGCTGACCCTGCGTCCGGAAGGCACGGCCAGCGTCGTGCGCGCCGTGCTCGAGCACAACCTGGTCTACGACGGCCCGCGCCGCCTGTGGTACAAGGGCCCGATGTTCCGCCACGAGCGTCCGCAGCGCGGCCGCTACCGCCAGTTCTTCCAGTTCGGCGCCGAAGCGATCGGTTTCTCGGGCCCGGACATCGACGCCGAGATGATCCTGATGTCGCGCCGCCTGTGGGATGACCTGGGCCTGCAGAACGTACGCCTCGAGCTCAATTCGATCGGTAACGCCGAGGAGCGCAACCGCCACCGCGCCGACCTGATCGTCTACCTCGAGAAGCACGAAGACATCCTGGACGCCGAAGCCAAGCGCCGCCTGCACAGCAACCCGCTGCGCATCCTGGACACCAAGAACCCGGCCATGCAAGAGATGGTCAACGGCGCGCCGCGCCTGCTGGACTACCTGGGCGAGGAATCGCTGGCCCACTTCAACGGCGTCAAGGCGCTGCTGGACAAGAACGCCGTGCAGTACACCGTCAACCCGCGCCTGGTGCGCGGCCTGGACTACTACAACCGCACCGTGTTCGAATGGGTCACCGACGAGCTGGGCGCCCAGGGCACCATCTGCGCCGGCGGGCGCTACGATCCACTGATCGAGACCTTCGGCGGCAAGCCGACCCCGGCGGTCGGTTTCGCGATGGGCATGGAACGCATCATCGAGCTGATGAAGGGTCTGGGCGAGCCGGCCGAGCCGAACGTGTGCGACGTCTACATGGTCCACCAGGGCGAGGAAGCGCAGCTGCAGTCCTTCATCCTGGCCGAGCGGATTCGGGATGCCGGCCTGGATGTTGTGTTACATTGCGCAACTTCAGCGGGCACCGGCAGCTTCAAGAGCCAGATGAAGAAGGCCGACGGCAGCGGTGCGGCGTTTGCCGTCATCATCGGCCAGGACGAGATCGCGAACAATGCCGCGCAAGTGAAAACGATGCGCGGCGAAGTGGGCGAGCAGCAGCAGGCCAGCGTGCCGTTCGAGGAAGTGGTCGACTACCTGGTCGACCAGATCGTCGGCGGCCACGACCATGGTCACGACCACGATCACGTGCACTACCACCCGTAACACCGGCTTAGCCACCCAACCAAACCACTCACTACAAGAATACGCATATGGCATACGATCACCAGGAACAGGAACAGCTTGATTCCTTCAAGGCGTTCTGGTCGCAGTACGGCAATATCATCATCTGGGTCCTGATTCTGGCGCTCGGCTCCTACGCCGGCTGGAATTACTGGAAAACCCACCAGCGCAACAAGTCGGTCGAGGCGTCGGCGCTGTATGACGAGCTGCAGACCTCGCTCCTGGCGAACGACAATGCCAAGGTGCAGCGCGTGGCGGGCGACATTCGCGCCAAGTATGAATCGTCGGCCTACGCGCCGATGGCAGCCCTGGCCGCGGCCAAGACCGCCTTCGAAGCGAACGACCTGAAGACCGCCAAGGCCCAGCTGCAGTGGGTGGCCGAGCACGGCAACGACGAATACAAGTCGATCGCCAAGCTGCGCCTGGCCGGCGTGCTGCTCGACGAAAAGGCGCACGATGAAGCCATGAAAACCCTGAACGGCGCCTTCCTGCCGCAGTTCAGCGCCGAAGTGAACGATCGCAAGGGCGACGTGCTGGTCGCGCAGAACAAGCTCAAGGAAGCACGCGAAGCCTACGTCGCGGCGATCGCGGCCATGGACCAGAATGCGCCGGGCCGCCAGCTGGTGCAGATCAAGCTGGAAGCGATCGGCGGCACCGCGCCGGCGGCTAAGCAACCGGAAGAACAAAAAGCGGCCGAGCAAAAGGCAGCCGCGTAACACTCGCGCATGAGATGGCCCGCGCACGCCTGACGGCGGCGCGGGCTATGCGTCCTCTATAGTCTTGGCACAAGGTAGAAAAAAATGCGTATCTGCAGCAAGCTTGTTGGTGTCGGCGTATTGGCCCTGATGACGGGTTGCTCGACCCTCAATTCGCTCAATCCGTTCGCGTCGGAAAAAAAAGGCGACCAGCCGGCCAAGCTGGCCGAACTGAAGGGCAGCATGGCCGTGCGTACCGCATGGAAACTTGATATCGGCAAGGCCCGCGGCTATACCTTCTCGCCTGCGCTGACCGGTAACACCGTGGTCGTGGCCGGCGCCGACGGCGCCATTGCGCGGGTCGAAGCCGCCAGCGGCAAGCAATTGTGGCGCATCAAGGCCGATACCGAACTCAGCGCCGGCGTCGGCACCGACGGCAACCTGATCGTCGTCGGCGCCGACAAGGGCCAGCTGCTGGCCTTCGACATGGACGGCAAGAAGTTGTGGAGCAGCCAGCTGTCGAGCGAGATCCTGTCGGCGCCGGTCGTGTCGCAGGGCGTCGTCGTGGCGCGCTCGATCGACAACCGCATCGTCGGCATCGACGCCGCCAATGGCAACAAGAAGTGGACCGTGCAAAAAGTCGCGCCACCGCTCACGCTGCGCAATGCGCCGGGCATGATCGTGGCCGGCGGCGACGTCATCGTGGCCCAGCCGGGCGGCAAGCTGTCGTCGCTGATCCTGGCGACCGGCGCGCCGCGCTGGGACGTCGAGGTAGGCGTCGCGCGCGGCGCCACCGAGCTGGAGCGCGTGACCGATATCGGCGGCGCCCCGGTGCTGTTCGAGAACGAGGTGTGCGCCGCGTCCTATCAAGGGCGCGTAGGCTGCTTCGACCTGGTGACCGGCTCGGCCAAATGGACGCGCGACCTGTCGTCCGACGCCGGCGTCGCCGTCGACCAGCTGTACGTGTTCGCACCGGACGACAAGGGGGCGCTGCATGCCTTCACCCGCGACACGGGTTCTTCCAGCTGGAAGAACGACAAGCTGGCATTCCGCCGCCTGTCGACCCCGCTGTCCTATGGCCGCGCCGTCGCGGTCGGCGACTATGAAGGCTATGTGCACTTCCTGTCGCGCGAGGACGGATCATTCCTGGCGCGCGCAGCGACCGATGGCAGCCCGATCATGGGCACGCCGCTGGTGGCCGGCACGAACCTGATTTTTCAAACACAAAATGGAACTGTGACCGCGATCGCGGTCGAATAGAATAAAACATGAAGCCGGTAATCGCACTCGTAGGTCGTCCCAACGTCGGGAAATCGACCTTATTTAACCGCCTGACCCGTTCGCGTGACGCGCTGGTGGCCGACCTCCCTGGCCTGACGCGCGACCGCCACTATGGCGAAGGCCGGATTGGCGAACGGCCATTCCTGGTCATCGACACGGGCGGTTTCGAGCCGGTCGCCAAAGAAGGCATCATGCACGAAATGGCGCTGCAGACGCGCCAGGCCGTGGCCGAGGCCGACGTGGTCGTGTTCATCGTGGACGGCCGCCAGGGCCTGACCCCGCACGACAAGACGATCACCGACTTCCTGCGCAAGAGCGGCCGCAAGGTCATGCTGGTGGTGAACAAGTCGGAAGGCATGAAGTACACCTCGGTCACCGCCGACTTCTATGAACTCGGCATGGGCGACCCCTATGTCATTTCCGCCGCCCATGGCGACGGCGTGACCGACCTGGTCAATGAAGCGCTCGACATGGCCTTCGCCGGTCGTCCGGACGAGCCTGAAGAACTCGAGCCGGCCGACCACGGCTTCAAGATCGCCATCGTCGGCCGTCCCAATGTCGGCAAGTCGACCCTGATCAACACCCTGGTCGGCGAGCAGCGCGTGATCGCCTTCGACATGCCGGGCACGACCCGGGACTCGATCGAAGTGCCGTTCGAACGCGACGGCAAGCGCTTCACGCTGATCGATACCGCCGGTATCCGCCGCCGCGGCAAGATTTTCGAAGCGATCGAGAAGTTTTCGGTGGTCAAGACCATGCAGTCGATCTCGGACGCCAACGTGGTGATCCTGCTGCTCGACGCCCAGCAGGATATCTCGGAGCAGGACGCGCACATCGCCGGCTTCATCCTGGAGTCGGGCAGGGCGCTGGTGGTGGCTGTCAATAAATGGGACGGCCTGCAGACGCAAGAGCGCGACGAGGTCAAGATCGACCTCGACCGCAAGCTGGACTTCCTCAGTTTCGCCAAGACCCACTTCGTGTCGGCGCTGCGCGGCACCGGCGTGTCACAGCTGATGAAGTCGGTCGAAGCGGCGTATGCCGCCGCCACCGCCAACCTGTCGACGCCGCGCCTGACGCGCGCGCTGCAGGAAGCAGTCGAGAAGCAAGAGCCGAAGCGTAAGGGTACCTCGCGTCCGAAGATGCGCTATGCCCACCAGGGCGGTCAGAATCCACCGATCATCGTCATCCACGGTAACGCCCTCGAGGGCATCACCGAGCCGTACAAGCGGTATCTGGAAAAGCATTTCCGCGAGACGTTCAGCCTGGTCGGCACGCCACTGCGCATCGAATTGCGAAGCGGTAAAAACCCATTCGCCAAGGACTGATCAGCTGCGAGGTTAAGTCGTTCTTAACCTTAGCAGTACGACAAAAAGCCGCAAAACAGGTTACAGTAGGCTTAGGGCTGCATTCGCTTAGGCAGAATATGGCTCTAGCTACTTGAAAACCGGCACATCGCCTCAAACTTTTAACTACAACAACATTACGGAGCTGTTATGAGCAACAAAGGGCAACTGTTACAAGACCCATTCCTCAACGCCTTGCGCAAGGAACACGTCCCTGTCTCGATCTACCTCGTCAACGGTATCAAACTCCAGGGCCATATCGAATCCTTCGACCAATACGTCGTTTTGCTTCGTAATACCGTGACCCAGATGGTCTATAAGCATGCCATTTCCACCGTCGTGCCGGCACGTGCCGTCAACCTTAACCTCGACTCCAACGAAGCCGAGTAAGGCCGATGGCTGACGCCCCCGGCACTCCCATCCTGCGCGCAGCGCTGGTCGGCATCGACTTCGGGACTGGCGACTTCGCCGCCAGCCTCGAAGAACTGTCCCTGCTTGCGCGCTCCGCCGGCGCCGAACCGATCACCACGATCACGGCGAAGCGCAGCAGCCCAGACCCCGCGCATTTCGTCGGCAGCGGCAAGGCCGACGAAATCGCCCTCGACGCCAAGGCCCTCGGCGCCGAGATCGTCATCTTCAACCACGCTCTCTCACCCGCCCAGCAGCGCAACCTGGAGCGCCGTCTGCAGCTGCGCGTGATCGACCGCACCAGCCTGATCCTCGACATCTTCGCGCAACGCGCCAAGAGCCACGAGGGTAAACTCCAGGTCGAGCTGGCCCAGTTGCAGCACCTGGCCACGCGCCTGATCCGCGGCTGGACCCACCTGGAACGTCAAAAAGGCGGTATCGGCCTGCGTGGTCCCGGTGAAACCCAGCTCGAGACCGACCGCCGGCTGATCGGCGAGCGGGTCAAGATGCTGCGCGCGCGCCTGGCCAAGCTGCGCAAGCAGCACGAGACCCAGCGCCGCCAGCGCGGCCGCAACAAGACCTTCTCGGTATCGCTGGTCGGCTATACCAATGCCGGCAAATCGACCCTGTTCAACACGCTCACCAAGGCCGGCGTCTACGTGGCGAACCAGCTGTTCGCGACCCTGGACACCACCAGCCGCCGCATGTACCTGAACGACGAGGTGGGCAGTGTCGTCATTTCGGACACGGTCGGCTTCGTGCGCGAACTGCCGCACCAGCTGGTGGCGGCTTTCCGCGCCACGCTCGAAGAAACCATCCATGCCGACCTGTTGCTGCACGTGGTCGACAGTGCGTCCCCGACGCGCATGGAACAGGTCGAGCAGGTCAATGAAGTCTTGCGCGAGATTGGCGCAGATCATGTTCCGCAAATTTTGGTATGGAACAAGATCGACGCCGCCGGGCTGGAACCTGGGGTCGAGCGTGATGAGTATGATAAGATCAACCGGGTTTTCATCAGTGCCCACAGCGGCGCCGGCCTGGATCTGCTGCGTTCGGCAATTGCCGAGGCGGCCAAGTCCGCACCGAGCGATGGCGGGTACAGCAACCCAGAAAACGAAGCGCAAGATCAAGCCTTCGGGTTCGTCGAGGATGACGCGTCGGTGGACGCGCACCCCGGCGGTCTTGCCGACAATATGCTAACTTCCACCCATGTCAGGCCCAACTAGCCTATGCTTGTTTCTCTCCTAAAAAGATTTGGCGTCAAACTGTCGCTGAACGACCCACGCTGGGGACGCGATCCCGAAGACGACCGCAAGGCCCAGGATGGTCGCCGCCCAGGCGACGGTCCTCCCGACCTCGACCAGATGTGGCGCGACTTCAATGCGCGCCTGAACCGCTTGTTCGGCGGCCGTGGCAACAATAACGGCGGCGGCGACAACGGCGGCCCGCGCGGCGAGATGCGCGGCGCCGGTATCGGCGCCGGCGTGATCGCCGTCATCGTCGGCTTCATCTGGCTCGCCAGCGGCGCCTTCATCGTGCAAGAGGGCCAGGTGGGCGTCGTCACGACCTTCGGCAAGTACAGCCATTCGACCACGCCGGGTTTCAACTGGCGCTGGCCGTATCCGTTCCAGGCCCACGAGACCGTCAACACCTCGCAGATCCGTACTGCCGAGATCGGCTACCGCGCGAACGTGCGCAACAAGCAGCCGCAAGAAGCGCTGATGCTCACCGATGACGAGAACATCATCGACATCCAGTTCGCGGTGCAGTACACGCTGAAGGACCCGGTCGCCTGGCTGTTCAACAACCGTGACCAGGACAATACCGTGCGCCAGGTTGCCGAGACCGCGATCCGCGAAGTCGTCGGCCGCAACAAGATGGACTTCGTCCTGTACGAAGGCCGCGAGCAGGTCGCCGCCGACGCCCACAAGATGATGCAGGCCATCACCGACCGCTATGCGCTCGGCGCCTTGATCACCAACGTGACGATGCAGGGCGTGCAGCCGCCGGAGCAGGTGCAGAGCGCCTTCGACGACGCCGTGCGCGCCGGCCAGGATCGTGCCCGCGCCCGCAACGAGGGTGAGGCGTATGCCAACCAGATCATCCCGGCCGCGCGCGGCCAGGCCTTCCGCCTGCAGCAGGACGCCGAAGCATACCGCTCGATGGTGGTCGAGAACGCGACCGGTAACGCCTCGCGCTTCGACCAGGTCGTGGCCGCCTATGCGCGTGCCCCGGCCGTGACCCGCGACCGCATGTACATCGACACCATGCAGCAGATCTTCACCAGCACCACGAAGGTGATGATCGACTCGCGCGCCAACAACAATATGCTGTACCTGCCGCTCGACAAGCTGATGCAGCAACAGGCAGCCAACGACGCCCAGGTCGGCAGCAAGTCCGGTCCGGTGCAGTTGCCGCAGACCGGTCAGCCGGCCGAAGTGACCCAGGCCTTGGAAGCGGTGCGCCAGCGAGACGAGCGCAGCCGCGATTCCTCACGTGACAGGGAGACCCGCTGATGAACCGCCTCGTAACCATCTTCGTCGCGGGCTTCATCGCACTGATGCTGCTGTCGTCCACGATCTTCGTCGTCGACCAGCGCCGCTTCGCGATCGTGTTCGCCCTCGGCCAGGTGAAGGAAGTGATCGCCCAGCCGGGCCTGCACTTCAAGCTGCCACCGCCGTTCCAGAACGTGATCTACCTGGACAAGCGCATCCTGACCCTCGATACGCCTGACGCCGACCGCTTCATCACGGCCGAGAAGAAAAACATTCTGGTGGATGCCTTCATGAAATGGCGTATCGAAGATCCGCGCCTGTACTACGTCAGCTTCACCGGCGACGAGAACCGCGCCCGCGACCGCATGTCGCAGATCATCAAGGCGGCGCTGAACGACGAGATCACCAAGCGCACCGTGCGCGAGGTCATTTCCGGCGAGCGCGCCGCCGTGATGGCGGCGGTGCAGGCCAAGGTCGTGGCCGAAGCGAAGGAGATCGGCGTCGGCATCGTCGACGTGCGTCTCAAGCGCGTCGACTACATCGAGCAGATCAACAACTCGGTGTACGAACGCATGCGCGCCGAGCGCGTGCGCGTCGCCAACGAGCTGCGTTCGACCGGTGCTGCCGAATCCGAGCAGATCCGCGCCGATGCGGATCGCCAGCGCACCGTGATCATTGCCGAAGCCTTCCGCGATGCAGAAAAAGTGAAGGGTGACGGCGATGCGAAGGCGTCGGCGATCTATGCCGACGCGTTCGGCAAGAATCCCGAGTTCGCCCGCTATTACCGTTCGCTCGAGGCGTATCGCGCCAGCTTCAAGGATCGCAGCGATGTGCTGGTGGTGGACCCGAGTTCGGAGTTCTTCAAGTATATGAAGCAGCCCGCGGCGTCGGGGCGTTAACGCTCGCCGCGCCGTATCGCCACAACGGGCTCCCGCGCAATCGGGGGCCCGTTTTCCATGGGCCGTCCATAGGGGTGGGCGGGTCTGCCGTTGAAGCGCTCACCTGAGCGCCGGATCATGGCGACGCATGTCGGGGCTGAACGCGTGGGGCGGCAAACTCACCCGCTTACGATGTGTCCGAGCAAGCAATCCCGTGGCAAATTGTCAACCTGCCACCATGTCTAGACAGCATTCCCTGCCTCTGTCTCTTCGTTTTCGGGTAAAATCACCGATTCGGCGTTCGCGCCATGCGCTGGCACGTCTATCGTCGTCCTTGCCCGTCGCAACTAACAATCCCAACTCCCATCTGTTGCCCATGCCGAACTGGCTATTGCCTGAGAATATTGCCGATGTCTTGCCGTCAGAAGCGCGCAAGATCGAAGAGCTGCGCCGCCTGATGCTCGACAACTTCCGGCTCTACGGCTACGAACTGGTGATGCCACCGCTGCTCGAGTACACCGAGTCGCTGCTGGCAGGCGCCGGCGAAGATACCGACTCGAAAACCTTCAAGGTCATCGACCCGCTGTCCGGCCGCCTGCTGGGCCTGCGCGCCGACATGACCACGCAGGTGGCGCGCATCGACGCCCACCTGCTGAACCGCGAATCGATCACCCGCCTGTGCTACGCCGGCAGCGTGCTCCATACCCGTCCGTCCGGCCTGCACGCGACCCGCGAGCCGGTGCAGATCGGCGCCGAGATCTACGGCCACGCCGGCCTCGAAGCCGACGCCGAGATCCAGGAACTGGCCCTCGGCTCGCTGGCCCTGGCCGGCTTCACCAATGTGCGCCTCGACCTGGCCCACGTCGGCGTGCTGCGCGCCTTGCTGGCCGAAGACCCGGCCGCCAAGCGCGACGAGACCGTGCTCTACTGCCTGCTGCGCGCCAAGGATGCGCCGGGCCTGGACGAGATCTCGCTGAACTACTATCCGCAGACCCGCCAGGCGCTGCTGGCGCTGCCGCACCTGTACGGCGACGTCGAGGTGCTGGCCAGGGCGCGCGAGCTGCTGCCGGCGCTGCCGGGCGTCCAGCGCGCGCTGGCCGAACTGGCGGCGCTGGCTGCCGGCGCGATCGGCCGGGCCGACGTGGCGATCGACCTGGCCGACCTGCGCGGCTACCAGTACGAAAGCGGCGCCATGTTCGCGCTGTACGTACCGGGGCTGCCGAACGCGGTCGCGCGGGGCGGGCGCTACGACCATGTGGGCGAAGCCTTCGGACGCGCGCGTCCGGCGACCGGCTTCTCCCTCGACCTGCGCGAACTGGCCCGGCTGCTGCCGACGGCCGAGCGCAAGCATTCCATCCGCGCGCCGTGGGGCAACGCCCCCGAGCTGAAGGAACGAATCGCTGACCTGCGCAAGGCAGGCGAAGTCGTGATCCAGAGCATGCCTGGTCACGACAATATTCAGGACGAGTTCGAGTGCGACCGCGTGCTCGTCCTCGAAAACGGAAATTGGATTCTCAAAAACTTAGGTTAAGTGATGTCAAATACTAACGTGGCAAAAAACGTCGTCGTCATCGGTACCCAATGGGGCGATGAAGGCAAGGGCAAGATCGTCGACTGGCTGACCGACCACGCCGCCGGCGTGGTGCGTTTCCAGGGCGGCCATAACGCTGGTCACACCCTGGTGATCAAGGGCCAGAAGACCGCGCTGCAATTGATCCCGTCGGGCATCATGCGCGAAGGCGTGGCCTGCTACATCGGCAACGGTGTCGTGGTCTCGGTGCCGGACGTGATGCGCGAGATCGACAAGCTGCAAGCGGCCGGCATCGAAGTCGTGTCGCGCCTGAAGATCTCGGAAGCCTGCCCGATCATCCTGCCTTACCACGTCGCCATCGACAAGGCGCGCGAAGCCAAGCGTGGCGAGAACAAGATCGGCACCACCTGCAAGGGCATCGGCCCGGCGTACGAAGACAAGGTCGCGCGTCGCGCGATCCGTATCGCCGACCTGCTCAACGCCGAGCGCTTCGCCGAGAAGCTGAAAGAGAACCTCGACTACCACAACCACGTCCTGGTGAACTACCTGGGCGGCGAGGCGATCGATTTCCAGACCACCTACGACGACGCGATGGCCCTCGTGCCACGCCTGCGTCCGATGGTCGCCGACGTGTCGTCGCTGCTGTATGCGGCCCACAAGGCCGGCGGCAAGCTGCTGTTCGAAGGCGCGCAGGGTTCGCTGCTCGACGTCGACCACGGCACCTATCCGTTCGTCACCTCGTCGAACTGCGTGGCGGGCAATGCCGCCGCCGGCGCCGGCGTCGGCCCGAACATGCTGCACTACATCCTGGGCATCACCAAAGCCTACACCACCCGCGTCGGCTCGGGCCCGTTCCCGGCCGAACTGCCGACCGACGAAGGCGTCGGCGAGCACCTGTCGCGCATCGGCCATGAATTCGGCACCGTCACCGGCCGCGCGCGCCGCTGCGGCTGGTTCGACGCCGCGCTGCTGCGCCGCTCGGTCCAGATCAATGGCGTGTCGGGCATGTGCCTGACCAAGCTCGACGTGTTGGACGGCATCGAGTCGCTGAAGCTGTGCACCGGCTACAAGATCGACGGCCGCGATGTCGACATCTTCCCGGTCGGCGCCGAAGACGCCGCCCGCTGCGAGCCGGTGTACGAAGAGATGCCGGGCTGGCTCGACTCCACCGTCGGCGCCAAGTCGATGGAAGAGCTGCCGGCCAACGCCCGCGCCTACATCAAGCGCATCGAAGAACTGGTTGGCGTGCCGATCGACATGGTGTCGACCGGCCCGGACCGCGAGGAAACGATCGTCCTGCGTCACCCGTTCGCAGCATAATCCAATAAAAATCTGGAGTTAAAGATGAATACCCCTGTATCGACCGACAAGGACCTGTGGGTCTCCTGGGATGAATACCACCGCCTGATCGAGCGCCTGGCGCTGCAGGTCTATGAATCGGGCTGGAAGTTCGACCAGGTGCTGTGCCTGGCGCGCGGCGGCGTGCGTCCTGGCGACGTGTTCTCGCGCATCTTCGACGTGCCGCTGGCGATCCTGTCGACCAGCTCGTACCGCGAAGAAGCCGGCACCAAGCAGGGCGACCTGGACATTTCGAAATACATGACCATGACCAAGGGTCCTCTGTCGGGCCGCGTGCTGCTGGTCGACGACCTGGCCGACTCGGGCGTGACGCTGCGCAAGGTCAGCGAGCACCTGACCGAGAACTACAAGGATGTCACCGAAGTGAAGTCGGCGGTCATCTGGGTCAAGGGCACCTCGTCGATCCGTCCGGACTACTTCCTGGACGACCTGCCGCACAATCCGTGGATTCACCAGCCGTTCGAGGAGTATGACGGTCTGCGTCCGCATCAGCTGGCGGCCTGGCTGAAGAAGTTCGAGAAGTAATACATCTGCCGCGACGGCTTCGGCCTTCGCACTGCGCACGTCGTCCCCGCGCAGGCGGGGACCCCGGTTCCTGGCGCACCACTTGCATCAAGCGAAGTGGCTGCGCAGGCCACTTGGGTCCCCGCCTGCGCGGGGACGATCCATTTGGGGCCTCTGCTAATATTGCGTCACCAAATTTTTGGCATCCCAACAATAAAAAACCATGACCCAAAGCTTCTTCCAGACCTTCATCCTGCTCATCCTCGTTACCGATCCTTTCGGTAACGTCCCGCTGTTCGCCGCCGCCCTGAAAGACACGCCGATCGAGCGCCGCAACAAGATCGTGATCCGCGAATGCGGTATCGCCTTCCTGCTCCTGCTGGTGTTCATGTTTTTCGGTCAGCACTTCCTCGAAGCGCTGCACCTCTCCCCGGTCGCGCTGCGCATCGGCGGCGCCGTGATCCTGCTGATGATCGCGATCCGCATGATCTTCCCGCACCCCGACGGCGTGCTGGGCAAGAGCGAAGGCGGGGAGCCCTTCATCGTGCCGCTGGCGATCCCGGCGCTGGCCGGTCCCTCGGCGCTGGCCACCGTGCTGCTGTTCTCGTCGACCAGCTTCACCGATACGATGGTGCACGTGGCCGCGCTGGCGGCGGTCGGCGTGGTCTGGCTGGTGGTATTCCTGAGCGCCGAGAAGCTGCAGCAGAAACTCGGACCGCAGGTCATGACCGCATTCGAGCGCCTGATGGGCCTGATCCTCACGGCGATGTCGATCGAGATGCTGCTGGGCGGCATTCGGGAGTTCGTCCAGAGCCTGTAGGCCATCCGTGCGGGAGATATGTGGCAAATCTGGCACACTGCAAGCGCGCAGATTGCGCAGGACTCCCAATAAGCGAATGGCATGAAACAGGAATCAGCGACACCCTCCGAATGGCTGCCTTTCCTCAGTGGCGGCGGCATGATGGGCGCGATGATGCGCGCCCATGACTGGAGCGCGTCGCCCCTCGGATCGCCACGCCAATGGCCACAGGCATTGCGCACCGTGGTCGGGCTGATGCTCAACTCGAAGTTCCCCATGTTCGTCGCCTGGGGCGGCGAACTCGGTTTTCTCTATAACGACTCGTATATCTCGGTCCTGGGCGACAAGCACCCGGGCGCGCTCGGCAAGCGCTTCCACGACGTCTGGGCCGAGATCTGGCATGACATCCACCCGCTGGTCGTGCGCGCGCTCAAGGGCGAGGCCAGCTACATGGACCGCCTGCCGCTACGCATGCACCGCCACGGCTACGACGAGGACACCTGGTTCCGCTTCTCGTATTCGCCGGTGCGCGACGAGGACGGCACCGTGGCCGGCATGTTCTGCGCCTGCGTCGAGATGACGGGCGAGGTGCTGGCCCAGCGCTACCGCGAAGAAGAGAACGAGCGACTGGTGACCCTGTTCGAGCAGGCGCCCGGCATCGTCGCCGTGCTGCGCGGGCCGGACCACGTATTCGAGATCACCAACCGCTCCTACCTTCAGCTGGTCGGCCACCGCGCGCTGGTGGGCAAGGCCGCGCGCGACGCGCTGCCCGAGGTGCAGGGCCAGGGGTTCTTCGAGCTGCTCGACCACGTATACCAGAGCGGCCAGCCCTTCGTCGGCCACGCGGTGCCACTGCGCGTGCAGCGCGATCCCAATGCGCCGCTCGAGGAGCGCTTCATCGATTTCGTCTACCAGCCCATCCACGACCAGAACGGCAAGGTTTCCGGCATCTTCGTGGAAGGCAGCGACGTCACGGCGCGCAAGCGCATCGAGGACGAGTTGCGCGCCGCCAATCGCCAGAAGGACCAGTTCCTGGCCATGCTGGCGCACGAGCTGCGCAACCCCCTGGCGCCGATCACCACCGCGGCCCAGCTGCTGCAGCGCGGCCAGATGGATGCGCCGGGCATCCAGCGCGCCAGCGACATCATCGCGCGCCAGGCCCAGCACATGACGTCCCTGGTCAACGACTTGCTCGACGTCTCGCGCGTGACGCGCGGGCTGGTGACCATCACCAAGGAGCCGATCGAGATACGCGAAGTCATGCGCGAGGCGGTGGAACAGGTGCGGCCGCTGGTCGATGGTCGCCGCCACGAGCTGCATTGCGAGATCGGCCCCGAGGCGCTGCGCGTGGAGGGCGACCGCACGCGCCTGATCCAGGTGGTGTCGAACATGTTGAACAACGCCGCCAAGTATACGGCGCCGGGCGGACAGCTCCTGCTGAGCGCGCGCGTCGACGCCGGCTGCGTGCGCGTGGCGGTGCGCGACAACGGGCAGGGTATCGATCCACCGATCCTGCCCTATATCTTCGACCTGTTCATCCAGGCCGAGCGCACGCCCGACCGCTCGCAGGGCGGCCTGGGACTCGGCCTGGCCCTGGTCAAGAGCCTGGCGGTGCTGCATGGCGGCCGGGTCGAGGCGCACAGCGAAGGGCTGGGCAAGGGCAGCGAATTCTTCGTCTTCCTGCCGTGCCTGGCCGAGGCGCCGACGGCCAGCGCGCCGCGCGACGATGCGCAGCCGCGTGGGGCGCGCGGCCTGAAGGTGCTGGTGGTCGATGACAATGTCGACGCCGCCCAGATGATGGCGACGCTGCTCGAGATGAATGGGTATGAGGTCAACGTCGCCTACGACGGCAAGGGCGCACTGGCCAGCGCGGTGCATGAGCCGCCCGACGTGGGACTGCTCGACATCGGCTTGCCGGATATCGACGGGCATGAGCTGGCGCGCCGACTGCGCGCGATGCCCGAGACCACCCAGGCGATGCTGGTGGCGCTGACGGGCTATGGGCAGGCCGAGGACCGGCGGCGTGCGCACAGCGCCGGATTCGATCATCACATGGCCAAGCCGGCCGACCTGGCCAGGCTGCTCGAATTGCTGGCGGCGGTCGAGGCGCCGCGCGCCTGAGCATCGCGCCGGTGCCCAGCGGTTCGCTGCCGTGCGCGCGGCGACTGCAGGCGCGCTATGCTGCGGTGATCGTAATCGTAATCGTGATCGTGATCGTAATCGTGATCGTGATCGTGATCGTGATCGTGAACGTGGCCTGGAAGCTCGATGAGAACCTGGAGAATCTGCACCCACGAGGTGGCGCTCGACCGCGCATGCGAAGGGGCAAGGAAGTTCGGCGGACACTGGCATGAAGCCGGCAGGCCGGCGCTGTATGCGGCAATGACGGTAGAGCTGGCGGTACTGGAAAAATTCGTGCACAGCAAGGGTGATGAGCCGTCGCTGGTGCTGGTGGCGATCGACTTGCCCGACGATCCGGCGCTGGGCCTGGACCTAGAGGCCGGCCAGTTGCCGACAGGGTGGGACGACCTGGACGACGGTGGCAGCGCGGCGGCTTTCGGCGCGCGCTTCCTGGAGGAGTGCAACTACCTGTATGTGCGCGTGCCGTCGGTAATCGTCGGCGAAGGCGTGAACCTGGTCATCAATCCGCGGCATCCGGCGTATGCGCAGGTGACGCTGTCGGTGGCGCGCTCGTTCAGTTTCGATCGGCGGATGTTCGGGCGATCGAATTAGGCGCGCAGGGTTGGCGGCGTGGCGGCCAACCCTGCGCTGCAGATACCCGGTGGCAGCGCAGATGTGTTATTTGCCCAGCATCGACACCACGTTATCCGCCCCCGGCGCACCGAACGCCTGCTGCTTGAGCACATGCAGCTGGTCGCGCACCTGCGCCGCCTTCTCGAACTCCAGGTTCTTGGCATGATCGACCATGAGCTTCTCGAGGCGCTTGATCTCCTTGCTGATCTGCTTCTCGCTCATCGACTCGACCCTGGCCGTCGCCGCATCCTCGTGCACGCCCTCGACCATGGCCTTTTGCGCGGCGCTGCTGTACACGCCGTCGATCATTTCCTTGATCTTCTTCTGCACACCCTTCGGCGTGATGCCGTTGGCCTCGTTGAAGGCGATCTGCTTGGCGCGGCGGCGCTCGGTCTCGTCGATCGCGCGCCGCATCGAATCGGTGATCTGGTCGCCATACAGGATCGCCACGCCGTTCAGGTTACGCGCCGCGCGGCCGATGGTCTGGATCAGCGAACGTTCGGAGCGCAGGAAGCCCTCCTTGTCCGCGTCCAGCACCGCCACCAGCGACACCTCGGGCAAATCGAGGCCCTCGCGCAGCAGGTTGATCCCGACCAGCACATCGAAGGTGCCCAGGCGCAGGTCGCGCAGGATTTCCACGCGCTCGACCGTATCGATATCGCTGTGCAGGTAGCGCACCTTGATGCCGTGGTCGCCCAGGTATTCGGTGAGCTGCTCGGCCATGCGCTTGGTCAGCGTGGTCACCAGCACGCGCTCGTCCTTGGCGATGCGGTCATTGATCTCGCTCATCAGGTCGTCGACCTGCGACAGGGCGGGGCGCACGATGATCTGCGGGTCGACCAGGCCGGTGGGGCGCACCACCTGCTCGACCACGTTGTCGGCCTTGCCCTGCTCGTAATCGGCCGGCGTGGCGGACACGAAGATCGTCTGGCGCGCCTTGCCCTCGAATTCCTGGAATTTCAGGGGGCGGTTGTCCAGCGCCGACGGCAGGCGGAAGCCGTAGTCGACCAGGTTGGTCTTGCGCGAACGGTCGCCGTTGTACATCGCGTTGAGCTGGCCGATCATCACGTGCGACTCGTCCATGAACATCAGCGCGTCTTTCGGCAGGTAGTCGATCAGGGTCGGCGGCGGCTCGCCCGGCATCGCGCCGGACAGGTGGCGCGAATAGTTCTCGATGCCCTTCGTAAAACCGATCTCGGCCAGCATCTCGAGGTCGAAGCGCGTGCGCTGTTCGAGCCGCTGCTCTTCGATCAGTTTATTCTGCTGGCGGAATTCCTCGAGACGGTCGCGCAGCTCGGCCTTGATCGATTCGACGGCGCGCAGGACGGTCGAGCGCGGCGTGACGTAGTGCGAGCCCGGATACACGGTGAAGCGCGGGATCTTCTGGCGCACGCGGCCCGTCAGCGGATCGAACAGCTGGAGCGATTCGATTTCGTCGTCGAACATCTCGATGCGGATCGCCAGCTCGGCGTGCTCGGCCGGGAAGATATCGATGGTGTCGCCGCGCACGCGGAACGAACCGCGCGAGAAATCCATCTCGTTGCGGGTGTACTGCATCTGGATCAGGCGCGCGATGATGTCGCGCTGCGCCACCTTGTCCTTGTGGCGCAGGGTCAGGATCATCTTGTGGTATTCGTTCGGATTGCCGATACCGTAGATCGCCGACACGGTGGCCACGATGACCACGTCGCGCCGCTCCATCAGCGACTTGGTGCACGACAGGCGCATCTGCTCGATGTGCTCGTTGATCGACGAGTCCTTTTCGATGAACAGGTCGCGCTGCGGCACATAGGCTTCGGGCTGGTAGTAATCGTAGTAGGAAACGAAATACTCGACCGCGTTGTGCGGGAAGAATTCGCGGAACTCCGAATACAGCTGTGCCGCCAGCGTCTTGTTCGGAGCGAACACGATCGCAGGGCGGCCGGCGCGTGCGATCACATTCGCCATCGTATAAGTCTTGCCCGAGCCCGTCACGCCGAGCAGCGTCTGGTATGACAACCCGTCGTTGATGCCTTCGATCAGGCCCTCGATCGCGGTCGGCTGGTCGCCCGCCGGCGGAAAGGGCTGGTGCAGCTTGAAGGGGGAATCCGGGAAGGTGAGAACGGTCGGCTCGGTGGTAGACTCGGAGGAAGTTGCGATGGATAAATCAGCCATACTTACGGACCTTTGCTAGAATGGGGATCCGCCTGCGGCCTTGTAGCTCAAGGGTCGCTGTCTATACAACCGCTGCGAATCCAGCCGACAAACTTAGTTTATCACGATGACTTCCACTGCCTCTGCCAGCCTCTTTGGCGCCATTGAAATGGCCCCGCGCGACCCGATCCTGGGCATCACCGAAGCCTTCAATGCCGATACCAACCCCGCGAAGATCAACCTCGGCGTGGGCGTCTACTATGACAACAACGGCAAGGTGCCGCTGCTCGAGTGCGTGCAAAAAGCGGAAGCCAAACTGATGGAGCAGCCTGCGCCGCGCACCTACCTGCCGATCGACGGCCTGGCGGCGTACGACAAGGCCGTGCAAGAGCTGGTATTTGGTGCCGACAGCGCCGTAATTCAAGAGAAGCGTGCGATCACCGTGCAAGCCCTGGGCGGCACCGGCGCGCTCAAGATCGGCGCCGACTTCCTCAAGCGTTTCCTGCCGCATGCCGATGTCTACATCAGCGACCCGAGCTGGGAAAACCACCGCGCGCTGTTCGAAAGCGCCGGCTTCACCGTCCACAACTACGCGTATTACGACCCGGCTACCCGTGGCGTGAATTTCGACGGCATGCTGGCCGCCCTGAAGGCCATGCCGGCAGGTTCGATCGTCGTGCTGCACGCCTGCTGCCATAATCCGACCGGCGCCGACCTGTCGCAAGCGCAGTGGGACGAAGTGATCTCCGCCGTGCAGGCCGGCGGCCTGGTCCCGTTCCTGGACATGGCCTATCAGGGCTTCGCCAACGGCATCGACGAAGACGGCGCTGTCGTGCGCCGCTTCGCCGCCACCGGCATGCCGCTGCTGGTGTCGAACTCGTTCTCGAAGTCGTTCTCGCTGTACGGCGAGCGCGTCGGCGCGCTGTCGATCGTCGCCACCAGCGGCGAAGAAGCCGCCCGCGTGCTGTCGCAACTGAAGCGCGTGGTGCGCACCAACTACTCGAACCCGCCGACCCATGGCGGCAAGGTCGTCGCGACCGTGCTGTCGACCCCTGAGCTGCGCAAGCTGTGGGAAGAAGAGCTGGCCGGCATGCGCGTGCGCATCCGCGAAATGCGCGGCGCGATGGTCGAGAAGCTGAAGGCCAGGGCGCCGGGCCACGACTTCGACTTCGTGCGCGAGCAGGTCGGCATGTTCTCGTACTCGGGCCTGACCAAGGAACAAGTGGCCAAGCTGCGCGACGAGTCGATCTACGCCGTGGACACCGGCCGCATCTGCGTGGCCGCGCTGAACTCGACCAATATCGATCGCGTCGTTGACGCGGTTGCCAAAGTTCTCTAAAATCCCGGCTCTCTGCAAGCATCACGGTGTGGGCGGAGAGCAGCATGAATGGCAGTTTGGTGGGAAGTGATTGGCAAATGCACACTGTGCAAATTTGACAGAAACGTTTCACCAGCCATATAATGCAAGCATCAATTCCCTGATAGCTCAGTTGGTAGAGCGACGGACTGTTAATCCGCAGGTCCCTGGTTCGAGTCCAGGTCGGGGAGCCAGAATTAGAAAAGGCCGCATCTCAGGATGCGGCTTTTTTCGTTTTGCGTGCACTGTTGACGCTGTCGGGGCACATAGGAGATTCCCGCGTGAAGCAACTTCCGAAAAGCCATGCGACCCTGGTCGAAGGGCAGATGTTTCGCTTGATGAAGTCGGGGCAGGGCGCGCCGTCCATCGTGCTGATCAACGGCGCGGGCGGCCCACTGGATGGCTGGTACAAGCTGTACCCCGAGATCGAGCGACTGGGCACCGTGTTCGCCTACGACCGGCCTGGCGTCGGCGGCAGTCCCAAGCCGCGCGAGGCGCAGTATGGCGAGACCGTCGTGGCGCAACTGCGCCTGCTGCTGCAGACGGCCGGCGTCGAGCCGCCATTCGTGCTGGTCGGGCATTCCTTCGGCGGCCTGCACGCCAACCTGTTCGCGCGCGCGTTCGCGGACGAGGTGGCCGGCGTGCTGTTCCTGGAGGCCACCGCGCCGGACGATGTCACCACGCTCAAGCAATTCCAGTCGCCACTGCAGCGCGGCTTCGTCAGGCTGCTCGACCGGATGTCGCCGCGCGACCAGTTCGACGAAATCCGGAACGAGCTCGAAACCGTCAAGGACATCCAGGATGCGCCGGCGTTTCCACCGGTGCCGGTGACGGTCTTGTCGGGCACCAGGCGCCTGCCGCGCTGGATGGTGCCCGCGGCGCTGGCGCGCGCGCGCGCGCGGTCCCAACTGGGGCTGGCGGCCTTGTCGCCGCTGGGCGAGCGGATCGAGGCGACGCGTAGCGCACACTTCCCGCAACTGACCGAGCCGGAGCTGGTGCTGGATGCCCTGAGGCGCCTGGTTGCACGGACGAAAATCTAGTTTCCCGGTATTTCGGCGCGCGGACACTTGCGAAATCGAAAACAGCAGGTATAATGCGGCCTCCTTTCCCTGATAGCTCAGTTGGTAGAGCGACGGACTGTTAATCCGCAGGTCCCTGGTTCGAGTCCAGGTCGGGGAGCCAGAACAAGAAAAGGGCCGCATGCGAATGCGGCCCTTTTTGCCTTGTGCGACTCAGGCGCGGGGCAGGGCGCGCAGCACGTCGTCCGTGCCGCGCACGCTGGCATATTCGCCATCCAGATTCGCGAGCGACATCCGGTGCACCTCTTCGGCGCTGCGCCACGTGCCGCCGAAATCCTGCTTGTCGAAGGCGAAGCAGGCGTCGGACACTACCACGGCGTCGAAGCCGAGGTTGCCGGCGCTGCGGGCGCTCGCCTCGACCGAGTTGTTGGTGCTGACGCCGGCGATCACGACGCTATGAATGCCGCGCGCGTGCAGCCAGCGCTCCAGCCCCGTGTTGATGAAGGCGTCAGGCACGTTTTTCTCGACGACGTGCTCGTGCGGCAGCGGCAGGAACCGTTCCTGGAATTCGACGCCGCGCTGGCCGGGCGCGAACGGGGACGCCCGCGAGCGGCTGATATGCCTGACGTAGACCAGGGGCAGGTGCGTGCCACGCCAGGCGTCCTGCAGGCGGGCGATATTGTCTTCAGCGCCGGGATTGTTGCGCGGCGGGAGGCTGTCGCTGCGCATGCCGTTCTGCATGTCGATGACGATCAGGGCGACTGGTGCTCGCATGATGGAGGTTCTCCCGCTCGATGCGAGGTTGGCTCAGCGCTTGCCCGAAACGGGTTTCACCGCGGCCGCCGCTTCCAGCGCGCACGCGCGCGCGGTCCCGATATCGTCGCCCGTGGCCAGCGCCACGCCCATGCGCCGGCGCGCGAACGATTCCGGCTTGCCGAACAGGCGCAGATCGACGCCAGGCACGCGCAGTGCCTCGGCCACGCCCTCGAAGGCGATGCCGGTTTCGTCCAGCTGGCCATAGATCACGGCGGAGGCGCCCGGCGCGCGCAGCGCGGTGTTTACCGGCAGGCCGAGGATGGCCTTCGCGTGCAGTTCGAACTCGCTCTGCACCTGGCTCGCCATCGTCACCATCCCTGTATCGTGCGGACGCGGGCTCACTTCCGAGAACCACACCATATCGCCCTTGACGAACAGCTCGACGCCGAACACGCCCAGGCCACCCAGGTTGGCCGTGACCTTGGCCGCGATGTCGCGCGAGCGTTCCAGTGCCAGTGGCTGCATCGGCTGCGGCTGCCACGACTCGACGTAGTCACCCTGCACCTGCTTGTGGCCGATCGGCTCGCAGAAGCTCGTTTCGACCTGGCCATCGGCGCCGAGCGAGCGCACCGTCAGCAGGGTGATCTCGTAGTCGAAATCGATGAAGCCTTCGGCGATCACGCGGCCGGCATCGACCCGCCCGCCGCTGGCGGCGTAATCCCAGGCGGCCTGCACGTCGGCCGCCGCGTCGAGCTTCGACTGGCCCTTGCCCGACGACGACATCACGGGCTTGACCACGCACGGGAAGCCGACCGCGGCGCAGGCGTGCTGCAGCTCGGCCAGGCTGCTGGCGAAGCGATAAGGTGACGTCGCCAGGCCCAATTCCTCGGCTGCCAGGCGGCGGATGCCTTCGCGGTTCATGGTCAGCCGGGCGGCCCGCGCGGTCGGGATGCAGGTGATGCGGCCGGCGGCCTCCAGTTCGGCCAGCTTGTCGGTGGCGATCGCCTCGATCTCGGGCACCACCAGGTCGGGACGCTCCTGGTCGATCAGCGCCGCCAGTGCGGCGCCGTCGGTCATGTCGATCACGTGCGCGCGGTGCGCCACCTGGTGGCCGGGCGCGTCCGGATAGCGGTCGACGGCGACCACCTCGACGCCCAGGCGCTGCAGGGCGATGATCACTTCCTTGCCGAGTTCGCCGGAACCGAGCAGCATGACTTTGGTGGCCGAAGGGGAGAGCGGGGTGCCGAGGGTGCGGGAAATGGTCATGGTCTGTCAGTAGGAAAATGGTTGGCGCGGACGGTCTGGAAGCTGCGACTATAGCAAAACAGGCTGCGCACCAGCCGGCAAGAATCCCGATTTGCAAAGGCACTGGTCAAACTGCAAACGCCCGGCTATAATATTGCCTCAATTCCCTGATAGCTCAGTTGGTAGAGCGACGGACTGTTAATCCGCAGGTCCCTGGTTCGAGTCCAGGTCGGGGAGCCAGAATAAAACGTTGAAAACAAAGGCCTTCTTCGGAAGGTCTTTGTCGTTTACGGTCTAATTGGTGGTTTTGATAGCGCAAATGGTAGCGCACGTTTTTCCCGCAAGACACGCTTTCCTGCGGTCTCTTGCGGTCTCTTGCGGTCTCTTGCGGTCACGTGCGCGCAGATGCCTCGCGCTAGGGTTGAGAGAGCCTACCGCGCCGTAGTGCACGTCCGGGTCTCTCGACTTCGTCGTCCCTTAACAAATAAGGGAACGACATGAATCATGTATCGCTGAACCATACCACGGATGCGTCGACGTGCGCAGCGTTGGGAGGCCGCCATGGCTAAGGGGCCCAAACCATTCAAGTATCGCGACAAGTGGCGCGCTACCGTCACGCTATCAAATCGTACGCGGCCGACGAAGGACTTTGAAAAGTACGATGATGCGGTTCAATGGATTGCCGAACAGTTGGCCAATGCGGATTCGCTTTGCGCCCCCGAACTGGGCGGACCCACCGTCGCGACACTTGCCGACGCCCTGTTTCACTACGCTGGTCTCTACACGGTCAACAAGGGCGGCGTTGTCAGCGAACTCAATCGCATCAACCACTACCTAGAGGCGGCCGGACGTGCTCCGCTGAAGTCCGTTGCGAATGCGACTGGGGGCTCTACATTGATAGAACGGCCTTTGCGCGAGCTGCCCAGCGCCTTCCAACGTCACAACGAGACACGGCGGATAGCTCGGGAGCAAACTTATGCTCGCATCGGTGAGCTGGCCAGCAAGCGCTGCAGCGTCATTTCCACTGCGGACATTCGACGTTTGGTCAGCGATATGAAACAAGACGGGCTGAGCGACAGCACAGTTCAAAAGGAGGTCGCGCTCCTCAAGCATTTGTTCAATATGGCAGCCAGTGAGTGGAATTGGAAAGGGTTTGACAACCCTTGCAAAGGCATCAAACTCGGCAAATCTGAGATGCGGTTCGTGTTTATTTCCACGGAGTAGAGGAAGGCGCTTTGGAAGGCGCTCGCAGGATGTGACAACCCATATTTTTGGCCGCTCGTCGAAATCAGCTTGCAGACAACACTGCGTAGAGCAAGTCTGCTGGCAATGCGGTGGGACCAAGTTGACCTCGACGGTCGCATCGTAACGGTCCCTTCGAAAGGCGGCCGGGTTGCGATTCCGCTCACCGTTCGCGCAGTCACAGTGTTTAGGCAAATGCCGCGGGATGACTCCGGTTACGTTTTTCCACTCAGTGCTAATGCTGTGGACATGGCATGGGAAGGCCTGCGCGTGAAGGCCGGCGTGCCGAAATTGCAGTTCAGAGACCTACGACACGTTGCTGCAACTGATTTCGCGCGCCGTGGCTTCAATAGCCATCAACTGAGGAGGGTCCTAGGTCATAAATCAACGTTTATGGCTGATGTCTACGTCAATCTCGTCAATCAGGACGTGCTTGACGTTATGGACCGGACGCAGCACCGTTCACCAGTAGTCCAGTTACCCCCTCCAGCGACTAGTAGTCCAGTGGATATCACGAGACAGAAACGTGCAGACCGCCTTATCCACGCAGTGCGTAGCCAAGTATCGCGACCAGAACGTAAGAAGGAGGTAAAGCTACAACGATGAGAGAACCGCTGTGGAGTGGGGTACGAGCAGGGCTGGGCAGTAACGTGGAAGGGGCGACCATCTGATATGGCTGCCCCTTCCGTCAACACATCAATTTTCACACTGATGTATTTGCGTCGGCCCGCCACCTACCGGTTTTCCGATAGCTAGCGGGGCTCAGTGCTCGGTAAGAACCTATAGCGTCAACGGCGCCACTGTGGTCGGCGTATCGCTGCTGAGAAGACGTGTTTTCACTGCCTCCACAGTACGACTCGCACGTTTGCGGTTAGCTGTAACCGAAGCTTGGTCGCTGGCGGGAGGCGGCAATTGCATAACCGGGCAGCCCAGCGCGACGCGGTCCATCGCATTGAGGACGTCTTGGTTGACGAGATTAACGTAGACTTCTGCCATTTTCGTCGTCCTATGTCCCAGCACTTTCATGAGCTGATGGGTGCCGAGGCCCGCTAAGGCATAATCAGTTGCACCGATGTGCCGCAGGTCCCTAAACTGCAACGTCGGCACTCCTGCTTTCACCCGAACACCATCCCAAGCCATGTCGACGGCATTGGGACTCATTGGAAACACAAATCCAGTGGGACTGCGGGGCATTGCGCTAAGAACCTGGACAGCACACTTAGAAAGGGGAATACAGACATCTCCAGTTTTCGATTCAACAAAGGCAACTCGTCTATCCAGGTCGATGTTTTTCCAGAGCATGCTAAGCAAACTCTTGCGGCGCATGGTCGTCTCGCGCGAGATTTCAACCATCGGCCAGAAGTAGGGATTGTCGCACTCAGAAAGTGCTCGCGACAGTGCTTCCCGCTCTTGCGGTTTGATGATGACAAAACGCGTATTCGATTTTCCAAGCTTTATGCCGAGACATGGGTTCTTAAACCCGCTCCAGTTCCATTCCTTCGCTGCGAGATTGAACAAATGCTTGAGGAGCGCAATTTCCTTTTGGATAGTGCTTTCGCTAAGGCCTTCCTGCGTATTCCGGTGAACGTGACCGATCATTCCGGGGAACGTGACCGCTGCGCATGAGATGGCGTTACGCGGTCAAATTCTAATCCCTGTGGTCACGATGGGTCGATGGTTTTCTCCTTTTTGGCGGTTTTTGGCCGTTGCGCGCGTAGCGAATCGCCGGTCAGCGTGAAGCGGTGGTTGCGCTGCATGACGCGGTCCAGAATGGCGTCGGCGATGGTGGCGTCGCCGATCCAGGCATGCCAGTGCTCGACCGGCAGTTGGCTGGTGATGATGGTGGCCTTGTTGCCTGCGCGGTCGTCGATGATCTCCAGCAGATCCGAGCGCGTCATGCCGTCGATGGCGCCCATGCCCCAGTCGTCCAGGACCAGCACGTCAGTTCTGGCCAGTTGGAGAAGCCATTTGCCGAAGGTGCCACTGCCGTGCCGGATGCGCAGTTCTTCCTGCAAGCGGGGTACACGCTGATAGATCGCCGAGTACCCGCGCCGGCAGGCGTACTGCGCCAATGCGCAGGCCAGCCACGACTTGCCGGCGCCAGTCGGGCCGGTGACCAGGACGCTGTGGCCGGCGCTGACCCAGTCGCCCAAGGCCAGGCTCATCACCTCGCGGCGGTCGATTCCGCGACCTGCGCGGGCGTCGATGTCCTCGATCGCGGCCTGCCCATATTTGAGGTGCGCGTTCTTGAGCAGCCGCACCAGACTCTGTCGACGGGACATAGCATCCCAAGAAGTGAACCGTGCGAAAGGAAAGCTGTTTTCTGCCGCCACGTATGACGAGTTCGAAAGATGGCTTGACGGACTCGAAGATGACGGCG
>NZ_JCASIL010000011.1:0-203148 GCF_059685725.1 Telluria sp. RT2P19
AACCAGCTTTGCGAACCGGGGCGCCTTCACGATTCACTCCTATGGACGACGATAGGGGTTGGACCGCCGGGCAGCTCAACAGTTCAACGCTCATCCATATTTAACGTGTACATCGCCAAAAGAAAACGCCCCCGCTTTCGGCGGGGGCGTTTTCGAGCGTCCAGTACGCAATAAGCTAGCGCGCGCTATGGGACATCATGCTTTCTTTTGCTGCGCGATCCAGTTATCGACCAGTTCACCCAGCACATCGAGCGGCACCGAGCCGGCGCCCAGCACCATGTCGTGGAAAGCCGGCAGCGAATACCTGTCGCCCAGTTCCTTCTGCGCCTTTTCGCGCAGCTCGAGGATGCGCAGCATGCCGATCATGTAGGCATTGGCCTGGCCCGGCCACACGACGTAGCGTTCGGTCTCCTGCGCCCCGATGCCGTAGTCGATCGCCTGCTGGCGGGTCCAGCCCTTGGTGTGCAGGCCGGTGTCGACCACCAGGCGGCGGGCGCGGAACAGTTCCGAGCCCAGGGCGCCCAGGAGGCCCGGCACGTCGCCTTCGTACCAGCCCTGCTCCACCGCCAGGCGTTCGGTGTACAGGGCCCAGCCTTCCGAGTGCGCGCTGCCGCCGCTGAAGATGCGCTGGCTGCGGAATTTCGGCAGGTCGGTCATCTCTTGCTGGATCGCGAGCTGGAAGTGGTGGCCCGGCACCGCCTCGTGGTAGGCCAGGCTGCGCATGCGCACCATGCTGAAGGTCGGCCCGCGCAGCGGCACCCAGAAGATGCCCGGACGGCTGCCGTCCGGCGCCGGCAAGGTGTAGTGGGCGGCGGCCGACGGCTCGGTCAGCGGCGGGACGCGGCGCACGTCGACCGGCGCGCGCGGCTTGAGGTTGAACAGCGAGGCGCTCCTGCGCTCGGCGTCGCGCACCATCTCGTTGTAGCTGGCGATGATGGCGGGACGCGGATCGCCCTCGCCTTTCGGCTGGAAGCGCGCGTCGAGCTGCTGCATGCGCTCCTCGATGCCGCCTTCGGCCAGGCCGAGCGAGCGCAGGTGCTTGTCCATCTCGGCCTCGATGCGCGCCACTTCGCGCAGGCCGATGGCGTGGATTTCATCCGCCGTCAGCTGGGTGCTGGTGAAGTTCTCGATCGCGCGTTTGTAGGCGGCGGCGCCGTTCGGCAGGCGCGAGATGCCGGCCACGTCGCCGGTCTTCGGATGGATCTCGGCCATGAAGGCCTGCACGCGGGTGTAGGAAGGACGGATCTTCTGCTCGACGATGCCGGTCGCGCGCGCGATGGCGGCGTTGCGCGCCTCGGGCGACAGGTCCTTCATGTCGGCGCTGCGCTGGGCCAGCGTGGTCACCAGCACGTTCTCGCCCGCAGCGGGTTTCAGGAAGTGGTCGACCTGGAACTGTGCGCGCTCGAGGATGAAGCGCGGCGGGATCAGCTGCTTGGCTGCGGCGCCCTTGGCGCGCACCAGCGCTTCATCCAGGCGGCTCGCCACCTGGTCCAGGCGGGCAAGGTAGCTGTCGACGTCGGCGGCATTGCGCAGCGGATGGGTATTGGTCATGAAGTTGACCAGCCCGATTTGCGGACCGCTGAACTGCGAGAACACGAAGGCGTGGTCCTCGAACGGCTCGTTGGCGATCACGTTCTGCAGCGACCAGCGCATCACGGCGGCCGAGATCTTCTGGGTCTGGTTCAACGGTTGCGACTTGAAGCCGTCGAGGCGCTTGATGCCTTCGCGCGCCATCTCGACCGACTTCCTGCGGTGCGCCGCGGTCAGCGGGGTCAGTTCGCGGTCCAGCTTTGCCTGTTCGGCGCCGCTGAAGTACTGGGTCGACGTGGCCAGCTGTGGGCTCAGGCGCACCCAGTCTTCGGCAAACTTGTCGCTCCAGGCGTCGAAGGCCTTGTAGGGAGCGGCGGGGGCGGCCTGGCTTGCAGCGGCCGGCGCGGGTGTCGCGAACGCGGCGGCAGGCAGCGACACGCCGGCGAGCATGGCGGGAATGAACAGGGCGGCGATGGTGGCGCGCAGGCTGCGCTGGCGGGTCGATGGCATCTTGGGTGTCTTCCTCGTGGTTGATGGTCTCTGGCGGGCGCATCTTATGGATCGCAATTGCCGCCGAGGAATCTAACATGGAAGTAAACGGATCGACAACGCCGATGTTGTCGGGCGGCGTAAGTACGGCGCCCTGCACCCGGTCGCAAACCACCCTCGGCGCAGACGGCGCGCGCCGTCGTGCAGCGCACCATCGAGCTGGTCGACGCTGAAGGCGTGTACCCGCGGCCAGGACGAGTACGCGAGCGCCCGGGCACGCCTGCTGGCGCTGCTCGACCATGCGGGAGCGCACATCGATCGCCAGTCGCTGTTCGAGCAGGTGAACGCGGTGCGTGGCACCCTCGACGCGGATGGCCACTCGTCGATCCGGGCGCCGGCGAGCGAAGGCCTGGCACGGCCAGACCTTGCAAGCGTGCGAGTGCAAGGGACGACGGCGTCGTTCTCCAGTGCTGACTGCGCACGCAGAAGTGTGCATCGGACGCCGCGCCAAGGCATCGGCGCTGCGCCGGTCATCCGCCACGGCGTTTAGATGAAAAATCGCGCCCCTGATTCGGGCGAGGCCGGGTGAATCGGCAAGGGATATGCTGCTGCGCGCGGCAGCATGGGCGACCAGGTCATCGCCCTTGCGCCGTCACTGACGGCGCGCGGCGGCAATCATCCGGTCCTTGAGCTCGACCTCTCCACAGTAGTACAGCACGGCCGCGCCGAGGCAGGCCAGCACCTTCCACCCCAGCAGCAGGCTGCCGAAGCACATCACGGCAGCTGCTGCGCCGAGCCGGATCGCGAACGTGCGGCGCGCCACGCCGAACACCAGGCGGCTGTGCGCGCGCTGGTGGAAGAACACCATGAACAGCAACCAGTAGGGAATCGCATACACAAAATACAGCAGCGCGCCGATGCCGAGCGCGAAGCCCACGAAAGGCACGCGAAAGGCCAGCATCCCGGCAACCCCGAGCGCCAGCCAATACAACAGCAAGTTCCGGTACCGCACTTCCCCTCCCGATGAATCACACTGGACGGCATCTTACCTCAGCGCCGCCATGGGGCAAGTCCACGCTTTCGTATAATGCCGGCGTGGCATGCCCGCCATCCATCACGAACGAAAAGCGACGACTCCGCATGCAGAACCTCAGGGACCACCTCGAACACGGGCAGGTCGGCATCTATTTCGGCGCCGTGGCGCTGGCCGCGTCGGCGGCCCTCGCGCTGCCGGGAACCGCCGCGCTGGAAGCGGCGGTCAACCCGGCGCTGGCCCTGATGCTGTTCGTAACTTTCTTGCAGGTGCCCCTGGCCGAACTGGGACGGGCGTTCACGCATACCCGCTTCCTGGCCGCGCTCCTGGTGACCAACTTCGCCGTGATGCCCCTGCTCGTCACCGGCCTGCTGCCCTTTGCGCCGGACGAGCCGCTGGTCCGGCTGGGCATATTGCTGGTGCTGCTGGCGCCCTGCATCGACTACGTGGTCACCTTCTCGCACCTGGGCCGCGCCGATGCGCGCCTGTTGCTGGCCGCGACGCCGGCGCTGCTGGCGGCGCAGATGCTGATGCTGCCGGTCTACCTGCGCATCCTGCTCGGCGACGGCGCGGCCGGGCTGGTGCAGCCGGGCCCCTTCATCGATGCTTTCGTGTGGCTGATCGCCGTGCCGCTGCTGCTGGCCGGCGCGGTGCAGGTCTGGGCCGGCCGCAGCCAGGCCGGCGCGCGTGCATCGGCGGTGCTCGGCCTGCTGCCGGTGCCGGCGACTGCGCTGGTGCTGTTCATCGTGGTGGCCTCGGTGCTGCCGCAGCTCGGCCGGGCGCAGGAAGCGGCGCTCGGCGTGGTGCCGGTCTACATCGCGTTCGCGCTGCTGGCCCCGCTGGCCGGCTGGCTGGTGGCGCGGCTGTTCAAGCTCGAGGCGCCCGCCGGCCGCGCGGTCGCCTTCAGCGGCGCGACCCGCAACTCGCTGGTGGTGCTGCCGCTGGCCCTGGCCGTGCCGGGCGCAGTGCCGCTGCTGCCGGCCATCATCGTGACGCAGACACTGGTGGAGCTGGTCGCGGAGCTGGTGTACGTGCGCGTCATCGCGCGATTCGGGCAGTCATCCGCAAACGCGGATACCGCATGACACGGATCGGCTGGCCAACTGGCGCGGATCAAACGCGCTGGCGCGGGATCCACGCATTATTTCCGCATAAAAACTACCGAGCGACCATCATGGACCGCTCGCTGCCGGCAGAATCATCGCCCCCCGCGCGTTCGCCGCCGACGCCGGGCGACCGCAGTTGTGGAACCCGCGTGCGGCCACCCTGTGGGGCATCCTGCTCTCGCCCGCCTTCAGCGCCTACATCCACATGCGCAACCGGCAGGCACTCGGCCAGGAAGACCTGGCCGCCCAGGCGCGGACATGGCTCTGCATGGTCACGGGATTGCTCGTCGTGAGCTGCTTCCTGCCCATCGCCAGCCGGGTGCTGGCCGGCGACCTGGCGCGGCCTTGGGCGAGCGCGATCTGCATGCTGGTCGCCTGGCACGTCTGGGGCGGACGCGCGCCGGAACGCTATCTGGCGGCAGTCGTCGGCGACGCCTACGTACGCCGGCCCTGGGCCCGGTCCGTGTTCGGCGCCATCGGTGTGTTCGCGGCGATCGTCGTGGCGAGCGCCGTCGCCACCATCATCCTCGTTCGCTGATGGTGGCGACACAGCTAGCGGACGTCGGCTTCGATCACCAGCAGCGCCTGCCTGGCCGGACTCCAGCTGCGCGCCAGGCGCCAGTCGCGCGCGGCGCCCTCCACCACCACCTGCCAGTGGGTGGCCTCGAGCTTCGGCAATCTGGCCGAGAAGCGCCCGTTGGCGTCGGGCAGCGCTTCCAGCACCAGGTCGCGCTCGGGCAGGGTCGGATGCGCGAGGCGAATGTGGAAAGGCGCCACGACCGGCTTGCCGGCGCTGGCCAGGCGGCCGTTCAGGCGCCCCGCCTGCGCATCGTGGCCAGCTTCGAACGTCAGCGCCAGCTCGGTGGCGGCGCGGTCGCGCCGCAAGTCCTGGTTGATCGCCTTGCCCTGCTTGTAGTAGTCGGCCACCACCATCGCATCGGGCTGCTGCGCGCCCAGCCAGGCCGAGACGCCGGTGGCGATCATCACCGTCACCGGGCCGATCATCAGGAACCACGGCCAACGGTGCTTGTACCACGGCGCCTGCCCGCCTGGCGGGAAGTTGGGATTGGTCGCTTGCATGTTCTTCTCCTTGTTCATTTCCGCACTCTCGCAGCGGCATGCTCATTTCGGCACAATGAAGGCCGCGCCTTCGCTCACGCTCAGGTCCCGGTCCATGCTCGATCGCACCGTGAATTCGATCCTGTTCGAGCCCGGCTTGCCCGCGCCCGGATCGATGCGCACCCGTACCGGCACCGCGCGCGTGGTGGCGCCGTCGATCGCGATCGTGGCGTCGTCGACCACCGTGGCCGAAGGGATGCCGCTCACGCTCACCTGCAGCGTCTGCGGCGCCTCGCTCGTGTTCATCACCTGCAGCCGGTACACGTTCTCGATGCGGCCATCGTCGACCTCGCGCCCCATCGACCCGCGATCGCGGATCACGTCGAGCTTGAGCGGATTGCGCAGTGCCAGCGAGGTGCCCATCGCGGCCACCAGCAGTGCGAGCACCGCGCCGTAGACCAGCACCCGCGGACGCAGCATGCGGCGCCGGATGTCGAGCGCGCCGAGTTTTTGCGCGAGTCCGTTCTCGGTCGCGTAACGGATCAGGCCACGCGGCCGTTCGACCTTGTCCATCACGATATTGCAGGCGTCGATGCAGGCCGCGCAGCCGATGCACTCGTATTGCAAGCCATTGCGGATGTCGATCCCGGTCGGGCATACCTGTACGCACAGGCTGCAATCGATGCAGTCGCCGCTCTTGTCGAGACCCGTTTTTGCCTCACCCTTCCGGCGTCCGTTTCGCGGTTCGCCGCGCGCGGCATCGTAGGTGACGACCAAGGTGTCCTGGTCGAACATCGCGCTCTGGAATCGCGCGTATGGGCACATATACTTGCAGACCTGTTCGCGCAGCCAGCCGGCGTTGCCATAAGTGGCGAACGAATAGAACAGGATCCAGAACGTCTCCCACGGCCCCAGCCCGAAGCCGGCGATCTCGCCACCCAGCGAGCGGATCGGGGTGAAGTAGCCGACGAAACTGAAGCCGGTGAACAGCGCCACCACGCCCCAGGACAGGTGCTTGGCGCCGCGTTTGGTGATCTTCTCCCCGTTCCAGGGCTGGCGCGCAAGCCGCATCTGGCTGCTGCGCGAACCTTCGATCTTGCGTTCGATCCAGAGGAAGATCTCGGTATAGACCGTCTGCGGGCAGGCGAAGCCGCACCACACGCGGCCCGTCACCGCCGTCACCAGGAACAGGGCATAGGCGCACACGATCAGGAGCGCCGCCAGGTAGATGAAGTCCTGCGGCCAGAACACGATGCCGAACAGGTAGAACTTGCGGCTGGCCAGGTCGAACAGGACGGCCTGGCGGCCGTTCATGTTCAGCCATGGCAGGCCGTAGAACAGGATTTGCGTCAGCCAGACGCAGGCCCAGCGCAGCGTCGCATAGCGGCCCTTGATCTCGCGCGGGAAGATATCCTCCCGCGCGGCGTACATGCGAACGACCGCCTCGCGCGGCGCTCCTGCGGGGTCGGTCATCTTGCCGCCGTCACTTTCATCGCATTGCCCGGCGCCGGCGCGGTCGGATTCGACAGGCTCCATACATAGGCCGCGAGCACGTGAACCTTTTCTTCGCCGAGGAAGTCGCCGAAGGCCGGCATCGTGTTGGTACGGCCCTTGCGGATCGTCTCCATCACGGTGTCGGCGCTGCCGCCATAGAGCCAGGTCTTGTCGGTCAGGTTCGGCGCGCCCAGCATCATGTTGCCGCGGCCTTCGGCGCCGTGGCAAGCCACGCAGGTGGCGAACTTCGGCTTGCCGAAGGCGACCTTGATCGGATCGGCCGCCATGCCCGACAGCGAGCGCACGTAGTGGGCCACGCTCTCGACGTCCTTGTCCGAGCCCAGCGCCGCGCCCATCGGCGGCATCATGCCGGTACGCCCGTTCATGATCGTCGCCTTGATCGCATCCGGCTCGCCGCCGTGCAGCCAGTCGGCGTCGGCCAGGTTCGGAAAGCCCTTGCTGCCGCGCGCATCCGAACCGTGGCACTGCGAGCAATAGGTCAGGAACAGCCGCTCGCCGATCGCATGGGCCTGCGGATCGGCCGCCACCGCTTTTACGTCGAGCTTCCTGTACTGCTCGAACAGCGGACCATACTCGAGCCTGGCCTGCTTCAGCTCGGCCTGGTACTCGCCGACCTTGGTCCAGCCCAGGGTGCCGCGCCAGGCGCCCAGGCCCGGATACAGCACCAGATAGCCGACAGCGAACAGGATCGACAGCCAGAACATGACGATCCACCAGCGCGGCATCGGCGTGTTCAGCTCCGTCAGGTCTTCGTCCCACACATGACCGGTGGTCTGCTGCGGCTTGCCGTCGGCATCGAGCCTGACCTTGAACTTGGACTGCGACCACAGCAGGATGCCGCAGCCGGCGATCGACAGGATCGTGATCACTGCGACATAGTAGTGCCAGAAATCGTTGAAGAAGTCGGCCATGTCAATACTCCTCGCCCTTGCCGGCGTCGTCCATGAACGGCAGCCGCGCCGCGGCGTCGAAATCGCTGCCCTTGTGCAGCAGGTAGGTCCAGAGCACGATGCCCATGAAGGTCGCGAAGCTGATCACGGTCATGACGCTGCTGGCGTCGTCGAAAATTTGTTGAAGTGCCATATTCGTTCCTCGCCTAGTTCCTTGTCTTGATCTGGGTGCCCAGGCCCTGCAGGTAGGCGACCAACGCGTCCTGCTCGGTCTTGTCGACCAGGTCCTGGGGCGCGAGTGCGATCTCGTCGTCCGTATAAGGCACGCCGACGCGCTGTAGCGCGCGCATCTTCGGCATGATCTCGCCCGGCACCAGCCTGGTGCTCGCCAGCCACGGATAGGCCGGCATGTTCGACTCGGGCACCACGTCGCGCGGATTGTCGAGGTGGGTGCGGTGCCATTCGTCGCTGTAGCGCCCGCCCACTCGCGCGAGGTCGGGGCCGGTGCGCTTGGAGCCCCACTGGAAGGGATGCTCGTAGACCGACTCGCCGGCCACCGAGTAGTGGCCGTAGCGCTCGGTCTCGGCGCGGAATGGACGGATCATCTGCGAGTGGCAGCCGTAGCAGCCCTCGCGGATATACACGTCGCGGCCGGCCAGGCGCAGCGGCGAATACGGTTTCAAGCCGGCGACCGGTTCGGTGGTCGACTTCTGGAAGAACAGCGGCACGATCTCGACCAGGCCGCCGAAGGAGATGACCAGCAGGACCAGGCCGATCAGCAGCCAGACATTCTTCTCGATCCACTCATGGGTGAATTTCATTGCACACTCCTGATTTCTTTAGGCTGGGACGACGTGCTCGGCGTCAATCACGCCGCGCGGATTCTTCGGCTCGAACGGAATCGGGACGTCGACGCTCTTCGTGCCGCGCATCGTCATCCAGGTGTTCCAGGCCATCAGCACCATGCCGGTCAGGTACAAGGCGCCGCCGGTCACGCGGATCACGTAGTAGGGATAGGTCGCCTTGACGCTTTCTGCGAAGGTATAGGTCAGCGTGCCGTCGGCGTTCACCGCGCGCCACATCAGGCCCTGCATCACGCCGGCGATCCACATCGAGGCGATGTAGAGCACGACGCCGATGGTCGCCACCCAAAAATGGGTCTCGACCATCGCTACGCTGTACATCTGCTTCTTGCCGGCGACGCGCGGGATGATGTAGTAGATCGAACCCATCGTGATGAAGCCGACCCAGCCCAGGGCGCCGGCGTGGACGTGGGCGACGGTCCAGTCGGTGTAGTGCGACAGCGCGTTGATGGTCTTGATCGACATCATCGGGCCCTCGAAGGTGGCCATGCCGTAGAACGACAGCGAGACGATCATGAACTTGAGCAGCGGGTCCGAGCGCAGCTTGTGCCAGGCGCCCGACAGGGTCATGATCCCGTTGATCATGCCGCCCCACGACGGCGCCAGCAGGATGATCGAGAACACCATGCCCAGCGACTGGGTCCAGTCGGGCAGCGCGGTGTAGTGCAGGTGGTGCGGGCCGGCCCACATATACGTGAAGATCAGCGCCCAGAAGTGCACGATCGACAGGCGGTACGAATACACGGGGCGCTCGGCCTGCTTCGGGATGAAGTAATAGACCATGCCCAGGTAGCCGGCGGTCAGGATGAAGCCGACCGCGTTATGGCCGTACCACCACTGGATCATGGCGTCCTGCACGCCCGAGTACACCGAATACGATTTCATCAGCGAGGCCGGCGATGTCATGCCGTTCACGATGTGCAGGATGGCGACCGCGAGGATGAAGGCGCCGAAGAACCAGTTGGCGACGTAGATGTGCTTGACCTTGCGCTTGACGATGGTGCCGAAGAACACCACGGCGTAGGCGACCCAGACGATGGCGATCAGGATGGCGATCGGCCATTCGAGTTCGGCGTACTCCTTGCCGCGCGTGAAGCCCATCGGCAGCGAGACCGCGGCCGACAGCAGCACCGCCTGCCAGCCCCAGAAGGTGAAGGCGGCCAGCCTGTCCGAGAACAGCCGGACCTGGCAGGTGCGCTGGACCACGTAGTACGAGGTGGCGAACAGGCCGCAGATGCCGAAGGCGAAGATGACCGCGTTGGTGTGCAGCGGACGCAGGCGTCCGTAGCTGAGCCAGGGGATGTCGAAGTTCAGCGCTGGCCATGCCAGCTGGGCCGCGATGAACACCCCTGCCGCCATGCCGATCACGCCCCAGACCACGGTCGCGATGGCAAACTGGCGCACGATCTTATAGTTATAGTTTAGACTGCTGTCCAAGATGCTCTCCTGAAATGACACGATGTAGTGACAGTCAGGAGTGTGCGTTCATGAACCTTGAAAATCCTTGATGTGAATCAAAATGTTCCTTGATGGATAGAGTATGGGGAACGTATGTGCAGCCTACGCTGCGACGCTTTCTTCCACGATTCCACGGGCATCGTTTTGAGCTGAATCAAGTCCAAAATAGACGGCCCGCCATCTTTGGTGGGCTTTTCCTCACTCACCAATAAGGAATCGCTATGCCGCCGCTGTCCCAATCCGTTCACGAAGAAATGGCCAAGCGCCTGAACCAGGCGCGCGAAGACCTGCTCGGCGCCGTGCGTTCGCGCACTACCGCCGACGAGGACGATGCGCCGTCGATCGGTCCCCTCGCGCACGAGGCGCAGGGCGACGACCGCAACACCGCCGAGATGATCGGCCACGACGAAGTCCACCTGGCCGAGCACGATGCGAACACCCTGCACGAGATCGACGTCGCCCTCGGCAAGCTCGACGCCGGCGGCGCCGGCGTCTGCGAGTCGTGCGGGCGCGAGATCCCCGACGCCCGCCTGCTGGCCACCCCAACGGTGCGCAACTGCATCGAGTGCCAGGACCGCATCGAAAAGGAAACGCATACCGGCCGCGGTCCGACCATGTGATTCACCGTTGCGCTGTGATTCACCGTTGCGTCGTCATGGGTGGACGGCTCCGCCATCCGCCGACGACGCCTATGCGGGAAATCGCCGCATTACCGGTTACATCATCCATTCCCACCCCGATCATCATCCTGCAGCACGCGATACGCCGGCCCTTCCAGGTCATCGAACTGCCCGCTGTCGGCGGCCCCGAAGAACACCCACAGGGCCACCCCCACCACGACCACGCTGAGCGGCACCAGCAAATACAAGGCTTCCATCGCTAATCCCTTCGCAAGCGCAGCGCATTGAGCACGACCACCGCGGAGCTCAGCGCCATGCCGATCCCCGCCAGCCATGGGTTGAGCAGGCCGACCGCCGCCGCCGGAATCGTCGCCACGTTGTACACCATCGCCCAGGCCAGGTTCTGGCGGATCACGGCCAGGGTACGGCGCGCGGTGTCGAGCGTGTCGGCCAGCGGCGCCAGGCTGTCGCCCATCAGGACCCCATCCGCGTGCAACTGCGCCAGCTCGGCCCCTCGGCCCATTGCGAACGAGACGTCGGCCCCGCGCAGCACCGCCGCGTCGTTGATGCCATCGCCGACCATCGCCACCACCGCGCCGCCCTGCTGCAGGAGCCGCACACAGGCCAGCTTCTCTTGCGGCAGCTTGCCGCCGATGGCGGTCGTGATGCCGAGCCGGGCCGCCACGGCCTGCGCCGCATGCTGCTCATCGCCGCTGAGCAGGATCACGGTCTTGCCGCTGGCGCGGATGCGGTCCACCACGTCGGCCGCCTCGGGCCGCAAGCCGTCGGCCAGGTCGAAGCGCGCCAGCCAGCCTTCGCTGTTGCCGAGCCAGACCGAGGTGGTCCCGACCGGCACCGCGGCGCGCGCCACGCCGCCGGCCACGCCGGCGACCCAGGCCGCGCGGCCAAGGCGGTAATAGCGGCCATCGACCCAGCCTTCGACACCTTGTCCGATGATGAACCGGGTCTGGACGGCACGCCCCGATCCGTCCGGCGCGGCAGTGCCCGAAGCAGCGGCGGAATCATCGGCGCAATCCTTCGCCGAATCACTGGCGGACGCGGCGGCCGCCTCGCGGATCGCCAGCGCCAGCGGATGCGGGTTGTCGGCCTCCAGCGCGGCGGCGATCCGCAGGCAGTCGACACCCGGCATTGCGCCGACCGACAAGGTCTGGCGCAGCACGGGCCTTCCGTGGGTCAGGGTGCCGGTCTTGTCGAACACCACGTGGGTGGCGCGGTCGAAGGTTTCCAGCGTGTGGGGCTGCACCGCCAGTACGCCGCGCCGCAGCAGGCGGTCGGTGGCGGCGGCCAGCGCGGTCGGCGTGGCCAGCGACAGCGCGCACGGGCAGGACACCACCAGCACCGCGATCGCTACCTGCCAGGCGCGGCCCGGGTCGACCTGCAGCCAGGCGGCATAGGTCAGCGCGGTCAGGCACAGCAGACCGAGCACGAACCAGGCCGCGACCCGGTCGGCCCATAGCGCCAGCGCCGGCTTGCCCTGCCCCGCGCGCTCGACCAGGCGCACCAGCATGGAGAGAAGGCTGTCGTGGGCGGTCGAGGTCACGCGCAGCACGATGGCGCCGGCCACGTTCACCGCCCCACCCGGCACCTGGTCGCCGATGCCGCGGCGCTGGGTGCGGCTTTCGCCGGTGAGCAGCGCGAGGTCGACCTCGGTGTCTCCCTCGACGATCAGGCCGTCGGCCGGCGCCGCCTGGCCGGCGCGCACCAGCACCAGGTCATCCACGCGCAGGCTGCTGGCGTTCACCAGCTCGATGTCTTCATCGCGCCTGCGCAGGCCAGGCGCGCCGCGCAGCCGCAGCGCCGATGGCGGCAGGCCCTGCTGCAGGCGCTCGAGCGCGCCGGCCGCCTTGCGGCGTGCGCCCAGTTCCAGGTAGCGGCTGCCCAGCAGCAGGAACACAAACATGGTGACCGAATCGAAATACACGTCGCCGCTGCCCGTCACCAGCGCATGCAGGCTGCCGGCGAAGGCGGCGCCGATCCCCAGCGCGACCGGCACGTCCATGCCCAGGACGCGACGCCGCAGGTCGCGCCAGGCGCCGCCAAAGAACGGCTGGGCCGAGTACAGCAGCGCCGGCAGGGTCAGGAAGAACGACGCCCAATGCAGCAACGCCGTCATGGCGGCGTCCATCGTGCCCTCCTCGGCCATGTACACCGGCACCGCATACATCATCACCTGCATCATCGACAGGCCGGCCACGAACAGCTGGCGGAACAGCTTCTTGCGGGCGCGCTCGAGATGCTCGCCGTGGCGCCGCGCGTCATAGGGATAGGCCGTGTAGCCGATCGCGCGCAGGGTGCGCAGGATGACGCTCGGGCGGCAGCCGGACGGATCCCAGCGCACGAACAGGCGCTCGGTCGCCACGTTCAGGCTCACGTCCAGCACGCCGGGCACGTGCTGCAGGCGGCGCTCGATCAGCCACACGCAGGCGGCGCAGCGGATCCCTTCGACCGTGAAGCTCGCCGCCCCATCGAGACCGGCGCCATCGACCAGGTCGAGCTCGGGCGCGTTCGCGGCGTCGAGGTCGGCCTGGGTGGCGTAGGCGGTGCGGCTCGCATAGTAGTCGGCGAAGCCGCCGTCGACGATGGCCTGGGCCGCCGCCGCGCAGCCCGGGCAGCACATCTGCTGGACAATGCCGCCGATCGTGGCGTGCCAGTTGCCGGCTTGCGGCACCGGCAAGCCACAGTGGAAACACCCGGCGGGCAACGGGCGCGGCGCGGCGCCATCGGCCGCGGAGCGCACCGCTTCTTCAAGTACCGCACTCATACCGATCTCCCCACGCTCAGGCACAGCTCATGCATCCAGCCCGGCGGCAGGCCGCCGGCGGCGCGCGCCAGGCCGAGGATGCCGAAGGCCAGGATCGTCAATCCGCAGCCGAGGCGCAGCGCGCGCCGCGCCATCAACGCACGCAGCCGCGCGCCCGCCAGGCCCAGCGCGAACAGCATCGGCAGCGTGCCCAGGCCGAAGGCCAGCATCACGCCCGCGCCTCGCGGCGCCGAGCCGCTCAGCATTGCCGTAACCAGCACGCTATAGACCATCCCGCACGGAAGCCAGCCCCACAGGGCGCCGAGTGCGAACATGCGCGCGCCGCTCGCGTCGGAACCCGGTGCGTTCACGCGCCGCAGCAGCGGCGACACGCGCCGCCACAGCGCCTGGCCAAGCTGCTCGACCCTGGCCAGGCCGCGCCAGGCGTCCATCAGGAACAGCCCGAGCGCCACCAGCATCAGGTTCGCGGCCCAATAAAGAAGCGCCTGCAGCGCCGGCAGCGGTGCGAGCGATGCGGCGCCGCCGGCGAATCCGCCGGCCAGCGCGCCGGCCGCCATATAGCTGGCAATACGGCCCGCGTTATAGGCTCCCACATGGCCGAGCGACGCCGGGCCGGCCGCCGTCACGCTGCGCACCGCCAGCGGGAAGGCAGCTGCATGCAGCGCCGGCGCCTGCCTGCGTGGCAGCGACAGCGCGCCCACGATCCCGCCGCACATGCCGGCGCAGTGCACGCTGCCCGCCAGACCGACGAGAAACACCGGAAACAGGCTGATGCCGCTCATGGATCGCCTAGACGGTCCGCGAATGGCGCGGACCCTCGCCAGGCCGTGCGAGATAGCGGTCGAACGCCATGCACACATTGCGGATGAGCAGCCGTCCTTTCATCGTCACGGTGATCCACTCTTTGTCCACCTGCACCAGACCATCGTCCTGCATCTTGCGCAGCGCCGCCAGCTCGCCGGCGAAATGCTGTTCGAAGACGATCGGGAAAGCCTGCTCGATGGCCGGGATCGACAACTCGAACTGGCACATCAGCTTCTGGATGATCGCGCGGCGCAGCGCATCGTCCATCGACAGCCGGATGCCGCGCTGCACCGGAAGCTCGTTCTGGTCGATCAGCTCGTAGTATTCGTCGAGCGTCTTGACGTTCTGGCTGTAGGTCGCGCCCACCGCGCCGATGCTCGACACCCCGCAGGCCACCAGGTCGGCGTCGGCGTGGGTCGAATAGCCCTGGAAGTTGCGGTGCAGGCGGCCCTGGCGCTGGGCCACGGCCAGGTCGTCTTCCGGCTTGGCGAAATGGTCCATGCCGATGTAGACATAGCCGGCCGCGCCGAGGCGCTCGATGCACAGCTGGAGCATCTGGAGCTTGGTGTCGCTGTCCGGCATGTCTTCTTGCAGGATGCGCCGCTGCGGCTTGAACAGGTGCGGCATGTGGGCATAGTGATAGACCGAGATGCGGTCCGGGCTGGCCGCGATCACCTTGTCCATGGTTTGCGCCATGGTGGCCAGGGTCTGCTTCGGCAAGCCGTAGATCAGGTCGATGCTCACCGAACGAAAGAGCGCGGCGCGCGCGGCGTCGATGATGGCCACCGTCTCGGCCTCGGGCTGGACCCGGTTGACCGCCTTCTGCACGTCCGGATCGAAGTCCTGCACGCCCAGGCTGATGCGGTTGAAGCCCTGGCGCCGCAGGCTGTGCACGCGCTCGGCCGACACGGTGCGCGGGTCGACCTCGATCGAATATTCGCCGTGCTCGTCCGGCGCGAAGCTGAAGCAGCGGCGCAGGTGCGCCATCAGTTCGCCCATCTGCTCGTCGGACAGGTAAGTAGGGGTGCCACCGCCAAAGTGCAGCTGCTCGACCTCGTTCATTCCAGCGAACAGCAGGCCCTGCATCTCGACCTCGCGCTTCAGGTAAGCCAGGTAGGTCGCCGCCTTGTCGCGGCGCTTGGTGACGATCTTGTTGCAGGCGCAGTAGTAGCAGACGCTCTCGCAGAACGGAATGTGCAGGTACAGCGACAACGGCCGCTTGCCGCGCGTGCGCACACTGGCCACCGCGTGCAGGTAGTCCCGGTAGCCGAAGTCGGCGCTGAAGCGGTCGGCAGTGGGGTAGGAGGTATAGCGGGGGCCGGACTTGCCGAGCCTGGCCAGCAGGTCGCCATCGAATTCGACGACCGGATGGAGCACGACGGCGGATGGGGACGGCAATCGGGTAGGGGCCGGCGCGAGGGACGCCGCTTGCGCTTCGACGAGCATGACGATGGTACTCCAGCTGCTGGCCACCTTGCGGAAATGCAAAGTGGCACGATTAGCTGTCAGTTTATTGATCCGTTTCGAACGAAACCTTGATTTGCATCAAATATGGCCGAGTCTGCTTAAGTCCGCCTTGCTTGAAGATCCGGCAGTATCGAACTTGAATACCGACAGGGCCAGCGACAGCCTTGCCGCCTCGTCGGCCACGCTGCTTGACGACAGCGCCGATTCCTCGACCTGGGCGGCATTCTGGCGCGTGATCGCATCGAGCTCGGTCATGGCCGCATTCACGCCCAGGATGTCCTGGGCCTGCTCGCGGCTGGCAGTGGAGATCGCGCTCATGATGGCGGCCGCCTCGGCCACCTTGCCGACCACTTCGCGCATGGTCTGGCCGGCCTGGCCGACGAGGTCCGTCCCCTCGCCCACGTGGCCGCTGGAGACGGCGATCAAGCCCTTGATTTCCTTGGCCGCCCCGGCCGTGCGCTGGGCCAGGCTGCGCACCTCGCCGGCCACGACCGCGAAGCCGCGGCCCTGCTCGCCGGCGCGGGCCGCTTCCACCGCCGCGTTCAGCGCCAGCAGGTTGGTCTGGAAGGCGATGCCGTCGATCAGGCCGATGATGTCGCCGATGCGGTGGGCCGAGCCGCTGATCTTGTCCATGGTCTGGCCGACCTGGCTGACCGCCGCCCCGCCCTGCCCGGCCACCATGCTCGCGGCCCGCACCATGCCGTCGGCCTGCACCGCGCTGTCGGTATTGCGGCCGGCGGCGCTGGCGATACTGCCCAGGCTGCTCGCGGTCTGCTCCAGGCTGGCGGCCTGGGCCTCGGTGCGGCTGGCCAGGTCGGCGTTGCCGGCGGCGATCGCGCGCGTGGCCAGCTCGATCGAGCTGACGTTGTCCCGCACGTCGCCCATCATCGCGGTGAGATTGATGTTCAGCTGGCGCAGCGCCAGCTGCAGGCGCCCGATCTCGCCACCGCGAGCGGACATGGGTACGGGCCGCGCCAGGTCGCCGCCGGCCAGGGCGTGTACGGCCGCGACGGCATCGCGCAGGGGGCGCGCGATGCTGCGGTTCAGCGCATACCACATGGCCAGCGATGCCAGCACCCCGGCGCCGGCCAGCAGTCGCCACGCGGCGCCGGAGGCCGCCATGCCGAGCGCGGCCAGCAGCATGGCCTGGCCGCCCATCATCCAGCCCAGGCGCTGCCCCAGCGGCAGCGCGCGCAGCGCGCCCAGTGGCCGGCGCCAGCCGGTACGCACCACCTGGCCCCGCACGACGCCCAGGCCGCGCGCCTTGCCGTTGCGGAGCTGCCCATACAGCCGGCTTGCATGCGCGACCTGGACGCGGGTGGGCGCGGTGCGTACCGACATGTAGCCGGTCACGCGGCCGCCTTCCTGGATCGGCACCACGTTCGCCACCACCCAGTAGAAGTCGCCGTTCTTGCGCCGGTTCTTGACCAGGCCGGTCCACGGGTCGCCCGCCTGCAGGGTCGCCCACAGGTCGGCGAAGGCTTCCGGCGGCATGTCGGGGTGGCGCACCAGGTTATGCGCCTTGCCCAGCAATTCCTGCTCGCTGAAGCCGCTGACGTCGACGAAGCTCGGGTTGACATAGGTGATGCGGCCCTTGGTGTCGGTCTTCGAGACGATCGATTGCCCCGCTTGCATGACATATTCGACGCCGGTGACTGGCTGGTTGTTGCGCACTGTGCACTCCTCTTGTTGCTTTAAAGAAATATATTTGCTTGCATTCTAACGATGAGGAAATGCGAAAAATATGACCTACATCAAATTTGTCATGGTCCACCACACTATGTAACTAAGAGAACCTTGATTTAGTTCAATGCTTGCTTTCGCGATAAACTTGTGGGATGGACAATCTCACCCACACCCTGGCCGGGCTCGCGCTGGGCGAACTCGCCGATCGCGCCCTCCGGGTCAACCCCGATCCGCGCACGGCGCGCACGCGCCGCCGCGTCCTGCTCGCCACCGGCGCGCTGGCCAGCAATTTTCCCGACCTGGACCTGGTGCTGACGCCCCTGCTCGCGCCGCCGCTCGGCTACCTGCTGCACCACCGCGGCCATACGCATACCCTGCTGTACGCCCTGCCCCAGATCGCGCTGCTGCTCGGCCTGCTGTGGCTGATGTGGCCTGGCGCGCGGCGCCTGCTGCGCGACGACCGCGGCGCGCGCAACGCAGTCCTGGCGACAGCCGCGGTCGCCATGGTGCTGCACCTGTCGCTCGACTTCCTCAATTCCTATGGCGTCCACCCCTTCCATCCGCTCGATTCGCGCTGGCTGTATGGCGACATGGTGTTCATCATCGAGCCGGTGTTCTGGACCGCGCTCGGCGTCGCGCTGGCGCTCCTGGCGCCGAACCGGATGCTGCGCTGGCTGTTCGCGGGCCTGATCCTGGCCGCGCCGGTCGTGTTTACCTGGATGGGTTTCCTGCACTGGGGTTCACTGGCCGGGCTGCTGCTGCTGGCGGCCGTGGTCGCCTTCATGGCGCGCCGTGGCGCGTCTGCCGGCTCATCTGGCGGCTCATCTGCTGACTCATCCGCTGGCTCATCTGCCGGCTCATCTGCTGGCTCATCTGCTGGGTTGGTCACAGCCCTCGTGGCCTGCCTCGGCTTCATCGCAGTCCAGGGCGTCGCCGCCCAGCTGGCGCGGGAACAGATCCGGTCCGCACTGGCCCAGGTCGATCCAGGCAGCCGCATCCTCGACCTGCCGCTGTCGGCCTTCCCCGCCAATCCGCTGTGCTGGTCGTTCGCGACCGTCACCGACAATCGTGGCGCCGGCAGGTATGCGGTGCGTGTCGGCGTGCTGAGCCTGGCGCCGGGCGTGAGCGACGTCGCCGCCTGCCCGGCGCGCTTCGGCGGCGAACCAAAAAATCAGGCCCGTACGCTGTCATGGAAGTACCAGGAGGACCGCAGCCTTGCGGGCCTGCGCGCCCTCCAGCAGGACAACTGCCATGTCGATGGCTGGCTGCGCTTTGCGCGCGTGCCTTCGCTGGTCGACGGCAAGGCGACCGATATCCGCTTCGGCGCCCCCGGCATGGACAATTTTTCGACCCTGCCGTATGCCGGGATGGCGGACCGGCCCTGCCCGGCGCCGGTGCCGCAGTGGGGACGGCCGCGCCAGGACCTGCTGGACGCAGGCTGACGGTCGCGCCGCGACGGATAGGACCTAAAGCAGAGCGGTGTTGTAGATTCCGTGACGTATGATTGCTTGCACCCGCCACCACTGAAAGGACGTGCGATGACGACCGAGCTGACCTTGCTGGCCTGGACCCTGGTGCTGGGCCTGGTCCAGATCCTGCTGCCTTCGACCCTGCGCACCCAGGAAACGGGCGCCCAATACAATGTCGGCGCGCGCGACGGCGCGGCCCCGCCGCCACGCCCGGTGACGGCACGCCTGCAGCGGGCCCAGGCCAACCTGTTCGAGACCCTGCCCCTGTTCGCGGCAGCGGTGCTGATCTCCCACGTCGCGGGCATCCACGGCGCCCTGACCGTGTGGGGCTGCTGGCTTTACCTGCTGGCGCGCATCGTCTACGTGCCCTTGTATGCGGCCGGCATCCCGGTGCTGCGCACGCTGGTGTGGCTGGTCTCGCTGGCGGGACTGGTGATGATCCTGTTCGCGTTGCTGGCAAGCTAGCGCCGCCCGGCGACGCCGCGCCCGGTCGCGGCCCAGTAGATGCCGCCGTACAGGTGGTGCAGGAAGACTGGATCGCGGTAGGTGGCGGCCATATGGCCCATCCCCGTATAGAAAGCCCGTCCGCCGTCGTAATGCTGGTACCAGCTGATCGGGTGGAAGACGCCCATGCCCTTGCCCGCGCGGTCGGGCCAGGTCGTCTGCGGGCGGTAGCTGGTGTCGTCCACGCTCAGCAGGTAGACCAGCTCCTTCGAGCGCGCCGGGCCGAATTCATACCATTCGTCGGTGAACAGGTTGCGCGGCGCGAAGCGCTCCATGCCGGGGAAATTCGTCGCTTCCACCTTCACGATCGCGGTCTGCACCGCAGGATGGACGTGGAACATATGTCCGACCATCTTCGTGTACCAAGGCCATTCGTACTCCGTATCGGCCGCGCTGTGCACGCCGACGTAGCCGCCGCCGCGCCGGATGAAGCGCTCGAACGCCGCCTGCTGGGCGTCGTCGAGCACGTCGCCGGTGGTAAGCAGGAAAACTACCGCCTGGTACTTGGCCAGTTCGGCGTCGCTCATCACGCGGCCGGCGTCGGCGGTCCAGAACACGTTAAAGTCGTGCAGCCTCCCCAGTTCCTGCACCGCCGTCACGCCGGCGTGCACCGCGTCGTGGTGCCAGGCGGTGGACTTGGTAAACAGCAGCACATTGAACTGGGCCGCCTGGGCAGGGGCCGCGACGGCAAACAAAAGCGCGCAGGCGGAGACGAGGGTGGCAAGCGGACGAAGCATCGACATGGACAGTGTGTGGGCACAAAATCGTGTTGAGAAGCACGTCAACGCTAATTCCTTCCCTCTTGCTTGTCAACACATCCTCTCCCGTTCAGGCTCCCGCGATATTTCACACCTGTTTGATCGCGATCAAGCGTGCGCCTGACATCCTCACTTGTGCCGCGTATAGTGTGAAACGCGGTGCGCCACGTTCCAGTCTCGCCACCGAACGGAGCCAGCAGATGCTCAAGACCATACTCGTCCATGTCGACGGCGGCCCTTGCCAGGCAAGCTGCCTGTGTGCCGTCATGCTGCCGGCCAGCGCACGGCGCCCACCTGGACGGGGCCTTGATGGGCATGGCGCGCCACTCCCGCGCCGGGCCGATGGTCACTGGCGCCTTCGGCCGCACCCGCTATGCGAATGGATCCCCGGCGGCGTCGCGCGCGACGTGCGCGACCCACGCACCGGCCCCGCTCCTCAATGCGCACTGACACCCTTCTGCCACCACCTTCCGCCATGACTTTCCGCCACTACCCCAACGGCAGCGCCGGCGCCCTCGGCGCCGCGATCCGCCAGGCCCGCCGCCAGCTGTGCGCCCGACTGGCCGCCACGGCCGACAGCAGCCGCACGCCAGACGATTGCTTCGCGCGCGCTTTCCCGTCCGTCGTGACCGCGGTCGAGGTCGGGTTCCGGCACGAGGAAAACGTCATGGAAACCCTCGATTACCAGCGCCTGCACGAGCACCGCGCCGAGAACGCCACGATCCTGGCCGCCCTGCACCGCGCCCTGCCACTGGTCGAGGATGGCGACGTCACGCTCGGCCGCCAGCTGGTGGCGGCCCTGCTCGACCTGCTGTCGCTGCACCGGCTCAGCACCGACCTGGCGCTGGCCACGGCGCCGCGGCCGCCGGCCGGGCGGCCCGGCGGGCGGGTGCCGCGGATCATATTGCATGGGCACGCCGGGTGGCGGTCGCGGTAGGATGGGCCGGGCGCGGCCGGCTTTGACGCCCCCTATTTCAAGCCTGCGCGCTGGCGCCGGATGACCTTGCCCGACACCATGAATGTGCCATCGCCCTTGTAATGCAGGGTTGCGGGATGGCGCGGACGGGCAGCAACCCGCGCCGCCACCACTTCCCAGATGAAGAAATCGTAGCGCTCCACCAGGCTGTCGTCGTGCAGCCTGCACTCGAACTGCGCGTGGCATTCGCGGATCGACGGCGCGGCGACCTGCTCGCTCGCATCGGGCGTCAGGCCGAAGGCCGCGAACTTGTCGACTTCGGCGCCAGTGGTCGAACCGACGCCCAGCACCGCCTCGAGCTGCCGCGTGGTCGGGAGGTTGATCACGCATTCGCCGCTGGCGCGGATCAGGCCATGACTGTGGTTGCTCGAAGCGATCACGCAGCCGATCAAGGACGGACTGAATTCCATCACCGTATGCCAGCCCATCACCATCACGTCACGTTCGCCGCGGTGCGCTGAAGTGACCAGCACCACCGGTCCCGGTTCCAGGTAGCGCCGCACCTCGTGCAGCGGCAGGTCGTGCTTGCCACGCATGGCTTCCTCCATGATGAACACGACGGCATTATCGACCGGCGGGTCCGCGCCCGGCGTACGCTTGCGCGTCGGCGCGTCGGCGCGTCGGCGCATCGAGCGTGGTGCGCGCGCGACAGCAGAAATGTTCTAGCGTCCTGCTCCGCGATGTCGGAAAATGATACTGAAACCCGACTTGACCAGAGGCTAAGTATGGAATCCGGCTACTCCGCCCCCATCGCGATCGTCTTCCTCGACTTCGAACTGCTGCCCGACCAGCGCCTGCTGCGGCGCGCGGGCGGTCAGGTAGCCATCGGTGCGCGCGCCTTCGACCTGCTGGCCGTGCTGGCCGCCCATCCGGGCAAGGTATTCAGCAACCGCGTCCTGATCGAGGCGGTCTGGCCCAACACGGTCGTCATCGACGCCAATCTGCGTGTGCAGATCGCCGCCCTGCGCCGGCTGCTGGGAGAGGCCGGCGGCGCGATCGTCAATGTCGCCGGGCGGGGTTATGTCTTCACCGCGCCGAGCTCCACCCGCCCCTTGACGACCGGGGCCCGGGCCACGAGCGGGCCGCCCGACACGCCGCGCCGCGAGCCGCTGCCGGCCGCGCGCCAGCCAGACATGGACGCCGCCATTGCGTGAACACTCAGGCAGTCGTGGCCGGTGCCATGGCGCCCTGCAGCGCCTCGATCGTGGCCGGCTTGGTCAGGTGCACGTCGAAGCCGGCCGCCAGTGCGCGTGCAATGTCGTCCTGCTGCCCGTAGCCGGTCAGCGCCACCAGCCGTAGCGCCGATCGGTCGGCCGCCACGCCCGCATCCGCGCGCAGGGCCGCGGCCAGGGCATACCCATCCATATCGGGCAGGCCAATGTCGAGGATCGCCACGTCGGGCGGCAAGGCCAGGGCCAGCGCACGCGCCTCGGCCGCGCTGTGGGCGACGTGCACCGCGTGGCCCAGGTGCCGCAGCAGCACGGCGCTGGCCGTCGCCGCGTCTTCGTTGTCGTCGACCAGCAGGATGCGGCGCCCTGGCGCGGGCGCGGCCTGCAGGTCCGGGGCATCGGCCACGGCCGGCACGCCGAGCGGCAGGATCACCTCGAAGCGGCTGCCGGCGCCCGGTCCGTCGCTGTAGGCGGCGACGCGCCCGCCATGCAGCCGCGCGATCTCGCGCACGATCGCCAGGCCCAGTCCCAGTCCGCCGGTCCGCCGCGCCAATGGCTGCGGCGCCTGGTAGAACGGTTCGAACACGCGCGCCAGCAGTTCCGGCGCCATGCCGGCGCCGTTGTCGCTCACGCCGAGCACCGCTTCGCCGTCGCGCGTGCCGAGCGTGACGCGGGTGTCGCTGCTGCCGAAGCGCGCCGCGTTCGACAGCAAATTGCCCAGCACCTGTGCCAGGCGGGTCTCGTCGCCTTCCACCCAGACTTCATCGGGCGCATCGAGCGTGATCGGCTCGCCCGGCAGGGCCGCCAGCGCGTGGCGCGCCAGTTCGGCCAGGTCGAGCGCCCGGGTCTCGATCGCCAGCTTGCCGGAAGCGATGCGCGAGACGTCCAGCAAATCGTCCACCAGGCGTCGCAGATGGTTCACCTGGCGCCGCATGACGGCGCGCTCGCGCCGGCTGCCCGGTTCGTTGCGCAGGTCCATCAGGTCGAGCGAGGTCAGGATCGGGCTGAGCGGATTGCGCAGCTCGTGGCCCAGCATGGCGAGGAAGGCGTCCTTGGCCTGGCCGGCCTGGCGCGCCCCGGCCAGCGCTTCCTCGAGCGACGCGAGCAGCCGCGAACGCTCGTCCTCGCGCGCCGCGCGCTGGCTGGCCGCGACTTCCAGGGCCTGGCCCATCTCGCGGATCTCGGTGATCCGCGACGGCGCCACCTGCACCGCCTGCGCGCTGCCCAGGGCGGCGGCGCCGGCCTGCACGTCCTCGATGCGGCGCACGATGCGGCTGGAGAGCCATGACGCCAGCGCGATGCAGGCGCTGAGCACCACCCAGGCGCCCAGCATATAGACCGAGAAGCGCTCGAAGAAAGCCACGCCGAAGCCGGCGCTGGGGGCGCCGACCGCCACCACCCAGCCGTAGCGCGGCGAGGTCGTGTAGGCGCTGATCACCTCGTCACCCTCGAGCGTGGCGGTGAAGCCCACGCCTTCCGGACCGCCGCTATGCATCAGCGCCGCCAGCGAGGCGCTGGGCGAGCCGACCACGGTGCGCTCCTGGTCGCGCGAGCGCGCCACCAGCGCGCGGCCACCATCCATCACGGCGATCACGGAGTCGGGAGGGATGTCCTGGCGCGCGATCACGTCCAGGAAGCGGTCCGGCTGCACCACGGCGGTCAGCACCCAGGGTTCGCCGCCGGGACCGGTCACGGGGACCCGCACCGGCACCGCCGGCCGCCCGCCCTGCCCGCGCGCGACACGGCCGGCGACCGGGCGGCGCTGCGCCATCGCCTGGCGCAGGCTGGCCGCATCGGCGATGCGCGCCGGCGGCGCGCCGTACGGGGCCATGGTACGAAACAGCGGTTCGCCATGGGCGTCGGTCAGCATCACGCCCAGCCAGTCGGGCCGCGACAGGCGGCTGGCCGTCTCATGGAAGCCGCGCAGGTCGCCGCGGGCCAGTTGCGGACTCTTGGCGATGCCGCTCAGGGCCGCCACGGTGGCGTCGAGTTCGGCATCCACCGCGCTCGACAGCGCCCGCGCATGGCCGACCATCAGCTTTTCCTGTTCCTGCTCCAGATAGCGGCCGGCGCCGTGGATGGTCCACACGCCCAGCAGCACGAGCGGCAGCAGGCCGATCGCGGTCAGCAGGATCAGCAGGTGTCGGAGCGAGAGGACAGGACCGGCATCGGCGCGCATGGGCGTTCCAAAGAGGAAACTCCCATTATAGGATGAGCAGGGCCCGGCATTGCGGTTTTTGCGGAGTTGGCAAGAATGCTAGCGCGGGATCGACAGCGCCAGGGTTTCCTTCAGTTCTTCCATCACCACATAGCTCTTCGACTGGCCGGCGTCGGCCACGTGCAGGATCTCGCCCAACAGGCGCCGGTACTCGGACATCTCGGGGATGCGCGCCTTGATCAGGTAGTCGAAATCGCCCGACACCAGGTGGCATTCCAGTACCTCGGGAATGGCCAGCATCGCGCGCCGGAAGCGCTCGAAGGCCTTGTCGGATTTCTGGTGCAGGTTGATCTCGACGAACACCAGGATCTGCATGCCCAGGGCCTGCGGATTGATGCGCGCATAGTAGCCCTGGATCACGCCGTCGCGCTCCATGCGCTTGACCCGTTCGATACAAGGGGTAAGCGACAGCCCGACCTGCTCGGCCAGGTCCTTCATCACGATGCGCGCATCCTGCTGGAGGATGGACAGGATGTGCAGGTCGATGCGGTCCAGGATGCGGTTCGATGCTTTTTGCACGCGCATGGTTCGATTCCGAATTATTTGCTAAAAAATGGCGCATTAACAGGAACAATTATCTACCTACCCGCGATACGATGGCAACCTTTTCTGCATCGAGCTTTTCGAGGAATCTATGCGTGTCATCGTATTGGGCAGCGGCGTGGTCGGCGTCACCACCGCTTATTACCTGGCGCAGGCCGGCCACGAGGTTACCGTCATCGACCGCCAGCCCGGTCCGGCCCTCGAGACCAGCTTCGCCAACGCCGGCCAGATCTCGCCCGGCTACGCTTCGCCCTGGGCCGCCCCCGGCATCCCTCTGAAAGCCGCCAAATGGCTGTTCCAGCGCCATGCGCCGCTGGCGATCCGGCCCGACGGTTCGTTGTTCCAGCTGCAGTGGATGTGGGAGATGTACCGCAACTGCGACCCAGGCCGCTACGCCGTCAACAAGGAACGCATGGTGCGCCTGGCCGAATACAGCCGCGATTGCATGCGCGCGCTGCGGCGCGACACCGGCATCGCCTATGAGGGTCGCCAGCAGGGCACGGTGCAGCTGTTTCGCACCCGCCAGCAGTTCGACGGCGCGGCCAAGGACATCGAGGTACTGCGCGACGCCGGCGTGGCCTATGAACTGCTCGAAGGCGCGCAGCTGGCCACGGCCGAACCGGCGCTGGCCAATGTGGCCGACAAGCTGGTCGGCGGCCTGCGCCTGCCGAACGACGAAACCGGCGACTGCCAGTTGTTCACCACGCGCCTGACCGCCATGGCGCGCGACCTGGGCGTGCGCTTCGAGTTCGACACCGCGATCCGCTGCCTCGATGAGGCCAACGGCGAGATCGTCTCGGTCCAGACCGACAAGGGTGCATTCGCTGCCGATCGTTTCGTGCTGGCCCTGGGCAGCTACTCGCGCCTGCTGCTGCAGCGCTGGTTCCCGCTGCCGGTCTATCCGATGAAGGGATATTCGCTCACGGTGCCGATCCTGGACGCCGCGCGCGCGCCGGTGTCGACCATCCTCGACGAAACCTACAAGATCGCCGTGACCCGCTTCGACGACCGCATCCGCGTGGGCGGCATGGCCGAGCTCTCCGGCTACGACCTCGGCCTGAATCCGCGCCGCCGCGCAACCCTGGAGCTGGTGGTAAACGACCTGTTCCCGGGTGCTGGCGATACCGCCAGGGCCAGCTTCTGGACCGGCCTGCGTCCGATGACGCCGGACAGCACACCGGTGGTGGGAGCCACGCCGCTGCGCAACCTGTTCCTGAACACCGGCCACGGCACCCTGGGCTGGACCATGGCGGCCGGCTCGGCCAGCGTGATCGCCGACCTGGTGGGCGGCAAGTCGCCGTCGATCCGGGCCGACGACCTGGCCGTGTTCCGCTACGCCGGCAGCGGCGGCGCGGTCGCCGGCGGCAAGCTGGCGCAGGCCTGAGCGGATGTACGCGCACGACGCCGCCCAGGCCCGCGCCGGGGCCATCCTCACGGTCGACCTGGACGCGGTGCGCGCCAACTACCGGCTGCTGCGCGCGCGCGGCGCCTCAGGCGGCGGCGCCGCCTGCGCGGCGGTTCTGAAGGCCGACGCCTACGGGCTCGGCATGCCGCAGGTCGCGGCCGCGCTGGTGCGCGAAGGCTGCCGCGACTTCTTCGTGGCCCACCTCGACGAAGGCATCCGCCTGCGCCAGATCGTGCCCCCGGACTGCACGATCCGCGTGATGCACGGCGCCATGCCGGGCACGGCGCGCGACTGCTTCCAGCACGACCTGGTGCCGGTGCTGAACGATCCAGGCCAGGTCGCTGAATGGCGCGCATTGGCGCAGGACCTGGGCCGCAGGTTGCCGGCGGCGCTCCAGGTCGACACCGGCATGTCGCGCATGGGCCTGGCCCGCGCCGATCTCGATCGGCTGCGCCAGGATCCGGACTGGCTGCGGGGCATCGACCTGCGGCTGGTGATGAGCCACCTGGCCTGCGCCGACGAGCCGGCGCACCCGCTCAATGAACGCCAGCGCCGGCGGTTCGAGGAAGTGCGCGCGCTGTTCCCGGGCACGCCGGCCAGCCTGGCCAATTCTTCCGGCGTATTCCTGGGCGGCGCCTGGCACTTCGACCTGCTGCGCCCGGGGTGCGCCCTGTACGGTATCAACCCGCAGCCAGGCCACGCCAATCCGCTGGCGCAGGCGGTGTCGCTGGCCGCGCGGGTGGTGCAGCTGCGCACCGTCGCGGCGGGCGAGATCGTCGGCTACGGGGCGCGCTATGTCGCGCCGGGCGAACGCCGCATCGCCACCATCGCCATCGGCTATGCCGATGGCTGGCTGCGCGCCCTCAGCGGCCATTCCCGGGCGTTCATTGACGGCGTGGCCGTACCCTTCGCCGGCACGGTGTCGATGGACAGCATCACGCTCGACGTCACGGGCATTCCCGAATCGCGCATCGCGCCCGGCCAGTCGGTCGACCTGCTATGCGCGCAGCAGACGGTGGACGACGTCGCCGGCCAGGCTGGCACCATCGGCTACGAGGTACTGACGCGCCTGGGGTCGCGCTTTCACCGGCAGTACGTGGGTGAAAGCGCCGCTGGCTAGAACAGCTCGCCGTTCAAGGATGGCGCTGGCGCCGCACGCCGCGGCGCCAGCGGCGCCGGCCAGGCCTTCATGCGTTCGGCCGGAAAATGTCGCAGGAAGCTGCGCGCCACGTCGATCTCGCGGCAAGCCAGCCAGTCCCCTACCTCTTCCTGCGCCAACAGCACCAGCGAGCGCTTCTCATCGACAGGCTTGTGCATGCGGCGCATCAGCGGATGGTCGTCGGCATTGATGGTGATCTGGGTGAAGGCGCTCGACACCGCGCCGTCCGCCTCCTGCCACTCGCGCCACAGCCCGGCCGCCCAGAACAGCGATTCGTCGGCCATGCCGATGGCGGTGCGCTCGGCGCGTCCGCTCTCGTAGCACGGCTCGTAGAACCACAGCATCGGCACCGCGCACAGTTGCAGGCGGCGCCAGGCGGGGGCGAACGAACGGCGCTCGACCAGCGATTCGGCGCGCGCATTCATGGTGTCGAACGGTTTCACCCCGGGCGGGATGTGGCGCCGCGGGACCATGCCGTAGCTGGCCACGCAAGCCTCCGGACGCAGGCCGGGCGCGGCGCGCAGGATCGGCGCCGCGTAGTCCTTCCAGGTCTCCTCGGGCCAGTGCCAGTCGCGCGGCAGGATGCTGAACGCGCCGATGCGGCCATTGAACTGCTCAGGCGTCGGAGGACGATAATTTACGCACATCGAAAGAATCCAGGAAATGTTACTCAATAATAGCAGTGCCGGGCCCCATGCATCGCGCATGTTGCAGCAAGTGTAAAATACCACCGTTCATCCCTTAGCATTCGCCCGATGCCGACCAGCCTTCCCTTCCTGCCCGCCACCGACGAAACGTCGCGCCTGATCCTTGCCTATCCCTGGGAAACGACCCGCCTGGGTCCCATCGGGGACTGGCCGACCGTGCTCAAGACCACGGTCGCCCTGATCATGGCGACGCCGGCGCCGATCGTCACCCTGTGGGGCGAGGATGGCTACATGATCTACAACGACGCCTACCGGGTGTTCGCCGGCGGCCGCCATCCAATGCTGCTGGGCTCCAGGGTGCGCGAAGGCTGGCCCGAGGTGGCCGACTTCAACGACAACGTGATGAAGGTGGGCCTGGCTGGCGGCACCCTCAGCTACCAGGACCAGGAACTGACCCTGCACCGCAGCGGCCAGCCCGAGCAGGTCTGGATGAACCTCGATTATTCGCCGATCCGCGACCAGGACGGCGCGGTCGCCGGCGTGATGGCGGTGGTGGTCGAGACTTCAAGCAAGGTCAAGGCCGAGCGCCACGTGCGCGCCGAACGCGCACGCCTGGCCTCCATGTTCGAGCAGGCGCCCGGTTTCATCTGCCTGCTGGAGGGCCGCGCGCACCGCTACGCCCTGGCCAACGACGCCTACCGCACGCTGACCGGCAATCGTCCCCTGCTCGGCCTGGCGGTCGCGCAGGCGGTGCCGGAACTGGCCGAACGCGGCATCGTCGAAGTGCTCGACCGCTGCTTCGCCGACGGCGCGACTTTTCGCGCCGTCGGCGTCGAACTGACGCTGCGTAATCCCGGGCGCGAGCAGCCCATGCACTTCTTCATCGACTTCGTGCTGCAGCCGCTCAGGGACGCCGACGGCGCCGTGTTCGCCACCTTCGTGGAAGGCAACGACGTCACCGAGCGGGTGCTGGCCGAGCGCGCGCTGCGCGCCAGCGAGTCGCGCTTCCGGACCTTCGCCCAGGCCATGCCCAACCACGTGTGGGCGGCGCGCGATGACGGCAACGTCGAATGGATCAACGACCGCGTCCATGAATACGCCGGCGCCGAGCGCGCGGCCCTGCTGGGCCACGGTTCCGACACGCTGGTGCATCCCGACGACGACGCCCGCTATCGCGCGCTGTGGGCCGCCAGCGTGGCCACCGGCGCGCCGCTGGACGCCGAGATCCGCGTCCGCCGCCACGACGGCGAATACCGCTGGCACCTGGTGCGCGCGCGGCGCTCGCCGGGCGAGGACGGCGATGACGCCCTGTGGATCGGCAGCAGCATCGATATCGAAGATCAAAAGCGCGCCGGCGCGGCGCTGGCGGCGGCCAACGCCACCCTGGAGGAGCGGGTCGCGCGCCGCACGGCCGAGCGCGACCGCATGTGGCGGCTGTCGAAGGACATCATGCTGGTCGCCGAGCTCGATGGCGTCCTGTCCGCGGTGAATCCCGCCTTCACGTCGATCCTCGGCTGGACCGAGTCCGAGGTGCAGGGGCGCTCGCTGCTCGAATTGGTGCATCCGGACGACTGTGGCCCGACGGCGCGCCAGATCGAGGCGCTGCGCCTTGGCGGCCAGGTGTTCCGCTTCGAGAACCGCTGGCGGCGCAAGAACGGCAGTTGGTGCAACCTGTCCTGGACCGCCTCGCCCGACGATCGATACATCCACGCGGTAGGCCGCGACATCAGCGTCGACCTGCAACAGATGGAAACGATGCGCCGCACCGAGGCGGCGCTGCAGCAGGCGCAGAAAATGGAAACCATCGGCAAGCTGACCGGCGGCGTGGCGCACGACTTCAACAATCTGCTGCAGGTCATCGGCGGCAACCTGCAACTGATCGCGCGCCGCGCCGACGGCCTGCCAGAGATCAAGAAGCGCGTCGAGAACGCCATGAACGGCGTCGAGCGCGGCGCCAAGCTGGCCAGCTCCCTGCTGTCGTTTGCGCGGCGCCAGCCGCTCGAGCCGAAGGCGGTCAAGATCGGCCGCCTGCTGGGCAGCATGGAAGACATGATGCGGCGCACGCTGGGCGAGGAGATCGACGTCGAGACGGTGATCTCGGGCGGGCTGTGGACCACCGAGGTCGACCCGGCCCAGCTCGAGAACGCGATCCTGAACCTGGCGATCAATGCGCGCGACGCCATGGACGGCGCCGGCAAGCTGACCATCGAGGTCGCCAACGCCGCGCTGGACGCCTCCTACTGCGCCGCGCACCCCGAGGTCGCGCCAGGCCAGTACGTGCTGCTGGCTGTCAGCGACACCGGCAGCGGCATGCCGCTGGATGTCATCGAGCAGGCCTTCGAGCCGTTCTTCTCGACGAAACCCGAGGGCAAGGGCACCGGACTGGGCCTGTCGATGGTGTACGGCCTGGTCAAGCAGTCGGGCGGCCACGTCAAGATCTACAGCGAGATCGGCGAAGGCACGACCGTCAAGATCTACCTGCCGCGCTCATTGCAGGCCGAGGACCACGCCGGCGAGCAGCTGGTGCAGACGGTCACCGGCGGCCACGAGACCGTACTGGTGGTCGAGGACGACGAGCAGGTGCGGCTGACGGTGGTCGACATGCTGACCGACCTCGGCTACCGTGTGCTGCGCGCCAACGACGCCGCCTCGGCCCTGACCGTGATCGACAGCGGCATCCACATCGACCTGCTGTTCACCGACGTCGTCATGCCTGGCCCATTGCGCAGCCCCGAGCTGGCCAAGAAAGCGCGCGAGCGCCTGCCGAACGTCGCGGTGCTGTTCACCTCGGGCTATACCGAGAACGCCATCGTGCATGGCGGCCGCCTCGATCCGGGCGTGGAGCTGCTCGGCAAGCCCTATACGCGCGACAACCTGGCGCGCAAGGTCCGTCACGTGCTGGGCAACCAGCAGCAAAAGAACGCGGCCCTGCAGCCGCCCGCAGGCGTGCCCGCACCGGCCGCGTCGAAGGCGCGCGTGCTGCTGGTGGAAGACGAGGACGACATCCGCGAGAACACCGCGGAACTGCTGCGGATGATGGGGTACGGGGTGCTGGAAGCGGCCAGCGCCGAGGCCGCGCTGGCGCTGCTGGAACGGGAGCCGGCCATCGTGCTGACCGACCTGCAGCTGCCGGGCCTCGGCGGCGAGGCGCTGGCGCTGGCGGTGCGGCGACGGTTGCCGCGCGCCAGGATCGTGTTCATGAGCGGGGCCAGTCACGCCTCGGATATCGCGGATGCCTTGCTGCCCAAGCCGTATGACGCCCGGCAGCTGGAGGCAGTGCTGGAAAAGCTCGTCTGACGGCATGGCCTGGCAGGTAACATTAGGGGAGGACTGCCGCCCCCCCTTGCGCCAATTCCCCCCTGCGTCAATTCACGCGCCATCGAGTTGCTCCCTGAGCGTCGCCAGGAAACGCTCCTTGTCCAGCAAGGTGCGCACGTCGCCGCTCCCGTCGTCGCCCGGCACTTCGAGCACCTCGGCGGCATCGCGCCGCATATCGCTCGGCCCGTTTACGCGCAGCAGTTGCGGCGACGGACGGCGCTGGCTGTCCGGCAGCGACAGGATGGCGTCGACCCGGTCGACCACCAGGCCGAAGCGCTCGCCCTCGTGTTCCAGCACCAGGATCCGGCAGCCGGTCGAAGAAAGCGCCGCCAATGGCACCTCGGGCCCGCTCCCAGAGAGACGACCACGCTCACCAACTTGACAGTGAGCGACCCGCCCCCGATCCATACCACCTACTGGGCAGCGCTTGCGGTGCCATGCCGGCAGGGTTGCCCTGCACGGAATCGAGCAAGCCGGAGGTCGGCGCCCAGCTTAGGCCGAATCGATGTGACCGGCACCCTGGTCCCGGGAGCGACCGCAGTGCCACTGTTTCAGTCAAAGTTCATTAGTGCTGCATGATCTTGCCACCGCAAGTTACAATTAAGAAATAGTTTGTCCGGTTTCACTTTCGCAAACTGTGAGAATTTGATAGATTGATGACTTGCCCGTGCGTATCTGTTACGCATACCGGCAGCCTGTATGATGCCCCGGCCGCGCGGTCGCCTGACCGGCGGTATGCGCCGTTTGCGTTCTCTGGCCCGGCCGGCGCAGGCACTTAACCTGAGCACACCTGAATCCATGAAATCGCACAGCAGTTCATCGCCGGCGCAGCCAGACTCCGCTTCCTTGGAAGTTTGTTCGACCAAGGAAGCCGCGAGCCTGCTCGGCGTCTCTCATCGCACGGTCCAGTTATGGGTCGAGGGCGGTGTGCTGCAGGCGTGGAAGACGGCCGGCGGCCACCGTCGCATCCTGCTCACCTCGGTGAACCGGCTGGTGGCCCAGCGCAACGAGGCAGTCAGTGGCGGCCACTCCGCCAGGCAGGCGACCGCCCCCGAGGCGCCGTCTAGCGCGCGCCGCATCGTGATGGCCGACGACGACGCCACCCTGCTGCGGCTGTACGAGCTGGAAATCTCGGGGTGGGGACTGGACGCCGAACTGATCAAGGCGCGCGACGGTTTCGATGCGCTGATCCGGATCGGCGAAACCAAGCCCGATCTCTTGATCAGCGACCTGAACATGCCGGGCATGGATGGTTTCCGCATGGTACGTACACTGCGTGCTGATGCGCGTTATGGCAAGATGGCGATCATCGTGATCAGTGGCCTGGACCGGGCAACGATTGCCTCGATGGGGCTGCCGGCCGACATCCCGGTGTTCTCCAAACCCGTGCGCTTCCCCGAGTTGCGCGCCAGGGTCGAGCAACTCCTTGGCGCCGGCGACCAGGTCGCGGAGACTTAACAGGGGAAACATGAATGCGCCCCGAGCCGGACAGCATCGCCAGTACCGCCTTTACCTGCTCCCGGCCCGATGCCGCTCGTGTCCGGGCCAGGCATGCAGCTGCCCGACACTCCGCCCGAAGAACGCTTCGGCCGCATTACGCGCCTTGCATGCCGCATGCTCGGCGTACGGATCCCGCGCCTGGCCCTGGTCGACGACAACGCCATGCTGCGACGCCTGTACGAGCTGGAGATCGAGACCCGGGGCCTGGACCTCGCGGTACGCAAGGCCAGCAATGGCATCGAGGCGCTGGTGCCCATCGGCGAAGCGCGGCCCGACATCCTGGTGAACGACCTGTACATACCGGGCCTGGACGGCTTCGGCATGATCCGCTCGCTGCGCGACACTCCGCTTACCGCCAGCATACCGCCGGTGGTCGTCAGCGGCATGGACAAGCCGACGGTGCTGTCCCTGGGCCTGCCTGAGGACGTGCCCTTCGTCACCAAGCCCGCTCTGCTGGCGGCCATGCGCGCGGCGGTCGTGCCGCGGCTGGCTGCGCCCGCCAGAATCTCCAGACCTTGCCATCCGCCGCCCCGAGCGCGCCAATGAACATGAACGCGACACGCCACACCCCCGCCCCACTACCCGCCGACGAGGCGCGCCGCCTGCAGGTCCTGATCGACCTGGATTTGCTGGACTCCGCGCCCGACGAGCGTTTCGACCGCATCACGCGCCTGGCCGCGCGCCTGTTCGACGTGCCGACCGCCCTGGTCAGCCTGATCGACGCCGAACGCCAGTGGTTCAAGTCGCGTGTCGGCCTGCAGCTCGATGAAATCCCGCGCTCGTCCTCGTTCTGCGCCCACGCCATCCTGCAGGACGACGTGATGGTGGTGCGCGACGCCTGCCAGGACGAGCGCTTCGCGCACAATCCGCTGGTCCAGGGCGATAACGGGGTGCGCTTCTATGCCGGATCGCCGATCGAGGTCGGCGACGGCACCCGGATCGGCACACTGTGCATCATCGACCGCGTGCCGCGCGAGTTCGGTCCCGATGAGCGCACCCTGCTGCGCGACCTGGCCGGCATCGTCGCCAACGAAGTGGCCGCCCTCGAACTGAAAGCCATGGCCGAGCGCGAACGGCGCAGCGCCCATGTGGTGCAGGCCCTGCTCGAACATTTGCCGGACGGGGTGCTGCTGTTCGACCAGGACGACGCGATCGCTTCCTGCAACCCTGCGGCCGAACGCATGTTCGGTGCGCCGTGCAGGGTGCTGGCAGGCCTGCCCGCGAGCACCCTGATCGGCATCCGGCCGCGCGCGATCGCGCGCCACGAAACGGACGCCCGGCGTCCGGACGGCGGCACCTTCGCGGCCGAGCTCTCGATCGCCGAAATGACGCTTGACGGCCGTGTCTACCTGGTAGCCACGGTGCGCGACGTCGCCTGGCAACGCGCCGAGCGGGAGCGGGTGCGCGACGCCAACCAGCGCCGCCACGATTATTTTCGCACCGCCAGCCATCAGCTGCGCACCCCCATGGCCAGCATCCTGGGCTTTTCCGAACTGCTGCTCAAGCGCGAATTCGACGCCGCCACGGGCCGCGAACTCATCGACATCATCCATCGCCAGGCCACGCGCATGATCGCGCTGGTCAACCAGATGCTCGACCTGGCGCGCATCGACTCGGGTGGATCGGCCCAGATGCACCCGGAGCCGCTCGACCTGGGGCAGGTGACGGAGAAGGTAAAGGCCGCGATCGAGGACGCCGCGCAAGCTTCCCGTGTCGCGCTGCGGCCGGCGCCCGCCCTGCCGTCGGTGCTGGCCGATCCGCTGCGCGCGCAGCAGGCGCTGGCCAATATCGTGGCCAATGCGCTCGCCTATTCGGCGCCCGGCAGCGAGGTCGGGATCGGCATCGCTGCCGGGTCGCGCGACGGCCGCCCCGGCGTGGCGGTGACCGTGACCGACCGGGGCGTCGGCATGACACCGGAGCAGCAGCGCCAGGTGTTCGACGCCTTCTGGCGCGCCGGCGCCCTGCCCGACGTACCGGGCAATGGCCTGGGCATGACCATCGTGCGCGAGATCGTCGCGGTGCACTGCGGCCAGGTGGAGATCGAATCGCGTCCCGGCGACGGCACCCGTGTGATCCTCTGGCTCCCGTGCGACGGCGCACCTGCGCCGACGGGAACGGACTCGTGACCCGCACCATCCTCGTGGTCGACGACCAGCCCGACCTGCGCCTCCTGATCCGCTTCGCGCTGCGCGCGCTGGGACAGGTCGACCAGGCCGCGCGCGCCGAAGCGGCGCTGGCGCGGCTGGCCGAATCGGTGCCGGACCTCCTGATCCTGGACGTATGGCTGGGCGCAGGGACCAGCGGGCTCGAACTGTGCCGCAAGCTGAGGGATGCCCTGCCAAGGCCGGCATGAAGATCATGCTGCTGTCGGCCTACGGGCAGCAGAGCGACGTGGCGGCCGGGTTGGCCGCCGGCGCCGACTATTACATGGTCAAGCCGTTCAGCCCCGGGGCACTCATGGAGGCCGCGGCAGGGTTGCTCGACAGTGGAGCTGCGTGGTAGCGTAAGATGACGTCTTCCGCCGCTCACTTTTCGGAGACGTCCATGAGTACCCAGGGCCACCACCACCAGATCGACAACATCGAATTCAACGTCGCCGACATCGCGCGAAGCAAGGCTTTCTATGGCAATGTGTTCGGCTGGAACTTCGTTGACTACGGCCCGGGCTATACCGAGTTCCGCGACGGCCGGCTGGCCGGCGGGTTCACGACCGACGGCCCGGTGCGCAGCGGCGGCCCGCTGATCATCCTATATTCAAGCGACCTCGAAGCGACCCAGCGCAAGGTCGTCGCCGCCGGCGCCGCCATCAGCAAGGACACTTTCTCGTTCCCCGGCGGACGCCGCTTCCATTTCACCGATCCGGACGGCTACGAGCTGGCCGTATGGAGCGTCGACGAACCGGGTGAATGATCGCCCCGCGGGCGTGCGGTCAAGCCGGCAGGTTGACGTGGAAACAGGCGCCGCCGCCCACACGGTCCTGGAACCACAATTCCCCGCCGTGCTCGAGCACGATCTGGCGGTTGACCGCCAGACCCTCCCGCGCATCCCGCCGGCGCGCCTGGGCGGGCACTACGACGGCAGCTGGGGGCCGCTGTCGGCAGGGCTCGAGGTCCTCTGATCCCATGAAGGCGGTCACGCCGCCTTCATGGGTCGAACTCCCGGCAGGCCGGCAGCTCATCCGTATGTGTTGACCATCCCTGCCGTTTGCCGATCGTTACTAGGAAAATATTAACTAAAATTAATAATTCGCACACCCCCGTTTAAGGCGGCGACGGGCATAGTCGAAGGTAGGGAAAAATACGCTCTCAACCTTGCACACCGGATCCGACCACATGCCCTCGAACATCCCCTTGCGCCGGCGCCAGCCGGCCCTTGGCGCCGCCGTGCTGGCGGCGCTGCTGCTGTCCGCCTGCGCCAAAGACCCGCAACCCGCGGCACCGACCATTCCCGAGGTCGGTGTACTGACGATGAACACGTCCAACGTGGCGCTGAACATCGCCCTGCCGGGGCGCACCGCGCCCTACCTGCTGGCCGAGGTCCGGGCCCGGGTCGACGGCATCGTGCAGGAGCGCCGCTTCAAGGAAGGGGCCGACGTCAAGAAGGGTGACCCGCTGTACCTGATCGATCCGGCGCCTTACCGCGCCGCGCTGGCCAGCGCCGAGGCCGAGCTGCAGCGGGCCCGGGCCACCCTGGCCAGCAACACCTCCCAGCTCAAGCGCAACCAGGTGCTGGTGAAGGAAAACGCGGTCAGCAAGCAAGAGTTCGAAAACGCCGAAGCGGCCCAGCTGGAAGCGGCGGCCGACGTCGCCGCCGCGAAGGCGGCGGTCGAGACGGCCCGCATCAACCTCGGCTACACCAGCGTCAGCGCGCCGATCACCGGCCGCAGCAGTGTCTCGGCGGTGACGCAAGGCGCCTACGTGCAGGGCAACGCGGCCACCCTGATGACCACGGTCCAGCAGATCGACCCGATGTATGTCGACCTGCAGCAGTCCAGTGTCGAAGGCCTGCAGCTGCGGCGCGAGATCGCCGCCGGCAAGGTCAGCATGGATGGCGCCAACGCGGCCAGGGTCGTGCTTACGCTGGAAGACGGCAGCACCTACGCGCGCGCGGGCACGCTGGAATTCAGTGGCGTGACGGTCGACCCGGCCACCGGCTCGGTCACCCTGCGCGCCAGGTTCCCGAACCCGGATCACCTGCTCTTGCCCGGCATGTTCGTGCGCGCCGCGGTCAGCCAGGGTGTGCGCCAGGGCGTCATGCGCGTGCCGGCGCCCAGCGTGGCGCGCACCCCGCAGGGCGGCGCCACCGTGATGCTGGTCGGGGCCGACAACAAGGTCCAGGTACGCGCGGTCCGGACCGGACCGCTGGTCGACGGTCACTGGCTGGTCGAGGACGGCCTGAAGGAAGGCGAACGCGTCATCGTGGGCGGCAGCCAGAAACTCAAGCCCGGCATGACGGTCAGGGTGCGCGCCGCTGCACCGGCGGCGCCGGCCGCGCCAGGCGCTTCAGCCGCTCCAGCCGCTCCAGCCGCTTCGGCGCGAGGTTGAGCGGCGATGGCGAAATTCTTCATCCACCGCCCGATCTTCGCGATCGTCATCTCGCTGCTGATCATGCTGGGGGGCGGCATCTCGCTGTTCCAGATGGCGGTCGAGCAGTATCCGCCGGTGCAGCCGCCGTCGGTGCAGATCCGGGCCACCTTCCCCGGCGCATCGGCCGAGACCATGCAGAACACGGTCATCCAGGTGGTCGAGCAGCAGCTGACCGCGATCGACAACCTGCTCTACATGGCCTCCTCGAGCGACGATTCGGGCCAGTCAACGACGACCCTGACGTTTGCCGCCGGCACCGACCCGGACATCGCCCAGGTCCAGGTGCAGAACCAGCTGCAGGCCGCGGTATCGCGCCTGCCGGCCGAGGTCCAGCAAAACGGCTTGCGCGTGACCAAGTCGACCAGCGACTTCCTGATGGTGGCCGCCTTCGTCTCCGACGATGACAGCATGAGCAAGTTCGACATCGCCAACTACGTCTCGTCGAACATCCAGGACCCGCTCAGCCGCATTCCCGGCGTGGGCGACATGAACGTGTTCGGCACCCAGTACGCCATGCGGATCTGGCTCGACCCGCTCAAGCTCACCGGGTATGCGCTGACCCCGAACGACGTCACCGCCGCGATCCGCGCCCAGAACGTGCAGATCTCCGGCGGCCAGCTGGGCGCCACCCCGGCGGTGCCGGGCCAGGCGCTGAACGCCACCATCACCCAGGCCACGCTGCTGCGCACGCCCGAAGAATTCCGGCGCGTCCTGCTCAAGGTCCAGCCGGACGGTGCGCATGTCCGGATCGGCGACGTGGCCCGGGTCGAGCTGGGCCCCGAGAACTACTTCGTCGACGTGCGCTACAACGGCAAGTCGGCCTCCGGCCTGGGCATCCAGATGGCGCCCGGCGCCAACGCGCTCGACACCGCGGTCGCGGTACGGGCGCGCCTGGCCGAGCTGGGCGAATTCTTCCCGCCCGGCCTGCGCACGGTCTATCCGAACGACGTCACGCCCTTCATCGAGCAGTCGATCAGCGGCGTGGTGCATACGCTGATCGAAGGCATCGTGCTGGTGTTCCTGGTCATGTACCTGTTCCTGCAGAATTTCCGCGCCACGCTGATCCCCTCGATCACGGTGCCGGTGGTCTTGCTCGGCACCTTCGGCATCATGGCGGTGCTCGGGTTCACGATCAATACGCTGTCGATGTTCGGCCTGGTGTTGTCGATCGGCCTGCTGGTCGACGACGCCATCGTGGTGGTGGAGAACGTCGAGCGCGTGATGCACGAGGACGGCCTGGGGCCGCTTGAGGCCACCCTCAAGGCCATGGGCCAGATCAGCAGCGCGCTGATCGGCGTGGCGCTGGTGTTGTCGGCCGTGTTCGTGCCGGTGGCCTTCTCGAGCGGCACGGTCGGCGCCATCTACCGCGAGTTCTCGCTCACGGTCGTGGCCTCGATGCTGCTGTCGGTGTTCATCGCACTCAGCCTGACGCCGGCCCTGTGCGCCACCATGCTCAAGCCGGTCGACCCCGGCCACCACGAAAAGAAAGGCTTTTTCGGCTGGTTCAACCGTTCCTTCGACCGCAACCGCGACCGTTACCTGGCGGGCGTGTCGCGCATCCTCGGACGGCGCGCCGTGTGGATGGTGGTCTACCTGCTCACCATCGGCGTGGTGCTGGCGCTGTTCCTGCGCCTGCCGGGCGGCTTCCTGCCCAAGGAAGACCAGGGTTACATGATCGTCCAGGTGCAGGCTGCGGCCGGCACCACCCAGGAAACCACCGGCAAGGTGCTGGAAGAGATCAGCCAGTACCTGCTGAACGACGAGAAGGCAATGGTCGACGCGACCATGATCATCAACGGCTCGGCCCAGGGCCAGCGTGGCCAGAACGTGGGCCGCATGTTCGTGCGCCTGCGCCCGTGGGACGAGCGCGGCGCCGACGGACTGCATGTGTCGGCCCTGAGCGACCGCATCGCGGCGCGCTACCGCGACTTCCAGGGCGCCCAGGTGACGCCGATCGAGCCGCCGTCGATCCGCGGCCTCGGCTCGGCGACCGGGTTCACCCTGCAGCTGCAGGACCGCGGCGGCCTCGGGAGCGCCGCGCTGGCCGAGGCGCGCGAGCAGCTGCTGGCGCTGGCGGCGAAGGAGCCGGCGCTGGCGCGGGTGCGCTTCACGGGCCTGTCCGACAATCCGATGTACAAGATCGACATCGACCGCGAGAAAGCGGCCGCGCTGGGCGTGGACCTGACCGAGGTGGACGCCAATTTTTCCACCGCCTGGGGAGCGCGCTACGTCAACAACTTCCTCGACCTGGATGAACGGATCAAGCGCGTCTATGTGCAGGCCGACGCCGAGTACCGGATGAATCCGGACGACATCCGCCTGCTGCATGTGCGTAACCGCGACGGCGAGATGGTGCCGTTCTCGTCGTTCTCGAGCGCGCGCTGGACCTGGGGGGCGCCCTCGGTGCAGCGCTACAACGGCCTGACCTCGGCCGAGATCGTGGGCCAGCCGGCGCCAGGCTACAGCACCGGCGAGGCGATGGCCGTCATGACCCGGCTGGCGGGCCAGCTCCCGCCGGGCATCGGCTTCGAATGGAGCGGCGTCTCGCTGCAGGAATCGCAGGCCGGGGCCCAGGCGCCACTGCTGTATGCGCTGTCGATCCTGGTCGTGTTCCTGTGCCTGGCCGCGCTGTACGAAAGCTGGGCGATCCCGATCTCGGTGATCATGGTGGTGCCGATCGGCGTGCTGGGCGCGCTGGGCGCCGCCACCGCCTTCGGCATGGAGAACGACGTGTTCTTCCAGGTCGGCCTCTTGACCACCATCGGCCTGTCGGCCAAGAATGCGATCCTGATCGTCGAGTTCGCGCGCGAGCTGCAGCTGCAGGGCATGGGGCTGGTCGAAGCGGCGCTCGAAGCGTCGAAGGTACGGCTGCGGCCGATCATCATGACCTCGCTGGCCTTCATCCTGGGCGTGACGCCGCTGGCGCTGGCCGGCGGCGCCGGCTCCGGCGCCCAGAACGCGCTGGGCATCGGCGTGATCGGCGGGATGCTGACGGCGACCTTCCTGGCGACGTTCATGGTCCCGCTGTTCTACGTGATCGTCGCCGGCCGCTCGAAGCCGCCGGTGCCCCACGCGCCGGGCCAGGAAACTCCGGATACAATGCCGGCTTCCCACTGAGACCGCCGTGAAACTGCTACTCGTCGAAGACAATGAACGCGTGGCCCGCTTCGTCAAGAAGGGGCTGACCGAGGCCGGGCATACGGTCGACCATGCCGACAACGGCCGCGACGGCATGTACCACGCCGTCAGCGAGCCGTACGACGCGATCGTCATGGACCGCATGCTGCCGGGCGGGATCGACGGCCTGGGCATCATCGAAGCCTTGCGCCAGCAGGGTAACCGGGTGCCGATCCTCATCCTCTCGGCGCTGGACGGCGTGGATGACCGCATCCGCGGCCTGCGCGCAGGCGGCGACGACTACCTGACCAAGCCGTTCGCCTTCGGCGAGCTGCTGGCGCGGCTCGACGCGCTGCTGCGCCGTTCGCAGAGCCAGACGGTGGAGACGGTGATGAGCCTGGGCGACCTCTCGGTCGACATGCTGTCGCACCGGGTGATGCGCGCCGGCCGCCCGGTGGCGCTGCAGCCGCGCGAATTCAAGCTGCTGACTTACCTGCTGCGCCACGCGAACCAGGTGGTGACGCGCACCATGCTGCTCGAAAACGTGTGGGACTACCACTTCGACCCGCAGACGAACGTGATCGACGTCCACATCAGCAAGCTGCGCCAGAAGATCGACGCCGGCTTTGCCACGCCGCTGCTGCGCACCGTGCGCAACGCCGGCTATATGCTGACCGACCAGCCGTGAGGCCCATGTCTTGAACCTGCGCCTGCCCAGCTTTTCGGCCCGCACCATCGCGATCGGCTACGCCGTCGTCACGCTGCTGGTGCTGGCGATGTTCGCCGCGCCGCTATGGTTCGCCTGGCACAAGAACATCGGCGAGGTGCGCACCCAGCTGCTCAAGACGGACGCGCGCCACCTGCGCAACCTGTTCGAGCGCCAGGGCCCGCCGGCGCTGGCGGCGGCGATCGACAGCCAGGTCCATGGCGTGAACGACGGCGTGCGCAAGATCATGCTGTTCGTGGCGCCCGACGGCGCCAAGCTGGCCGGCAACCTGCCGGAGTGGCCCGAGGGGGTGCCCGAGCGCGATGGCCTGTGCCAGGTGACGATCCGGGTCGACGACAAGCCGCGCAATGTGGAACTGGTGCGGGTGACGCTGGAAGACGGCTATTCGCTCCTGGTCGCGAGCAACCTGGACCGCTTCCAGCAGCTCGAGCGCCTGTTCGCCTATGGCCTGCTGGGCTGCGCGCTGGCGGTGCTGGTGGGCGCCGCGCTGGGCGGCGTGTTGATCCGGCGCGCGCTGCTGGGCCGGGTGCAGAGCATCAGCCGGACCACGGCCTCCATCATCGAAGGCAAGCTGTCGCACCGCCTGGTCGAGCCGCGCGACGGCGACGAGCTGCAGCAGCTGACGCGCACGGTGAACCGCATGCTGGACCAGATCGAGCACCTGGTGACGGGGGCGCAGGACGTGTCGAACGCGATCGCCCACGATTTGCGCACCCCACTGTCCGAATTGCGGGCGCGCCTGGAAGAACTGTCGGTGGCGCGGCCTTCGAGCGAGGAAACCTTCGCCGAAATCGACGCCGCCATCGACGACGTCGACCGCGTCATGGGCATCTTCAATGCACTGCTGAGGCTAAGCGAAATCGACAGCGGCAGCCGCCGCAGCGGTTTCGTCGAAGTCGACCTGGCCGCGCTGGGCGCCGAGGTCACGGAATTCTACGGCCCGGTCGCCGAACTGAAGGACATCGACCTGGGCTTCGACGCCCCCGAAGACCTGCGCGTCTTCGGCGATCCGGTCCTGCTGGCCCAGGCGCTCGGCAATCTGGCCGACAACGCCCTGAAATACGCCCCGATCCGCGGCACGATCGCCATCACCGCGCGCCGCATGGACGCCGACACGGTGGACATCGTCGTCGCCGACAACGGCCCTGGCATCCCCGCGTCCGAACGCACGCGCGTCATCGAGCGCTTCTACCGCGTCGACGCCAGCCGCGGCACGCCGGGTGTCGGCCTGGGCCTGAGCGTCGTCTCCGCCGTCGCCCGCCTCCACAACGGCACCCTCACCCTCACCGACAACCACCCCGGCCTGCGCGCCACCCTGCGCCTCGCCTCCCTCCCCAATAATCAGGGTCAGAGTCGAATTGTTTGACAACTTCAGTAAATCAATTACTTAATAATTCGACGCTGACCCTGATTCTTTTGCAATCTATTTCCTAACAAAGAGGGTCAGTGTCGAATTGTTCGACAACTTCGGCAGTTGCCCAACAAATCTAACCTCAACCTCATCGAAAATCAGGGCGTTAGGCTTTGAGTAGTGTTTTTTTAGAGAGAATTTGAGAATCGGCATTCTCCACGCTGTCGATAGCGCTAACGCAGCCCAAAACAAATGAGGGTCAGTGTCGAATTGTTTAGCAACTTTAAAAAATCAATTGCTGAATAATTCGACATTGACCCTCATTGTTTCGCAACTTCTTTTGCGGACCCAGCTGTAGGCGAAAAAGACCGGATGCTAATGGGCTATTGGTCAATAATTCTACTCTGCCCCTCATTGTTAGGGGTTAGCTGCCGAAGTAGCGGCCGGCGCGGTGCCAGGCCATGACCATGCTGCTCATGGCGACTGCGCTCACGGCGGACCAGCCGACCAGGTGTGGCGCGACCAGGGCCAAGGCCAGCAGCAGGATCACGCTGTCGATCATCACCTGGGTGCGGCCGGCGTTGATGTAGTACTTTTTTTGCAGCCACAACGTCACGATACCGGTGCCGCCGACGCCCGCGCCGTGGCGCGCCAGGGCCAGGATGCCCATGCCGCAGAAGGTGCCGCCGCCCAGGGCCGCGACCGCCGGGTGGATGTGGTCGATCACCAGCACGTAGGGCATGATTTTCAGCAGGCCCATGATCAGCGCGCTGCCAGCCAGCGATTTCAGCGTGAACAGCGGGCCCATGAACAGATAGCCGAACAGGAAGAACGGGACGTTGATCATCATGAACAGCGTGCCGACCGATACCCCGCTCACATACGACGACAGCAGCGCGATACCCGCGACACCGCCGGTGAGCAGCTGGGCCGCCTGCAGCAGCACGATGCCGACCGCCACGAACAGCACGCCCACGGTGATCCCGTAGACATCGTCGAGCAGCGAGTGTGGCTTAACCACGACAGCGCGCGGGCTCGGCGTGGCCGAACCCGGGAACATGGCAGACTGGCTCATCCTCGTACCGCCGCATCGGTCACGATGGAAGCGATCGCCACGTACGCGGAATGAATCCGCCGGGTGGCCGTGCAAGGGGTAGCGACGAGCGACGAGCTGAAGTTCATGTTCCTTACGATAGTCTGGTAACAGGTTCAAGGCGCGCCTGATGGGCGCAAAAGACCGAATCTCACGGGTATGGAGTGCTTCGGGCCGCTATTATCGCTCATGTTGCGCTGCAATGTCGATACACTTGGCATCCATCCGTACCAGAGGAGAAACACCTTTGTGCGACGCACTATGACAGTGCGTTCCTACCCAGCCCGGTGCGGATCAGGCGGCTGCAGTGCCCCGCCCCGGTGCCCCGGCGTCCGCCAGCTCGCGCTCCAGGAACTCGACGCACACCCGCACCTTGGCCGAATTGCCCAGTCGCTGGGGATACACGGCCCACACATTGGCTTCCTGGGTGTAGTCGGGCAGCAGCTGCACCAGCCGTCCGGCGTCGAGATGGGGCTGGGCGTGCCAGCGCGAGCGCAGGATGATGCCGGCGCCGCCGAGCGCCCAGCGCAGCGCGATCTCGCCATGGTTGGTCGACAGCGCGCCCGATACCTTCACCGTCTCCTCGCCGCTGCGCGAACGCAGCCGCCACACGCCGAAGGGGTGGTCGCGTTCCTTGATCACCAGGCACTGGTGGCCCGAGAGTTCCTGCAGCGCGCGCGGCGCGCCGTGCTGCTCGATATAGTCTGGCGCGGCGCACAGGATGCGGTGATTGGCCATCAACTGCCGCGCAATCAGCTGCGGCGCGATCTCGTCGCCGATCCGGACATCCAGGTCGAAGCCCTCGGCCACCGGATCGACCAGGCGGTCGAACACCTCGAACCGGATCTGCAGCGCAGGGTAAGCGCGCACCAGTTTCGCAATCGCCGGCGCCACCACGTTGCGCCCGAAGCCGAAGCTGCTGCAGATGCGCACCCGGCCACTGGGCTCGCGGCGCCGTTCGGACACCTCGTCGACCAGATCGTCCAGGCTGTCCAGGATGGCCTGGGCGCGGCCGAACGCCTGTTCGCCATCGTCGGTGATGACGATGCGGCGCGTGGTGCGCTGGAACAGCCGCACGCCGAGCGCGTCTTCGAGCACGCCGATGCGCTTGCTGATATACGCCGCCGACATGCCCAGCTCCTCGGCCGCCGCCGCGAACGACCCCTTGCGCACCACGGTGACAAAGACCCGCAAGTCGGCATGCTCCAGCAGATTATTCACGCTGCGTGTTCCTTGAGGTCACGAAAAGCCATATTATAAACAAGGCGTTTCGGATTATCCTGAGTCTACTTTATAGGCGACACAGGAGAACACCATATGCAAACCCACAAGATCGCAGTCATCGCCGGCGACGGCATCGGCAAGGAAGTCATGCCCGAAGGTCTGCGCGCCCTGGCCGTGACCGCGCGCCGTTTCGGCATCCGGCTCGAATTGACCACCTTCGCCTGGGCCGACTGCGACTACTACGCGCAACACGGCAAGATGATGCCGGACGACTGGCGCCAGCAGCTGGACGGCTACGACGCCATCTATTTCGGCGCCGTCGGCTGGCCCGACACGGTGCCCGACCATATTTCGCTGTGGGGTTCGCTCCTCAAATTCCGGCGCGAGTTCGACCAGTACGTCAACTTGCGTCCGGTGCGCCTGATGCCCGGCGTGCCCTGCCCGCTGGCGGGCAAGAAACCGGGCGACATCGACTTCTACGTGGTGCGCGAAAACACCGAGGGCGAATACTCTTCGGTCGGCGGCAAGATGTTCGAAGGCACCGAGCGCGAACTGGTGCTGCAGGAATCGGTGTTTACCCGCCACGGCACCGACCGCATCCTCAAGTACGCCTTCGAGCTGGCGCGGCGCCGTCCGAAAAAGCACCTGACCGCCGCCACCAAGTCGAACGGCATCTCGATCTCGATGCCCTACTGGGACGAGCGCGTGGCCGCCGTCGGCGCAGACTACAGCGACGTCAAATGGGACAAGTATCACATCGACATCCTTTGCGCGCGGTTCGTAATGTCGCCCGAACGCTTCGACGTGGTGGTGGCCTCGAACCTGTTCGGCGACATCCTGTCCGACCTGGGCCCTGCCTGCACCGGCACCATCGGCATCGCGCCGTCGGCCAACCTGAATCCGGAACGAAGCTTCCCTTCGCTGTTCGAGCCGGTGCACGGCTCGGCGCCCGACATCTACGGCAAGAACATCGCCAACCCGATCGCGATGATCTGGTCGGGCGCGATGATGCTCGAGTTCCTGGGCCAGGGCGACGCGACCCATACCGCCGCGCACGACGCCATGCTGGCCGCGATCGAGAAGTGCCTGGTCGAGGGCCCGCGCACGCCGGACATGGGCGGCACGGCCAATACCACCGAGGTCGGGCAGGCGGTCGCGCGCTACCTCGACGCGCAGGCCTGAAGGAGCGTCGCCAGCCGGACGAGGACGATTTTCGCCACATGCTACGCTGCCCCGAAAGTTCAACCGAAGGAGCAGAAAATGGCAGAGCAATCCAACCGCCCCCTGGCGCTGATCACAGGCGCATCCAGCGGCATCGGCTACGAACTGGCCCACCAGTTCGCGGCCGACGGCCATGACCTCATCATCACCGCCACCACGCAGGCCGGCCTGGACGCCGCCGCCGCCGAGCTGAAAAGCCGCGGCGCCCAGGTCACCACCGTGGTGGCCGACCTCACCGGCTTCGACGGCGTCGAGGCGCTGCACGCGGCCGTGCGCGCCACCGGCCGCCCGCTGGCCGCGGCCGCGCTCAACGCCGGCGTCGGCCTGGGCGGCTACTTCGTCGGCGGCACCGACCTGCAGCGCGAGATCGCCATGATCCAGCTGAACACGATCTCACAAGTCCACCTGACCAAGCGCCTCCTGCCCGACATGGTCGCCCAAGGCGCCGGCAAGCTGCTGTTCACGGCTTCGATCTCGGGCACCATGCCCACGCCCTACGAGGCGGTGTATGGCGCGACGAAGGCCTTCCTGGTGTCGTTCGCCGAAGCGGTCAAGTCCGAGCTCAAGGACAGCGGCGTGAACGGCATCACCATCACGCTCCTGATGCCGGGCCAGGTCGACACCAATTTCTGGCCGCGCGCCGACATGCTGACCAATAAGCTCGGCGTGGGAGAAAAGGCGTCCCCGGCGAAGGTGGCCGAGGAAGGCTACCAGGCGCTCAAGGAAGGCAGGGACCGCATCGTCGCCGGCCTCACGAGCAGCAAACTGATCGGCAACGTCGTCAACAATGTAGCGCCGGATACCGTCAAGGCCGACCTGCATGCGGCCCAGGCAAAACCGGGATCGGGATTGAAATCCTGACGTCGGCACGGCGTGGGCGGCTCGCCCGCCCACGCGCCCAGCCGGCAGCGATCAGTCGGTCAGGCGCCGCATCTGCGCAATCAGGTCGGCCTTACCTTCGAACCCGATCCCCGGCAGGTCCGACATATTGATGAATCCATTCTCGACCTTCACCCCATCCGGGAAGCCGCCATACGGCTGGAACAGGTCGGGATACGACTCGTTGCCGCCCAGCCCCAGTCCGGCCGCGATATTCAGCGACATCTGGTGCCCGCCGTGCGGAATGCAGCGGCTGGGCGACCAGCCATGCTGGCGCAGCATCTCCAGCGTGCGCAGGTACTCCACCAGCCCGTAGCTCAGCGCGCAGTCGAACTGCAGCCAGTCGCGGTCCGGGCGCATGCCGCCATGGCGGATCAGGTTGCGCGCGTCCTGCATCGAGAACAGGTTTTCACCAGTCGCCATCGGCTTGTCGTAGTAGTTGCGCAGCGTGGCCTGCAGCTCGTAATCGAGCGGGTCGCCCGCCTCTTCGTACCAGAACAGGTCGTACCGCGACAGCGCCTTGGCATAGCGGATCGCGGTGTCCAGGTCGAAGCGGCCGTTGGCATCCACCGCCAGCTTCTGGCCATCTCCGAGCACGCTGAGGATCGAATCGATGCGGCGCAGGTCTTCGTCGAGCGAAGCGCCGCCGATCTTCTTCTTGACCACCGTGTAGCCGCGGTCCAGGTAGCTGCGCATCTCGTCCTTCAGCTTGCCGTGGTCCTGGCCCGGATAGTAATAGCCGCCGGCCGCATACACGAATACCTTGCGCTCGGGCTGTCCGTTGCCGTACCGGTCGGCCAGCAGCTGGAACAGCGGCTTGCCGGCGATCTTCGCCGTCGCATCCCACAGCGCCATGTCGATGGTGCCGATGGCCACCGAGCGCTCGCCGTGTCCGCCCGGCTTCTCGTTGGTGAACATCGCCTGCCACACCTTGTGCGGGTCGAGATTGTCGCCACCGGCATCGACCAGCGAGGCCGGATCGGCTTCGAGGATGCGCGGGATGAAGCGCTCGCGCATCAGCGTGCCCTGGCCGTAGCGGCCGTTGGAATTGAAACCGTAGCCGATCACGGGTTTGCCGTCGCGGATCACGTCGGTGACGACGGCGACCACGCTCAGCGTCATCTTGCTGAAGTCGATGTAGGCGTTGCGGATCGGGGAGCTGATCGGGACGGTCTTTTCGCGGATCTCGACGATTCTCATGGGGTGTCTCCTCTTGCATTGAACGAGCCACCAGATTATTCGCTTCGACAGCGGTTATGATTGAGAATAATTCACTAGATTCTTAACCTGCAGTGAAAAACGACCTCGCTTCCCAGCTCGAATTCTTTGTCCTGCTGGCCCGCCACGGCAGCCTGTCGGCGGCCGCGCGCGAACTCGACCTGACCCCACCCGCCGCCACCAAGCGCCTGGCGCAGCTGGAAGAGCAGCTGGGCGTGCGCCTGGTGAACCGCACCACCCGCACCAGCAGCCTGACGCCGGAAGGCGAGACCTACCTGCACTATGCCACGCGGATCCTGGCCGAGCTGCGCGAAATGGAAGAAGCGGTGTCTGGCACCCGCTCGGTGCCGCGCGGCCTGCTGAAGGTGAACGCCTCGCTGGGCTTCGGGCGCACCGCGATCGCGCCGCTGGTCTCGAACTTTGCCCAACGCTATCCGCAGGTCGAGGTGCAACTCGACGTCACCGACAGCCCGGTGGACCTGGTCGCGAACGGCGTCGACCTGGCGATCCGCTTCGGCGAACTGCCCGACCAGCGCCTGGTCGCGCGCCGCATCATGTCGAACCGGCGCTTCCTGTGCGCCGCGCCGCGCTACCTCGAGCAGCATGGGGTGCCGGAGAGCCTGTCCGACCTGGCGCGGCACCGCTGCATCGTCCACCGCCAGAACGAGGACGCGCACGGGGTGTGGCGCCTCGAACACGAGGGCCGCCCCGTCTCGGTGAAGGTCCGGGGCACGCTGTCGAGCAACGACGGCGACCTCGCCCTCGGCTGGGCACTCGACGGGCACGGCATCCTGGTGCGTTCGGAATGGGACCTGAAAAAATACGTGGAGAGCGGACGGCTGCGCATCGTGCTGCCGCGCTACGTGCAGCCGGCGGCCGACCTGTATGTGGTCTACCCGGGCGGGCGCCGGCAGTCGGCGCGCGCGCGCGCCTTCATCGATTTCGTGACGGCGCAGTTCGCGCCTTAGCCGATGCCCGTCAGGCGCCGCCGACGAGCATCGACATGGCGGCGCCCAGCAAGACCGTGCAGAACGCGATCCGCAGCAGGCGCTGCGGCAAGGTATGCGCCAGGTGCACGCCCCAGGACACGGTCAGCACGCCGCCCAGCGCCAGCGGCAGGCCGACCTCCCAGTCGACCGCGCCACTGTGGCCATAGGTCGCCAGCGCCACGAAGGCGCCAGGCACCACCAGCGCCAGCGCCATGCCCTGGGCCCGCGTCTGCGGCATCTTGAACAGGCTCATCAGGGCCGGCACCACCACCATCCCGCCGCCGATCGTGAAGAAGCCGGAGACCGCGCCGCTGGCGACGCCGATCGCCGGCATCAGGCGGCGCGGCACCTGCCGCTCGGGCGGCGGGGCGCCGGTCCTGCGCCGCGACGGCCAGCCGAAGTACAGCGCCAGGCAGGCCAGGAAGCAGGCGAAGGCATAGTGCAGCAAGAGCGCATCGATGGCCACCGCGAAGCGCGCCGCCAGCCATGCGGTCCCGATCGAGCACAGGCCGGCCACGCCGACCGAACGCAGGTCGACCGGATGCTTCTGGTGATAACGCCAGAAGCCGATCGCCACGTTCGGCGCGATCATCACCAGCGCCGTGCCCTGGGCCAGGTGCTGGTTCATCCCGTACAGGAGGCCCAGTACCGGAATGGCGATCAGGCCGCCGCCGATGCCCAGCATGCCGCCGGCAATCCCGAGCGACGCGCCCAGGCCAAAATTGAATGCGATGTCGATCAGGGAAGCCATGGCCGGGAAAAAAGACAGCGGCCCGCAAGAGGCCGCCGGATATCCGGCCACGGGCCGGAGGAGGAGTATTTAGACGACCTGCGCGGCCGCCAGCGCGGTCATGTTGACGATCCGGCGCACGGTGGCGCTCGGGCTGAGGATGTGCACCGACTTGGCGGCGCCGAGCAGGATGGGGCCCACCGTCACGCCCTTGCCGCTGGCAACCTTGAGCACGTTGAACAGGATGTTGGCCGCGTCCAGGGACGGCATCACCAGCAGGTTGGCGCTGCCCGAGTAGCCGGCGTCGATCTTGTAGATGTCGCGAATCTCTTGCGACAGCGCGGCGTCGCCGTGGATCTCGCCGATCACCGCCAGCCCGGGCGCCTGCTCGGCTAGCAGCGCACGCGCTTCACGCATGCGGCGCGCCGACGGACGCTCGGACGAACCCTGCGAGGAGTGCGACAGCAGCGCCGCCTTCGGCTCCAGGCCGAAGTGCTGCATCGCCTCGGCCGCCAGGCGGGTGATCGCCGCCAGCTCCTGGGCGCTCGGGGTCTCGTTGACGTAGGTGTCGGTGATGAACAGGGTCAGCTTGTCGAGCACCAGCGCGTTCATCGCGGCCAGCACTTCGGCGCCCGGCGCCACGCCGATCTCGTTCTTGACGTGTTCCAGGTGGCTGTCGTAGCTGCCTTTCATGCCGCAGATCAGGGCGTCGACCTGGCCCGACTTCAGGAGACGGGTGCCTTGCAGCGTCGTGTCGGCTTCGGCCGCGACCACGGTGTAGTCGCTGCCGGCCTCCAGGCGCAGGCCGGCGGCCTTGATGCCGCTGGCGATGGCGCCCGGCTCGCCGATCAGGACGGGATGCGCGATGCCCTCGTCCACCACCGCCTGCACCGCGCGCAGAACGCGCGGCTCGAGCGCCTCGGCGTACGCCACCTTGCGCACGTTGGCGCGCGCCTTGTTGAACACCGGCTTCATGAAGAATCCGGTGTGGTAGATCATCTGGCCGAGCTTGTCGCGGTAGGCGTCCATGTCTTCGATCGGACGGGTCGCCACGCCGGACGCGGCAGCCGCTTCGGCCACGCGTGGGGCGATCGCGGCCAGCAGGCGTGGATCGAACGGTTTGGGGATGATGTATTCAGGTCCGAAGCTCAGGTCCTGGCCTTCGTAGGCCAGCGCCACCACGTCGCTCGCCTCGGCTTCGGCCAGTTCGGCGATCGCCGTCACGCAGGCGAGCTTCATCTCGTCGGTGATGCGGGTCGCGCCGCAATCGAGCGCGCCACGGAAGATGTAGGGGAAGCACAGCACGTTATTGACCTGGTTCGGATAGTCCGAACGGCCGGTGGCGATGATGACGTCCGGACGCGCTGCCTTCGCCACTTCCGGGCGGATTTCCGGTTCCGGATTGGCCAGGGCCAGGATCACCGGCTTGTCGGCCATGGTCTTGACCATGTCGGCGGTGAGCACGCCGGCGGTCGAGCAGCCCAGGAACACGTCGGCGCCGCTCACGATGTCGGCCAGGGTACGGGCGTCGGTCGCCTGCGCATAGCGCGCCTTGTTGGCTTCCATATTCGCTTCGCGGCCCTGCCAGATCACACCGCGCGAGTCGGTGACGTAGATGTTCGACTGCTTCACGCCCAGCAGGACCATCATGTCCAGGCAGGCGATCGCCGCCGCGCCGGCGCCGGAGGCGACCAGCTTGATCTGGCCGATGTCCTTGCCGACCACCTTCAGCGCGTTCAGCAGCGCGGCGGTCGAGATGATGGCGGTGCCGTGCTGGTCGTCGTGGAAGACCGGGATGTTCATGCGCTCGCGCAGCTTCTTCTCGATATAGAAGCATTCCGGCGCCTTGATGTCTTCGAGGTTGATGCCGCCCACGGTCGGCTCGAGCATGGCGATGGCGTCGACCAGCTTGTCCGGGTCGAGTTCGTCCAGCTCGAGGTCGAACACGTCGACGCCGGCGAACTTCTTGAACAGGCAGCCCTTGCCTTCCATGACCGGCTTCGAGGCCAGCGGACCGATGTTACCGAGGCCCAGCACCGCGGTGCCGTTCGAGATCACGGCCACCAGGTTGCCGCGCGAGGTGTAGTCGAAGGCGGTGCTTGGGTCCGCGGCGATTTCCTCGCAGGCGTAGGCCACGCCGGGCGAGTAGGCCAGCGACAGGTCGCGCTGGTTCGACAGCGGCTTGGTGGCGACGACCTCGATCTTGCCACGGGTCGGGCTGCGGTGGTATTCCAGCGCGTCGATGCGCAACTGGGTATTCTGGGCTTCGTTCAGATTGCTGTCGGTGCTCATGTTCTTCCTATAGCTTGGGTGTCGCGGCGTGGAAGGATGCCTTCCATTCGTGGGCAAACATTCTAGCCGAAGCGACACCATCGCGTGCGCCCCTTCAGTTCAGCACGATCGTTCGAAAATCAGGAGCGTCGCAGGCGTACATACAGCAGCGCGGCGCCCCAGACGTCGCGCGCCAGCAGCAGCAGCGCCACCACCAGGAACAGGCCGGCGGGCCGCGCCAGTATCGCCGGAAACAGGCAGGCCGGCACCAGGAGCACCAGGCCGGCGAGGTGCCAGCGCCACTGGCGCGCCGCCTGCGCTTCGCCCAGCACCGCCGACAGCTTGGGGACGCGCCCGCGCGGCAGCGGCGCGTCCTGTCCGTGCGCCAGGTGGTACCAGACCAGGAAGGGCACGATCTTGTACAGCATGCCGTTCACCGCCGACATCGCGCAGCCGACGATCACCAGCACCCCGGTCAGCAAGGGCAGCGCATCGGCCGGGATGGACAGGCGTTCGAGCGCAATGAAGTGCAGCAGCGCAGCCAGCAGCAGGCTCCCCATCGCCAGCATCCAGTAGCGGCTGCCGGTATCGGATTTGCACTTGCGGCGCGCCAGGAAGCGCACGGTGGTTACCGCGTAGTGCAGCAGCAGCGCGGCGATACCGATCTCGCAGGCCAGGCGCGACCAGGTGGCGTCCAGCAGCCTGGCCGCGCTCCAGCCGAACAACAGGATGAACAGCAGCGGCGGCAACCAGCTTTCGAGCAGGCGCGGGTACGTCGCGGTCCCCTGGAACATCGGAATCACCTGGAACGAAACCGTTGCCGTCAACACGATCACCCAGCCGACGAGGCCCCAGGTGGCGTGGATGTCGGTCAGCAGCGGGGCATTGAGTACACCGATTCCACCCAGGTACAGCGCCAGCGCCGCACCGATCGCGATGGTGATCGCGAGCGCCGCCGCGGCGTAGCGCACGCCCTCCACCAGCGCCTTGGCGCCCGGCGGCACGCGCTGGGCGATCGTGGCCCCGATCGCGCTCAGGAACACGAATCCGGCGCTGCCGAGCAGGCCCGCCGCGATGCGCAGCGCCAGCGTGCCCAGGCCAAGGCCGAGCGACGCGGCCAGCAGCGCCGTGCCCAGTCCCAGCGCGCACCAGCAAAAGACCGCCACCGGCCGCGCCAGCGGCACCGCCACGCCGGCCGTCGCCGGCAGCAGCTGGAACAGTGCGCCGACGATCGTCATGGTGAGAAAGCCGAGTGCGATCAGGTGGGTCATGCCGAGCGTGACCGGGGTCCAGCGCGAGACCAGCGCAAGCTCACCATGCCACACCAGCAGCAGCGCCGCCATCAGCGCGAAGCACGACGCGGCCAGCATGAACGACAGCGGCACCCAGATCGCGGGTATCGCCGCGTAGCTCAGGGCGCGCTGCATGCCAGGGCGTCGATCACCAGCTCGTAGCGGGCATCGGGCCGGCGCGTGGTGCGGTGGCCGTAGCCGCGGCGATCCAGGATCTCGTACAGCGCAAACGGCTCGCGGTGGATCAGCACCCGCAGGCGGCCGCCGTCAGGCAGCCCGGCCAGCGCGTCGAGGATGCGTTCCATCGGCTCCGGCGCGGCCAGGGCCGAGACGTCGATATAGACGATGAGGGCGTTGCTCATGCCCCCTCCTCCAGCGCCGAATGCTGCCAGCGCCAGGCATTCGTGGCCAGCCAGCCGGACGCGTCGTCCTGCGCCTGGGCGGCGCCCGGGATCAGGTCGGCCAGGGTCACGCGATTGAGTTCGGCCAGGTAGGCGGCGGTGGCCACCGCCAGCGTCTGGCGCAGGCGTTCGTCGGGCGTGCCGCTCAGCGCAGGATCGCCGTCGCGACCTCCCCTCGCAAGAGCACGCTCGGTGCAGCGCACGACCTCGCCCAGGCGGATGTCGCGCGGCGCGCCGGCCAGGCGCATCCCGCCCAGGCGGCCGCGCGAGGTTTCGATCAGGCCCGATGCGGACAGCACGCAGGACACCTTGGCCAGGTGGTGGCGCGAGATGCCGTAGCGCTGGGCGATCTCGTTGATGGTCGAGATGCGCTCGCGGTGGCCGCCCAGGTAGACCAGCAGGCGCAAGGCGTTGTCGGTGAATTCGGTCAGGTGCATGTACATAAGAACGCCTCCGTAAATGGGTGATGGCGCGGCGTCAGCCTTCGTAGGCGCGCAGGCGCTCGATATCGAGGATGGTGATGCTGCGCCCGGCAATGCCGACCATGCCGCGGTGGGCCAGGTCGTGCAGCACGCGCGAAAAATACTCGGGCGACAGCGACAGGCGCGACGCGATCATCTTCTTGCGCGCGGCCAGCGTCACCTGCGCGCCCTGCGCCGGATCGTCCTTGAGCAGGTAGCTGACGATGCGCTGGCTGCCGCTGTGCAGCGTGTACGACTCGACGTCCGAGATCAGGCCGTGCAGGCGCCGGCTCATGGATGCCAGCAGGCGCCGCGCGAAGCCGGGATTGCGCTCGATCTGGGCGTAGATCGCGTGCTTCGAGATGTGCAGCAGCATGCTGTCGGCCAGCGTCTCGGCCTGGGTCAGGTAGGGCCGCTCCATGAACAGCGGCGCCTCGCCGAAGCTCTGGCCGGGGCCGATCAGTTCGACCACCTTCTCGTCGCCATCGCTCGAGACGATGCTCAGCTTGACGTCGCCGTAGATCACGGCGTGCAGGCCGCTGCAGGATTCGCCCCGTTCGACCACCACCCGGCCGCGCGGCACGTGCAGCTCGGTGGTGGCCTGGGCAAGCAGGTCGAGCTGCTCGGGCGAGAGGTCGGCGAACAGGGGCAGGGTTGCCAGGAACTGGCGGGGTGCGATGCGAAGTCGGCTCACGATAAACTCGGGGCGAAGCCCATGAAAACAGGATCGGAACCGGCGCGCCTGACACAGTCCGGCGCGCCGGGAGCGCGTCCGGCCCAGGGTGCTGGACGCATAGGCGCATCCTACAATTTGTTAAATAAATAAAAACTTGATGTGGATCAAAAACGGCCGAGCTAGCTGTGGATATAGGCAATTTGAACTAGAAACCGTACGACTTGATGCCAACTGCCTTCGTCGTCGCCCCTGCCTACAATCGGGTCAACCGGAGACCGACATGCAGGACATCGAAAAATTCATCCGCGGCTTCAGCCGCTTCCAGGCGCAGTACCTGAGCGAGCCGACAGCGCTCGACAGCCTGCGCCAGGGCCAGCACCCGCGCACCCTGGTCATCGGCTGCTGCGACGCGCGGGTTGATCCGGCGCTGCTGACCGGCTGCGATCCCGGCGACATCTTCGTCGTGCGCAATATCGCCAACCTGGTGCCCCCATGCGCGCCGGACGCCCCGCCGGGCGTGAGTTCGGCCATTGAATTCGCCGTGTGCGTCCTGGAAGTCGCGCGCATCATCGTGCTCGGTCATGCGCGCTGTGGCGGCATTCGCGCCCTGATGTCGGGCGCGCGCGTCAGCGAGGAAGCGCAGGAAACCGGCTTCGTCGCACGCTGGATGCGGCTGGCCGAGCCGGTGCGGGCAGAGGTGTTGCGCGAACTGCACCACAAGCACGGCGACGAGCAATGCCGCGCGGCCGAACTGGCCAGCATCCTGCACTCGCTCGACAACCTGCTGACCTATCCATGGATCCGCCGCCGGGTCGAGGCTGGTACACTTGCCATGCACGGCTGGTACTTCGACCTGGCAGCCGGCACCCTGCTCGCGTACTCGGCGCGCAAGCAGGAGTTCTTGCCCATCCTCGATCCGGTCGCAGTCCCGAGGCCCCGCGCCGCCTGAACCGCATGCCAGCCTATTCCGCCCTCGCCCCCATCCAGCGCCTGTCGACCAAGATCGTCGGCGCCCTGATCGGCTTCCTGCTGCTTGCCCTGGCCGCGATCGGCGCCACCCTGTGGCTGTCGTGGCAGCTCGAAGGCGCCGCGGCCGCGATCAACGAGACCGGCAGCCTGCGTCGCCACAACTACCGGCTGGCGCTGGCCGTGCCGCGCACGCCCGACGCCCCGGTCCTGGATGCCTACCGCAACGTCGAGCGCCAGATCGCCACCATCGAGTCCACCCTGCTGCTGCTCGAACGCGGCGACCCGCAACGCCCACTTGGCCTGCCGCCGACGCCGGCCATCCACGGCGCCTTCCTCGACGTGGCGCGGCGCTGGGGCGGCCAGGTACGCCCCGCCGCGCGCCAGGTGCTGCAGCTGCAAGGCCCGGCGCGCGCCGAGGCGCTGCGCCTGTTCGACAATCAGCTCGAAGACTACGTGGCCGACCTCGATCGCCTGGTCAACTTGATCGAGCGCGACAACGAGCTGCGCACCTTCTGGCTGCGCGCCTCGCAGCTGGTGCTGGTCGCACTGGCGATCGGCGGCACGGTGGCGCTGGTCTACCTGATGTTCGGGATGATCGTCGCGCCCGTGATGCGGCTGCGCGAAGGCATGCGCAGCATGGCCGGCAGCGACTTCGGCGTGCGCCTCGACGTGGACAGCCGCGACGAGTTCGGCCAGCTGTCGAGCGGCTTCAACGAGATGGCCGACCGCCTGCAGCACCTGTACTGCCACCTCGAAGACGAAGTGCGGCGCAAGACCGCCAGCCTGGAAGACAAGAACCGCGAACTGGCCCTGCTCTACGACTGCGCCGCCTTCCTGCAGCAGCGCCATACTCTGGCAACCATGTGTAGCGGCTTCCTGGCGCGCATCGCCGGCTATTTCGGGGCGGCCGGCAGCACGGTGCGCATCGTCGACCCAGGCAACGAGAACATGCACATGGTGGTGCACGACGGGCTCTCGAGCGGGATGGCCGAGGCCGAGCGCTGCATGAAGGTCGGCGAATGCCTGTGCGGCCAAGCGGCGGCCAAGAAGATCTCGGTGGTTCACAAGCTGGAGGACATCCCCGAGATCGGCCCCCTGGCATGCGGCCGCGAGGGCTTCGAGACAATCTCGGTGTTCCAGATCCATGCGCAAGACCAGCACGTCGGCCTGTTCAGCCTGCATTTCAGGGAACCCCGCGATTTCAGCGAGCGCGAACGCACGCTGCTCGAAACCCTGGCCAAGCTGGTCGGCGTGGCGATCGAGAACATGCGCCTGGCCGCGCGCGAGCGAGAGATGGCGATCTCCGAAGAGCGCAACCTGGTCGCGCGCGGCCTGCACGACAGCATCGCCCAGGGCTTGAACTTCCTCAACCTGCAGGTGCAGATGCTGGAAGCCTCGCTCGGCGCCGGGCGCCATGCCGAGGCATGCGAGATCGTGCCGCTTCTTCGCGCCGGCGTCCAGGAAAGCTACGAGGACGTGCGCGAGCTGCTGCTCAACTTCCGCAGCCGGCTGGCGGAGGAAGACCTGAACGCCGCCCTGCACAAGACGGCGCGCAAGTTCTCGGCCCAGTCCGGGGTCGAGACCGCTTTCTCGGTGCACGGCAAGGGCGGCCCGCCGATCGAGCGCGAGGCGCAGCTGCAGATCCTGTTCATCGTGCAAGAGGCGCTGTCGAACGTGCGCAAGCACGCGCGGGCCAGCCGGGTGGAGGTGCGGGTCGACGACGGCGACGACTACCTGGTCGGTATCAGGGATAATGGCGCGGGCTTCGACACCGGCGCCCGGTCCGGGGCCGACGGCGACCACGTGGGCCTGCACATCATGGGCGAGCGCGCCGGCCGCATCGGCGCGACGCTCGACATCGAATCGGCGCCGGGAGCCGGCACGCTGGTGCGGCTGCGGCTTGCACAGGCGCAGCGCCGCGCGGCCTGAACCCTTCGCCTGAACCACTTGCTTGACCTATTGAACAGGAGACCATGAATGACAGTAGAGGGCGGAACGATCAGCGTGCTGCTGGTGGACGACCACACCTTGTTTCGCAGCGGCGTGCGGTCACTGTTGCAGCGCAATCCGCGCTTCAATGTGGTGGGCGAGGCGGCGGACGGGGTCGACGGGGTCAAGCGCGCCTTGCAACTCAAGCCCGATGTCGTCCTGCTCGACCTGAATATGCCCGGCATGTCGGGTATCGAGACCCTGCAACTGATGCTGCAGGACCGGCCCGGCGCCGCAGTGCTGATGCTGACCGTGTCCGAGGAAGCCGACGACCTGGCGGCGGCCCTGCAGGCCGGCGCGCGCGGCTACCTGCTCAAGAATATCGACGCCGACTACCTGACCCGCGCCGTGGAGCGGGCCGCGGCCGGGGAATCGGTGCTGGCAGAAGCACTGGCCGGCAAGCTGTTCGCCCACGTGCAGCGCGCGGGCGCGCCCAAGGCGCCGGCCCCGGTGTCGGAGCTGGACAGACTCACCCCGCGCGAGCGCGAGATCCTGGCCTGCCTGGCGCGCGGGGAGAGCAACAAGGTGATCGCCCGCGCGCTCGACCTGGCCGAGAGCACGGTCAAGATCCACGTGCAGAACATCCTCAAGAAGCTTGCCTTGTCGAGCCGGGTGCAGGCTGCAGTATTCGCGGTGGAGCATGGCTTGCAGTCGGGGCAGGAGCGGCGCGACTAGCCGCGCCTACCCGCCGTCGATCGTCATCCTTGCCTGGCTTGCCAGCTGGGCCAGGGTGAACGACATGGCCAGTATCCGGGAGCGCTCCAGCATGCCGGGCGCCAGTTCCACATCGCGCGCGTGCCCGCTGGTGAACAGCACCGGCAGGCCGGGCCGGTCCTGCAGCGCGCGCGGCCCTGGCCGTCGATCGCGGCGTGGATCGTGCTGTCGATCCGCGGCCGGTCGCGGGGGTGGATGTGGTCGAGCCACCAATTGGCGCTGCTCGCGTCCTGCTCGTGACCGAACAGGGTTGCCACCGCCTGGTTCCAGAACACGTGGCCGGCGGCCAGGTTCCAGTCCCACACGGCGTCATTGGGCGACCGCAGCGCCAGCCGGTACCGCTCGGCCGTCTCGCGCGTTTGCGCGTGGCGCAACGCCGCCGCGGCTTCGCTGTCGCGCTGGCTGCGCCGGGCCGCCACCATCGGCCCAGGTCGTGCATGAAGCACAGCAGGCCGCGCCCGCGGCCGGCGTGGCCGCGCAACGGGACAAACGAGAAGGCCGCCCAGGCCGAGACAGCGCCGGCGGCGCGATCGCGCTGCTGGCCGGCTTCTATCGTGCGCGCTTCCAGGGCGCGGCAACGCACACTATGCCTTTGCCGGTCGCCCCCGGCCGGGAGCTTGGATGGACGCACTACTGCCGGGTAATCACCTCAACAACTGGATCACGGCGATCGCCATCGCGGTCGGCAGCACGGCGCTGATGTACTACATCCGCTGCTTCGCCGTACGCAGGATGCGCACGATCGCCCTGCGCAGCGACACGCGGCTCGACGATTTCGTGGCCACGATGCTGGGCCGGACCTACGTCACCCTGCTGCTGTGCTTCGGCGTCTACTTCGGCAGCATGTTCCTGGTCATGCCCGACCATTACCGCGTGATCGTCTCGCGCGTGGCCGTCGCCGCGCTCGTCCTGCAACTGGCGGTCTGGGGCGACACCGCCCTGCGCGCCTGGCGGACCCAGTTCATGGCCACCCACGACGACGGTGCGCGCAAGGCCTCGAGCATGATCATGTTCTTCATGCTGCGCCTGGTGACCTGGACGGTCGCCTTCCTCATGCTGCTGGATAACTTCGGCTTCAACATCACCACCCTGGTGGCCAGCCTGGGCATTGGCGGCATCGCGGTGGCCCTGGCCACCCAGAATATCCTGGGCGACCTGTTCGCTTCGCTGTCGATCATGATCGACAAGCCATTCGAGATCGGCGACTTCATCATCGTCGGCGACGCCCTCGGAGCGGTCGAGTACATCGGCCTCAAGACCACGCGGCTGCGCGGCCTGGGCGGCGAACAGATCGTATTCTCCAACGGCGACCTGCTCAAGAGCCGCATCCACAACCACAAGCGGATGCAGACGCGGCGCGTCGCCTTCATCCTGCGCGCGGCCTATGGCACCAGCGACGCGCACATCACGCGCATTCCCGAACTGGTGCGCGATATCGTCGGTGCGCGCGAGGACGTCATCTTCGAGCGCGCGCATTTTTTCCGCTTCAGCGAATGGTCGCTCGATTTCGAGGTGGTGTACCACGTCCAGACCGGCGACTACATCGTGCACATGGACGCCCAACACGCGATCCTGCTCGAGATCTACCGCTGCTTCGAGCGCGAGCGCATCCAGTTCGCCCATCCGCTGTCGGTGATCCGGGTGGCCGAGCACAGCGATCCGGCCGGCGGCTGGCTGCCCCAGTCCTCATCCGGAGGCAGCGAACTGCGGCACTAGCCCACGGCGCGGCGCGCAAGTAATTCACAAATCGCTAGGACATTCGGGACATGTCGTGTATTGTCCGTTCCTGCACTACATCAAGTCGTTGTTATTGTTGGATTTTCTTCCCGTCTTGCCGTTTGGCAGTCCTGTTTGATTCCCTCCCGTCGCTCCCTCTCTTGGTTGATGTGCAACTGAGCAATTTCGCTCAACTTATTGCAAAAGGAATTAGCAAATGACTACCCAGACCGGCACCGTAAAATGGTTCAATGATTCAAAGGGCTTCGGCTTCATCGCTCCCGACGCGGGCGGCGCCGACCTGTTCGCCCATTTCCAGGATATCCAGTCCGAAGGCTTCAAGAGCCTGGCCGAAAACCAGCGCGTGTCCTTCGTGCGCTCGACTGGCCCCAAAGGCGACAAAGCAGGAAACATCTGCGCCATCTGACATGAAACCCCGTCCGGGGCGCGCACCACGCAGATAGCGTGGGCGAGGCCGCCGCAGGGTGCAAGCAATTGCAAGCCCGCCATCTGGCGGGCTTTTTGCATTTGCGGGCGAGGACTTCGCGCGCAATTGCCGTCACCGGCATCGTCGTTCCAGGGCTGGATAGTTCTTTCAGCCTAACTGCGCGGTCCGGACTCATCCTATCGGCGAAGGTCGCATAGATCGTTATCGATCCCGCCAACCGACGTCCGGCGAATAGCCGCCCGCGCCCGCAATCCCTAACCTTGGTGCTAACCGTCCCCCACCAAGGAGAAAAACATGGGAACCGACAAGCGGCCGCTCGCGGTCCTGGCGAGCAGCACCCTCGCCTTCACGATCTGCTTCGCCATCTGGATGATGTTCGCCGTGCTGGGCATCCCGATCAAGACCCAGCTCGGCCTGAACGACACCGAATTCGGCCTGCTGGTCGCCACGCCGGTGCTCACCGGCTCCCTGATCCGGGTCCCGCTCGGGATCTGGACCGACCGCCATGGCGGGCGCATCGTCTTCTTCCTGCTGATGCTGGCCGCGGTGCTGCCGATCTGGATGATTGGCTACGCCACGCAGTACTGGCACTTCCTCGTCTGCGGCCTGTTCGTCGGCCTGGCCGGCGGCTCGTTCTCGGTCGGCACGCCCTATGTCGCGCGCTGGTTCAAGCAGGAACGGCGCGGCTTCGCCATGGGCGTGTTCGGCGCCGGCAACTCCGGCTCGGCCCTGACCAAGTTCGTGGCCCCCGCCATCATCGCGGCCTGGGGCTGGCAGGCGCTGCCCCACGCCTATGCCGCGCTGATGCTGGGCACCGCGCTGCTGTTCTGGTTCTGCTCTTATTCGGACCCCGCCCACAAGGCCCCGGGCGCTGTGAGCTTCGCCCAGCAGATGACCGTCTTGAAAGACCCGCGCGTGTGGCGCTACTGCCAGTACTACTCGGTGGTCTTCGGCGGCTATGTCGCCCTGGCGCTGTGGATGACCAAGTACTACGTCGGCGAATACGGCTTCGACCTCAAGCTGGCCGCGCTGCTGGCTGCCTGCTTCTCGCTGCCGGGCGGCGTGCTGCGCGCGCTGGGCGGCTGGATCTCGGACAGATACGGCGCCTACAAGGTCACCTGGTGGGTGATGTGGGTGTGCTGGGTGTGTTTCTTCATCTTGTCCTATCCGCAGACCAGCATGACCATCCAGACCGTCGAAGGATCGATGGGCCTGGACATCGGTCTCGGCCCGCCCCTGTTCACCTCCCTGCTGTTCGTGGTCGGCGTCGCCATGGCCATCGGCAAGGCATCGGTCTTCAAGTTCATCTCGGACGACTTCACCGACAACATCGGCGCCGTCTCGGGCGTGGTCGGCCTGGCCGGCGGCCTCGGTGGCTTCGTCCTGCCAATCATGTTCGGCGCCGTGGTCGACCTCACCGGCATCCGTTCCAGTTCCTTCATGCTGCTCTACGGGACCGTCTGCGTTTCGCTGGTGTGGATGCACTTCTCGTTCAAGCCCGGCCGCCAGGACCAGCCTGCGGCGTCGGCCGCGCCGCTCCAGCGCGCGGCCTGAGCCCAACCCCCCATTACAACCATCAGGAGAATAACGTGAGCCGTTACCTCATATCGACCTGGGAGCCCGAGGTTCCCGCATTCTGGCAAAGCCGGGGCAAGGCCACGGCCAACCGCAACCTGTGGATCTCGATTCCGGCGCTGATGCTGGCCTTCGCGGTCTGGATGGTGTGGAGCGTGGTGGTGGTCAACCTGCCCAACATCGGCTTCAGCTACAGCACCAACCAGCTGTTCTGGCTGGCCGCCGTGCCCGGACTGTCGGGCGCCACCTTGCGCATCTTCTATTCCTTCATGGTGCCGATCTTCGGCGGCCGTAAATGGACTGCGATTTCGACCGCCTCGCTGCTGCTGCCGGCGATCGGCATCGGCTACGCCGTGCAGGATCCCGCCACCGGCTACCCGACCATGCTGGTGCTGGCCCTGCTGTGCGGCTTCGGTGGCGGCAACTTCGCCTCGTCGATGGCCAATATCAGCTTCTTCTTCCCCAAGGCGCAGAAAGGCTACGCCCTCGGCATGAACGCAGGCCTGGGCAACCTGGGCGTGTCGGCGGTGCAGTTCGTGGTGCCGCTGGTGATCACCGCCGCCGTCTTCGGCGGCGATCCGCAGACCTGGAGCCGCGCCGGCGTGGTCAAGCAGATGTGGTTGCAGAACGCCGGTTTCATCTGGGTGCCCTTCATCGCGCTCACCGCGCTGGCGGCCTGGTTCGGCATGAACGACCTGGCGTCAAGCAAGGCCTCGTTCGCCGAACAGGCCGTGATCTTCAAGCGCAAGCACAACTGGCTGATGTGCTGGCTGTATGTCGGCACCTTTGGCTCCTTCATCGGTTATTCGGCCGCCTTCCCGCTGCTGACCACGACCCTGTTCCCCGACGTGAACCCGCTGCAATACGCCTTCCTCGGCCCGCTGGTCGGCGCGCTGACGCGCGTGGCCGGCGGCTGGATCTCGGACAAACTGGGCGGTGCGGCCGTCACCCTGTGGACTTTCGTGGCCATGATCGTGGCCGTGATCGGCGTGCTGCAGTTCCTGCCGCTGCAGGGCAATGTGGGCAACTTCTGGGGCTTCTTCTGGATGTTCATGGTGCTGTTCGCCTGCACCGGCGTCGGCAACGCCTCGACCTTCCGCATGATCCCGGTAATCTTCCTGACCCTGCACCAGCGCGCCGCCAAGGGCAGGCCCGAAGCCGTGCAGCAGCAGGCCATCGTCAACGCCAACAAGGAAGCGGCCGCCGTGCTGGGCTTTACCTCGGCGGTGGCGGCCTACGGCGCCTTCTTCATCCCCAAGAGCTACGGCACCTCGATCGCCCTCACCGGCAGCCCCGGCGCGGCGCTGTGGTGCTTCATCGGCTTCTACGCGACCTGTATCGCGATCACCTGGTGGTACTACGCGCGCAAAGGCGCCGAGATGCCTTGCTAGGTCAACCCGCAACGCGTCATTAGTCACTAAGGACTAGTCGGTCTAGTTCGGATTCGACGTCTCGACCGACTTCCTGCGAATACCCAGCGTACAGCTGCGCTCCTACACTGCTTCCAGGCTGTACGCACCAATGGAGAAATCATGAGTCACTTTCTGGACCGCCTGAATTTTTTCGGCAAACCGAAGCAAACCTTCTCGAACGGCCATGGCCGCGTGGTCGAGGAAGACCGCACCTGGGAAAACGCCTATCGCCAGCGCTGGCAGCACGACAAGATCGTGCGCTCGACGCACGGCGTCAACTGCACCGGCTCGTGCAGCTGGAAGGTCTACGTCAAGAACGGCCTGATCACCTGGGAAACCCAGCAGACCGACTACCCGCGCACCCGTCCCGACCTGCCCAACCACGAACCGCGCGGCTGCCCGCGCGGCGCGAGCTACTCGTGGTACGTGTACTCGGCCCAGCGCGTCAAGCACCCGATGGTGCGCGGCCGCCTGATGCAACTGTGGCGCGAGGCGCGCACGACCATGGATCCGGTCCAGGCCTGGGCCTGGGTCAGCCAGGACCCGGAACGGGCGCGCAGCTATAAATCGATCCGCGGCCAGGGCGGCTTCGTGCGCGCCAAGTGGGATGAGGTCAACGAGATGATCGCCGCCGCCAACGCCTACACGATCGAGGAATACGGACCGGACCGCATCATCGGCTTCTCGCCGATCCCCGCCATGTCGATGGTGAGCTATGCCGCCGGCACCCGCTACCTGAGCCTGATCGGCGGCGTGGCCATGAGCTTCTACGACTGGTACTGCGACCTGCCGCCGGCCAGCCCGCAAGTCTGGGGCGAACAGACCGACGTGCCGGAATCGGCCGACTGGTACAACTCGACCTACCTGATGGTATGGGGCTCCAACGTGCCGATGACCCGCACCCCGGACGCCCACTTCTATACCGAGGTGCGCTACAAGGGCACCAAGACCGTGGCCGTGTCGTCGGACTTCGGCGAGATGGCCAAGTTCGGCGACATCTGGCTGGCGCCGAAACAGGGCACCGACGCCGCGCTGGCGATGGCCATGGGCCACGTCATCATGAAGGAATACCACGCCACCGGCAAGTCAAGCTATTTCAACGAGTACGCCAAGCAGTACACCGACTTCCCCATGCTGGTCATGCTCAAGGAAAAGGACGGCCTCTTGGTGCCGGACTACTTCCTGCGCGCCTCGCACCTGGCCAACAACCTGGATGAGACCAATAACCCCGAGTGGAAAACCCTGGTGCTCGACGCGGCCAGCGGCAGGATCGTGGCCCCGAGCGGCTCGATCGGCTTCCGCTGGGGCGAGACCGGCAAGTGGAACCTGGAGCAGAAGGACGGCAGCTCGCGCGCCGCCATCGATCCGCAGCTGTCGCTGCTGGGTAGCCACGACGCCATCGTCACGGTCGGCTTCCCCTACTTCGGCGGCAAGGACGCCGAGGATCTCCTGGAACGCAAGGTGCCGGTCAGGAAGGTCACGCTGGCCGAGGGCACCGAAGCCCTGGCCACCACGGTATTCGACCTGTCGATGGCCAACTACGGCGTCGACCGCGGCATCTGCCCCAACACGCCGAAGAGCTACGACGACGACCTGCCCTATACCCCGGCATGGCAGGTCAAGCATACCGGCGTCAAGGCGCTTGATGTGATCACCGTGGCGCGCGAGTTCGCCGACAATGCCGACCGCACCCGCGGCAAGTCGATGGTGATCGTGGGCGCGGCCCTGAACCACTGGTATCACATGGACATGACCTACCGCGGCATCATCAATATGCTGATGATGTGCGGCTGCATCGGCCAGAGCGGCGGCGGCTGGTCGCACTACGTGGGCCAGGAAAAGCTGCGCCCGCAGACCGGCTGGACCCCGCTGGCTTTCGCGCTCGACTGGAATCGTCCGTCGCGCCAGATGAATTCGACCTCGTTCTTTTACGCGCACACCAGCCAGTGGCGCCACGAGAAGCTCAATACGTCCGAGATCCTGTGCCCGACCGCCGACGGCGAACGTGCCGAGATGTCCCTGCTCGACTACAACGCCAAGGCCGAGCGCATGGGCTGGCTGCCGTCGGCGCCGCAGCTCGAGACCAATCCACTCGACGTGGTCCGGGCCGCCGAACGCGCCGGCGAGGATCCGGTCCAGTACGCCGTCGACCAGATCAAGGCCGGCAAGCTGAACCTGTCGTGCGACGATCCGGACAATCCGAAGAACTTCCCGCGCAATATGTTCGTGTGGCGCTCCAACATCCTGGGCAGCTCGGGCAAGGGTCACGAATACTTCCTGAAGTACCTGCTCGGCACCCAGAACGCCCTGATGAGCGACGAAGACGATTGCGTCAAGCCACGCGACGTCAAGGTGCGTCCGGCCGCCGAAGGAAAACTCGACCTGCTGGTGGTGCTCGACTTCCGCATGTCGACCACCTGCCTGTACGGCGACATCGTGCTGCCGACCGCCACCTGGTACGAGAAGGACGACCTGAACACCTCGGACATGCACCCCTTCATCCATCCACTGTCGGAGGCCGTGCAGCCGCTGTGGGAATCGAAGTCGGACTGGGAAATCTACAAAGGCATCGCCGCCAAGTTCTCCGAGATCGGCGGCGACCACCTGGGCACCCGCAAGGACCTGGTGCTCACGCCGTTGATGCACGACACCCCGGGCGAACTGGGCCAGCCCTTCGATCCGAAGGACTGGCGCGCCGGCGAGTGCGAACCGATTCCGGGCAAGACCATGCCGAGCATGACCGTGGTCGAACGCAATTACAGCGACGTCTATAAAAAGTTCACCTCGGTCGGCCCCTTGCTCGAGAAAGTCGGCAACGGCGGCAAGGGCATCGGCTGGAAGACCGGTCATGAGGTCGACGTCCTGCGCGGCATCAACCGCACGGTGCTGGCGGACGGCGTCTCGAAGGGCCAGCCGCGCCTGGACACCGCGATCGACGCCGCCGAGATGATCCTGTCGCTGGCGCCCGAGACCAATGGCCACGTCGCGGTCAAGGCCTGGGATGCGCTCTCGAAAATGACCGGGCGCGATCATACCCACCTGGCGATCCCGCGCGAGCATGACAGCATCCGTTTCCGCGACATCCAGGCGCAGCCGCGCAAGATCATTTCCTCGCCCACCTGGTCGGGCCTGGAAAGCGAAGAAGTCAGCTACAACGCCTGCTATACCAATGTGCATGAACTGATCCCGTGGCGCACCCTCACCGGCCGCCAGCAGTTCTACCAGGACCACGCCTGGATGCGCGACTTCGGCGAAGGCCTGTGCGTGTACAAGGCCGCGATCGACACCAAGACCACCGACGCGCTGCTGGGCGCCCGTCCGAACGGCAACAAGGAGATCGCGCTGAACTTCATCACGCCGCACCAGAAATGGGGCATCCACTCGACCTATTCGGACAATATGCGGATGCTGACGCTGTCGCGCGGCGGCCCCCACGTGTGGCTGTCGGAGATCGACGCCAGGAACGCCGGGATCGAGGACAACGACTGGATCGAGGTGTTCAACGTCAACGGCACGCTGACCGCGCGCGCCGTGGTGAGCCAGCGCGTGCCCGAGGGCATGACCATGATGTACCACGCCCAGGAAAAGATCGTGAACGTGCCGGGCGCCGAAACCTCGAAGAAACGCGGCGGCATCCACAACTCGGTCACCCGCGCCGTGACCAAGCCGACCCATATGATCGGCGGCTACGCCCAGCTCTCGTATGGCTTCAACTATTACGGCACGGTCGGTTCCAACCGGGACGAATTCGTCCTGGTGCGCAAGATGCGCGATGTGGAATGGATGGAAGGCCCACGTGACGAATCGCGTCCGAATGGCGATCCGGGTATCCGTGGCGGCAACCAGCCGGCCGGCGCGGTGCGCGCCGTGAACGCCGTCGTCGCATCGAAACCCAGTGAGACGCAAGAACCAGTGATGGCGTCCGTCGCCGTCAAGGGCGCTTGAGAATAACAGGAGTCAAACATGAAGATCAGAGCACAAATCGGGATGGTGCTGAACCTGGACAAATGCATCGGTTGCCACACCTGTTCGGTGACCTGCAAGAACGTCTGGACCAGCCGCGACGGCGTCGAATACGCCTGGTTCAACAATGTCGAAACCAAGCCCGGCATCGGTTATCCGAAGGAATGGGAAAACCAGGACAAGTGGAATGGCGGCTGGAAGCGCAACACCGCGGGCAAGATCGAGCCGCGCCAGGGCTCGCGCCTGAAAATCCTGGCCAATATCTTCGCCAATCCCAACCTGCCGGCGATCGACGAGTACTACGAGCCGTTCACCTACGACTACGAGCGCCTGCAGAACGCGCCCCTGAGCGAAACGCCGCCGACCGCCAGGCCGGTGTCGGTCCTGACCGGCAAGAAGATGGACAAGATCGAGTGGGGCCCGAACTGGGAAGATGACCTGGGCGGCGAATTCGCCAAGCGCAGCAAGGACAAGCTGTTCGACAATGTGCAGAAAGAGATGTACTCGACCTTCGAGAACACCTTCATGATGTACCTGCCGCGCCTGTGCGAGCATTGCCTCAATCCGGCGTGCGTGGCCTCTTGCCCATCCGGCTCGGTCTACAAGCGCGAGGACGACGGCATCGTGCTGATCGACCAGGACAAGTGCCGCGGCTGGCGCATGTGCATCTCGGGCTGCCCGTACAAGAAGATCTACTACAACTGGTCGTCGGGCAAGGCCGAGAAGTGCACCTTCTGCTATCCCCGCATCGAGGCCGGCCAGCCGACGGTGTGCTCCGAAACCTGCGTTGGCCGCATCCGCTACCTCGGCGTGCTGCTGTACGACGCCGACAAGATCGAGGCCGCCGCCTCGGTGGCCGACGAACAGGACCTGTACGAATCGCAGCTCGGCCTGTTCCTCGATCCGCATGATCCCGAGGTAATCGCCGAAGCACGGCGCCAGGGCATCCCGGACGCGTGGCTGGAGTCGGCCAGGCGCTCGCCGGTGTACAAGATGGCGGTCGAGTGGAAGATCGCCTTCCCGCTGCACCCCGAATACCGCACGCTGCCGATGGTGTGGTACATCCCGCCGCTGTCGCCGATCCAGGCCGCGGCCGAAAGCGGCAAGATGGGCATGAACGGCATCCTGCCCGATACCCGCAGCCTGCGCATCCCGGTGCGCTACCTCGCCAACCTGCTCACCGCCGGCAAGGAAGCGCCGATCGTCCATGCGCTGGACCGCATGCTGGCCATGCGCGCCTATATGCGCGCAGAAACAGTCAACGGCGCGGTGGACGAGAACGACCTGAAGGTGCTGGGCCAGGTCGGCCTGTCGCAGGAAGTGGTCGAAGACATGTACCACATCATGGCGATCGCCAACTACGAAGACCGGTTCGTGATCCCGAGCAGCCACAAGGAGATGGCCGAGGACAGCTTCAACGACAAGGGTTCGTGCGGCTTTTCATTCGGGAACGGTTGTTCGGACGGCGTCAGCGACGCCTCGCTGTTCGGCAAGCGCAAACAAGGCTCGACCCACTTCGTCTCGATGCCCAGGTCGCGCAAGAAAAAAGAAACCGAGCAGGCCTGATACAGGGGAACATCATGAAACACTACCGCATCCTTTCCGCCTTGCTGCTCTACCCCGAACCGGAGCTGGTCGCCGCCCTGTCCGAGATGGAAGCCGTCCTCGATGCCCGGCCCGGCATGCACGCCGCCCTGCGCCCTCTGCTGAACCACCTGGCGCAGGAAGACCTGATCACGCTGCAGCAGTATTACGTGCAGACGTTCGACCGCACGCCCTCGCACTCGCTGCACCTGTTCGAGCATATCCACGGCGAGTCGCGCGACCGCGGCCAGGCCATGGTCGACCTGATGGAAGAGTACAAGAAGCATGGCCTGCAGATGGAAGGCGACGAGTTGCCCGACTTCGTGCCGCTGTTCCTGGAATTCCTGTCGCAGCTCGGGGGCGAGGACAAGGCCGGCCCACTGCTGGGCGACGCCGTGCACGTGCTGGCCCATATCGGCAACAAGCTGGCCGCCAACGGCAACGTCTACGCCTGCGTGTTCGACGTGCTCGAGCAACTGAGCCCGGTGCAGGCCGAGGCATTGAGCGAGCCGCCCATCAAGGACATGGACGAGGCGCTCGAGACGTTCGGCCCTGGGGTCGATGGCGTAGAACCGCTGCTCAAGCACGCGTCCGGCGGCGCCCAGCCCATCAACTTCTACCCCAAGGCCGCGGTTCGCGCCGCCGCCTGACACGACCGAGGAGAACCACCATGGACTACTTGAACCAATTGCTATTCGGGATCTATCCCTATATCGCGCTGTCGATCTTCCTGCTGGGCAGCCTGATTCGCTTCGACCGCGAGCAATACAGCTGGAAATCCGAATCGACCCAGGTGCTGCACCGCGGCAGCCTGCGCTGGGGTTCCGCCCTATTCCACATCGGCGTCATCGGCCTGCTGTTCGGCCATGCCGTCGGCCTGCTCACCCCGGTCTGGGTATGGGACACCATGGGGATCGCCCACGGCGCCAAGCAGATCTTCGCCATGGCCGCCGGCGGCGTGATGGGGCTGATCTGCCTGGTCGGCATCACCATGCTGCTGGTGCGCCGCTTTACCAGCGACCGCCTGCGCCGCGTCACCACCTTCAAGGACAAGGTCGTGCTGCTGTGGATCCTGGCCACGCTGCTGCTCGGCCTGGGCTCGATCTTCACCTCGCTCGACCACCTCGATGGCGAGACCATGGTCAGCCTGATGCGCTGGGCCCAGCACATCGTGACCTTCCGCGGCGGCGCCGCCGCCTACATCGTCGAGGCGCCGGTGGTGTTCAAGCTGCACCTGTTCATGGGCATGTCGCTGTTCGTGATCTTCCCGTTCACACGCCTGGTGCACGTGTGGAGCGGTTTCGGCGCCCTGTCCTACCTGGGCCGCGCCTTCCAGCTGGTCCGTCCACGTTAAGCGCATCGACAGGAGAACATCACCATGGGACTCTCGGTCAACGGCGTCGACATCGACGACCATGTCATCGAACGCGAGATGACATACCACCAACAGGCGGCGAACCCGCTCAAGCAGTCGGTGCACGAGGTGGTACTGCGCACCCTGCTGCTGCAGGAAGCCGACCGCCTCGGCCTGTGCATGCTGGGCGAGGATGAAGACGCGTGCATCGAAGCGCTGCTGGAAAGCGAAGTGAACGTGCCGCAGGCCGACGCTGCTGCCTGCGCCCGCTTCTACGCCGCCAATCCACGGCAATTCACCAGCGGCGAAATGGTCGAGGCGCGCCACATCCTGTTCCAGGTGACGCCCAACGCCCCTCTCGAACTGCTGCGCGAGACGGCCGATTCGGTGCTGGCGGCGCTCAGGACGGCGCCGGAACACTTCGAGGCCCTGGCGCGCCAGTACTCGAATTGCCCGTCGGGCGCCGTCGGTGGCAGCCTGGGCCAGCTGGCGCGCGGCCAGTGCGTGCCGGAATTCGACGATGTCGTGTTTCGCCTGGCGCAAGGTCAACTGGCCGAACGCCCGGTCGAGACCCGTTTCGGCCTGCACCTCGTGCAAGTGCTGCGCCGGGTCGAAGGCCGCCCGATCCCGTTCGAGGCGGTGCGCGACCGGATTGCCGAATATCTGACGTCGGCCGCCTGGCAACGCGGCGTGCACCAGTACCTGCAGTTGCTGGTCGGTCGCGCCGACGTCCAGGGCGTCACGCTCGAGGGCGCGGCCTCGCCGCTGGTGCAGTGAAGGGATGGGCCTGACCATGCAGATCACCGACTTCAACGACTTCCTCTCGGCGGCCCGCGCCCAGGGCGAACCGCAACGGCTGCTGTTCGTCTTCGCCGCGCGCGAACTGCCGCTCAACCATACGCCAGGCCAGAAGAAGCGCTTCGAGGCCGGCCGGGGCGGCGCGCTGGCGCCCGTGATGTGCGTCGACAAGGCGGTCGACGACCTGCCCGACTTCGCGACGCTGGCGCAAGAGTCGCGGCAGACCGGCCAGCCATGGGACCTGGCCTTCGTCGCCGCCCTGCCCGGCGTGGACGGCGCCCTGCCCGCTGCCGCTGCGGTCGACCGCGCGCTCAAGATGATGATCGACGCCGTGCATCGCGGCGCCATCGAGCGCTTCCTGGCGTTCGATCGCCGTGGCCAGGTGATGCGGCTGTCCTAGTACTTGAACCAGTTCAATGCGCCCGGGCCCTGCGGTGGCTATCGTCATCGCACGCTCCACGGCCCTGCATTGTTCATGCCATCCACACCGGCCGGCTCACCCACTACCACCCGCCCATCCATGGAACTGGTCTGCCCCGCCGGCAGCCTGCACGCCCTCAAGGCCGCGGTCGACAACGGCGCCGACTGCGTCTACCCCGGCTTTCGCCACGCCACCAATGCCGCAACTTCGCCGGCCTGAATTTCGGCGAAGACGCCATGCGCCAGGGCATCGACGAGGCCCACCGGCGCGTTCGCAAGGTCCTCCTGGCGCGCCGCCATCGACCGCGCGGCAAGCTTCGGCACCGACGCGGTCATCCTGGCCGATCCGGGCCTGATGGAATACGCGGCGCGGGTGCATCGGCCTGCGCCTGCACCTAGCGGTGCAGGGCTCGGCACCAGGCTGGGTCTACAACCTGGTGGACCAGGCCGACACGACGCGCGCCATGGGCGTGGACATGGTGCGCCTGAGTCCACAGTCGACCAGTATGTCCGCCATCGTCGCGCTGGCGCGCACCGTCGTTGATGACGCCATCGCCCCGGACGAAGCAGCCGCGCGCATGGCGCCCCTGATGCCGGCCGCGGCCTGCGACAGTTTCCGGCATGGCAGGCCCGGACTCGAACGGCGCGCCGCCTGCCCTCCCACGACAAGTCCTGCCACGCCCCCTTGAATCCCATCCCCTGCCCGCCCCAGTCAGGCGCCTGCTGTCGCTGCTGCCGGCCGCTCCCGGTTCGCGCCTGTTCGCCACCGCGCTCAACCTGGCGCTGCTGCGCCACCTGTCCGGCGACGCGGGCGCCGCCCTGCGCTTCAAGCGCCTGCGTATGGCCCCGCCGGATCTCAGCATCAGCGCAAGCCTGCATGATTTCGCGCAGCCGGCCGCGCGCAGGGAAGACCGGGACGCCCTGTTCTTCAGCTGCCGCCTGCTGATGGAAGGCGACCGAGCGGGACTCATGGTCGAGAGCACCCTCGACGCGATCGACGGTCCGGTGTTCGACCCGGCCTGGCTGGCGCCGCGCAGGATGCTGGCGTCAGTCGCCACGCGCCGTCCCCGCTGAAAGAGCAGCATGGATGAATCAGCCTTCCCTCTCGTGTACTCGTGCCCGGGCTGCTCGAGCGCACGGGCGTGGCCGAGATGTCGTGCATCGCCGGCATCGGCGGCGACGTCAAGCCGCTCCTCACGCTGGCGAAATACGGCTGCCCGCTGTTGTGCGCGCGTAGCTGGCTGGCTGGCGCGCCACGGCATCGAGCCGGACCTGCACTGGCAACTGGCCGAGCATGGCGTCAAGAAGCGCTTCCACCATGACGTCGATCCGGACCAGACGCGCACGATGACGGCACTGAGCGCACAGGATATCCGTACCTTCGCCGCCGGCCTCACCGGCTCCACGGTCGAGGATTCTTGAACCGGTTCAAGGCGCCGCCTGCCCGAAGCGCGGATAGTGGTCGACTACAGCGACCCCACCAACCGGATCGAGCGATCCAAGAGAACCGATGAACGCAAAAGACCACCTGTTTACCGCGGCCATGCCTCCACAAGAGGTATCGATCGACGTCCTGCGCGAGAAATACGCGCGCGGCCTGGAAACCACGATCGAGGAAGTGCGCGTCCGCGTGGCCCATGCGCTGGCAAGCCAGGAACCCCAGGCCCTGCGCGCCGAAATGGAGCAACGTTTCCTGTGGGCCCAGGAACACGGCTTCGTGCCGGCCGGCCGCATCAACTCCGCCGCCGGCCTCGGCATCAAGGCCACCCTGATGAACTGCTTCGTGCAGCCGGTGGGCGACTCGATCACCGGCGAGGACGACGGCCTGCCCGGCATCTACACGGCGGTGGCGGAGGCTGCCGAGACCATGCGCCGCGGCGGCGGCGTCGGCTACGACTTCAGCCCGATCCGCCCGGCCGGCAGTGCGGTCAAGGGCACCCATTCGCGCGCTTCCGGCCCGGTGTCCTACATGGAGGTGTTCGACGCGTCCTGCCGCACGGTCGAATCGGCCGGCGCCCGCCGCGGCGCCCAGATGGGCGTGCTGCGCATCGACCATCCCGACATCGAGCGCTTCATCGCCGCCAAGGACGGCGGGGCCTTCAGCAATTTCAACCTGTCGGTCGGCGTCACCGACGCCTTCATGCAGGCGGTGCTGGCCGACGAACAGGTCGAGCTGGTGCACCGCGCCGCCCCCGCCCAGGACACGATCGACGCCGGGGCCTCCCGGCGCGGCGACGGCCTGTGGGTGTATCGCCGCGTGCCGGCACGCGCGCTGTGGGACAAGGTGATCGCATCGACCTACGACCACGCCGAGCCGGGCGTGCTGTTCATCGACCGCATGAACCAGGAAAACAACCTGTACTGGTGCGAGCGGCTGGCGGCCACCAATCCCTGCGGCGAGCAGCCGCTGCCGCCGTACGGCTGCTGCGACCTGGGCTCGCTCAACCTGACCCGCTTCGTGAGCCAGCCCTTCACGCCCGGCGCCGCCTTCGATTTCGACACCATGCGCGAAGTGGCGGCGATCGGCGTGCGCATGCTCGACCTGGCGCTCGACGCCAACCAGTGGCCGCTGCCGCAGCAGGCCGAAGAAGGCGCCAACAAGCGCCGCATCGGCCTGGGCTTCATGGGCCTGGGCAGCGCCCTGGTGATGCTCGGCCTGCGCTACGACGCGCCGGAAGGCCGCGCCATGGCCGCCTGCATCGCGCGCGAACTGCGCAACGCGGCCTATGCGGCCTCGATCGCGCTGGCGCGCGAAAAGGGGCCGTTTCCGCTGTTCGACGCCGAGCGCTACCTGGCCGGCCAGTTCGTCGGCCGCCTGCCCGAAGCGCTGCGCGAGGACATCGCGCGCCACGGCATCCGCAACTCTCATCTGCTATCGGTCGCGCCGACCGGCACCATCTCGCTGGCTTTCGCCGACAATGCCTCGAACGGCATCGAGCCGGCGTTCTCCTGGGCCTACCAGCGCAGGAAACGCATGCCGGACGATACCCTCCGTACCTACGAGGTGGCGGATCACGCCTGGCGGCTGTACCGCCACCTGGGCCACCAGATGGACCAGGGCGAGGCGCTGCCACCGCAATTCGTCACCGCGCTCGAGATGTCGGCGCTCGACCACCTGCGCATGATGGAATCGGTGCAGCCCTACATCGACACCGCGATCTCGAAGACCGTCAACGTGCCGGCAGACTACCCCTACGCCGACTTCAAGGACCTGTACACCGAGGCCTGGCGCGCCGGACTGAAGGGGCTGGCCACCTACCGCCCGAACGGCGTCACCGGCAGCGTGCTGAGCGTCGCCACGCGGGCGCCCGAATCGGCGCCGACGCAAGGCATGGCGCCGTCCGAATCCGACCCGCTGCGCAAGCGCTTCGAATCGCGGCCGCTGGGCGAGCTGGAGTCGCTCACCTGCAAGGTCGAGTACACCACCCAGGAGGGCAAGAAGGCGGTCTATCTCACCATCAGCTTCCTGCGCGTGGAGGGAGTGCGGGACGGCCGGCAGGTAGCCATCGAGCGGCCCTTCGAATTCTTCATGCCGGCCAACCAGCGCAGCGACGGCCACCAGTGGATCACCTCGACCATGCGCCTGCTGTCGCTGGCGGCGCGCGCCGGCAGCCCGGTGGCCAAGGCCCTGGCCGACATGCGCGAAGTGGTATGGGAAAAAGGACCGGTACGCTGCGGCCACCTGACCCGCGAGGATGGCGTCCAGGTGCCGGTCTACCACGACTCGGAAGTGGCGGCGATCGCCTTCATGCTGCAGCGGATGCTGATACGGCGTGGTTTCCTGGACGCCCAGGGCAACCAGGTGCCGGTCGAACAGCTCGACCGGGTGCTCGCCGCGCGTGCGGCCAACCATGGCGAACATGCGGCGCCGGCCGAGGTGGAGGCGGTTGCGCCCGAACCGCGCGCGGGCGCCGCCGCCAAGTGTCCGGAATGCGGCGCCCGCGCCATGCAGAAAATCGACGGCTGCGCGCATTGCGCCGAATGCCACTACATCGGCAGCTGCGGCTGAGCGGCTGCATTCACCCCGAAGGAGCACCCATGGAACATCATCTGCAACTCGACGCCGCGCTCGACCGGCCCGGCGCCGACCATATCCTGTACCGGCTGCGCGCGCTTCCTGGAGTAAAGGCGGCCGAGGCCAATGCCGGCGCCAGCCAGGTGTGGGTACGGTATGACGCCGACCTGACCTCGTCGCGCGAGATCGACATCACGGCCACGCGCGCCGGCTTCCCGGTGCGCCAGGCGCGCGCCGACGGCTGTTGCGGCGGCTGCGGCGGCTGCGGCGGTGGCTGACGCCGTCGACAACTAGATGCTGCTCAGGTAATCCGCCGCGTCCGGCTTCGGGCGCGGCGGCTTTTCCATCGCCGCCGTGCCCAGGCCGATGAAGCAGATCGCGCGCTCATGCGGTTCCAGGCTTAGAAGGCGGCGCATGCCCGGCACGTCCATGGCGGCGCCGCTGGCCAGCCCGGTCGCGAAACCCTCGGCCCCGGCCGCGAGCAGCAGGTTCTGGAGCGCGCAGCCGAGCGACACCAGTTTTTCGGCCACCGGGATTGTCTTGGCCCCCCCATCGTCCTTCAGCACCGCCACCAGCAGGCAGGGCGCGCGCAGGGCCTTGTCGCGCGCCGTGGCCAGCGCTTCCTCGCCGCAGCCGGGATCGCGCTCGGCCAGGGCCTCGGCGAACACGGCGCCCAGGTCGCCACGCCGTGCCTGCGGGATCAGCACGAAGCGCCATGGCCGCAGCAGGCCGTGGTCGGGCGCATGCGCGGCCGCTTCGACGATACGGTCGAGCGTTGCGCAGTCGGGCCCGGGCGGGTGCAGGCGCCGCAGCGTGAAATTGCGGCGCGCCGCCACAAGGGTCAGGAAATCGCCGTCGGCGGCTGGTTGGTGGTTGTTCATGCGCGCAGTATAACGAGGGCGGGGCGACCCTGCAGGCGCCGTGCGGCCTAGTTCGATTGGATGGACCGGGACGGCGTGCCTTCGCCAAAAGGACGAGAACACGGCAAGCGGCCCGCGGCTTGCTTAACATGGAGCAAGATTAGCGACGCGGTATCAGGTCCATTCCCGCCGCATGTATTCAACGAACAGCCATGTCGGGACACCAGGCTCATCGATACCAGCGATCGTTTCCCAGCATGATCTCGTGGTGCCCTCGTCCGGCCGGCATCATCGGGAAGCAGTTCTCGGCCTGCTCCACCACGACATCGAGCAGGAAAGGCCGGTTCGACGCCAGGCAGGCATCCATGCCCGCTGCCAGCTCGGCCCCGTGCTCGACCCTGCACGCGTCCCACCCGAAGGCGCGCGCCAGCGCCACGAAATCAGGCAAGGCTTCGGAATAGCTGTGGCTATAGCGGGCACCGTGGTGCAGTTGCTGCCACTGGCGCACCATGCCCATGCAGCCGTTGTTCGACAAGACCAGCTTGACCGGGCAGCGGTGCTGCACCGCGGTCGACAGCTCCTGGATATTCATCAGCACCGAGGCGTCGCCGCTCACGCACACGACCAGCGCATCGGGATGGGCGACCTGGGCGCCGATCGCGGCCGGCAGCCCATACCCCATGGTGCCGGCGCCGCCGGAGGTCAACCAGCGCCGCGGGGCCTCGAAGCCCAGGTATTGCGCGGCCCACATCTGGTGCTGGCCGACATCGGTGGAGACGATGGCATTCCGCCCTGCCAGGCGTGAGGCCAGCGTGGACATCAGCTGTTGCGGCACGATCGTCGCATCCGGCGCGGCGAAGTCCAGGCAGCGCGCGGCGCGCCAGGTCTCGATCGTGCGCCACCAATCCCCCAGCAAGGCTGGATCGGCGCGCAGGCCGCCGAGCCGGTCCAGCAGGCCGCGCAGCACAACGCCGCAATCGCCGCGCAGCCCGACGTCGGCCGGCACTACCTTCCCGATCGAGCTCGGGTCGATGTCGACGTGGACGATCTTCGCGTCCGGACAGAAATCGGCCAGCCGTCCCGTCACCCGGTCGTCGAAGCGCGCCCCGACGCACACGACCAGGTCGGCGCCATGCATCGCCAGGTTCGCCTCCAGCGTGCCGTGCATGCCCAGCATGCCGAGCCAGCGCCGGTCCGAGGCCGGGAAGGCCCCGAGTCCCATCAGGGTCAGCGTGCACGGCGCATCCTTCCAGCGCACCAGGCGCGTGAAGGCGGCGCAGGCGTCGAGGCCCGCGTTGATCAAGCCGCCGCCGCCATAGAACACGGGGCGCCGTGCCTGGCCGATGAGAAGCGCGGCGGCGTCCAGGCCATCGAGATCGTCGCTCGCGGCGCGCAGCCGGGGGGCCGGCTTGACCTGGCGTTTGAAGTCGGCGGCGTCCACGGCGCGCGCCTGGATATCCTTGGGCACGTCGACCAGCACCGGGCCGGGCCTTCCCTCGGTGGCCTCGAGCACCGCGCGCCGGACCATGGCCGCGATGTCGCGCGTGGCCCGGATCTGCGTATTCCACTTGGTGACCGTGCGCGAAATGCCCAGCGCGTCGCACTCCTGGAAGGCATTGGTGCCGATCGACGTGGTCGCGACCTGGCCGCTGATGCACAGGACGGGAATCGAATCGCTCAGGGCGTCGAGGAGGCCCGAGGTGGTGTTGGCGATGCCCGGCCCGGAGGTCACGAACACGACACCCAGCCGGCCAGTGGAGCGCGCGTAGCCTTGGGCGGCATGGACGGCGGCCTGCTCGTGGCGTACCAGCACGTGGCGCAGCCGCCCGTCCTGGGCCAGCGCATCGTACAAGGGCAGCACCGCGCCGCCGGGATAGCCGAACACGGTGTCGACGCCGCAGGCGACCAGGGTGTCGAGCAGCAAGCCGGCGCCGGTGAGCGCGACCTGGCCGGGCGAAGAGAGGAATTCGGGATGTGGTTTCATGTCTTGAAGTCTAGCGAGGAAAGACCTGAAAGTGCTTCATGTTTTCCGCTAGAATAGGCCGATTACCTGAAGGATTTTCACCAAAAATGACTTCTGACAAAAAATCTTTCGATGCAACCGATCTGGCGATTCTCGGCATCCTGCTGCGTGACTCGCGCACGCCGCTGCAGGAGATCAGCGCCGCCGTCGGCCTGTCGACCACCTCGTGCTGGAACCGGATCAAGCGCATGACCGACTGCGGCGCGCTGCAGGGCTATACGGTCAAGGTCGACCTGCCGAGCCTGGGATACCACGACACGCTGATCGTCCAGGTCACCCTGGACAGCCACAGCGAAGAGACACTGTATGAATTCGGGCGCGCGCTCGAGTCGATTCCCGAGGTGCTCGAAGCTTCGCTCATCTCGGGCGACTACGACTATTTCCTGCGCATCGCCGTCAAGGATACGCGCGACTACGAACGCCTGCTGCGCGAACGCCTGTACAAGATCCCCGGCATCCGCCACAGCAAGTCGAGCTTCGTGCTGCGCACCCTGAAGAAAGTCGATACGCCCTTGATCGGCTAACGGCCAAGCGCCATGCCCAGCTTGACCGCAGCCGCGACATTGCGCGCGGTGCACTGCAGATTGACTTGCGCGCCGGCCAGCACCTCGGCCACCGTCCCTGCCTTCATGACGGTACTGAAGGTCGCCGCGATGCCGTGCGCGTGCACCGCGCTGGCGTCGTGCGCCAGGCAGCCGCCAATGGCGATCACCGGCTTGCCGTGGCGCTGGGCCACGCGCGCCACGCCGATCGGCGTCTTGCCGTTGACGGTCTGGCTGTCGATGCGGCCCTCGCCGGTGACCACCAGGTCGGCGTCGCGTACCGTCTCGTCGAGGCCCACCGCATCGGCCACGATCTCGCTGCCGGGCCGCAGGCGCCCGTTCAGGAACACCAGCATGGCCGCGGCGATGCCGCCGCCGGCGCCGGCGCCCTGAACCTCGGCCACATCCTGGGCCAGGTCGCGCGCGATCAGGTCCGCGTAATGGCGCAGGTTGGCGTCGAGCTGCCGCACCATCTCGGGCGTCGCGCCCTTCTGCGGCCCGAAGATCGCGGACGCGCCCCTGGGGCCGACCAGCGGATTGCTGACGTCGCAGGCCACCTCGAACACGCAATCCGTGATGCGCGGGTCGAGCCCGGACACATCGATCCGCGCCAGCCGCGCCAGCGCGCCGCCGCCGGGCGCCAGCTGCGCGCCGTGGGCGTCGAACAGGCCGACTCCCAGCGCCTGCAACATGCCTGCCCCGCCATCGTTGGTGGCGCTGCCGCCCACGCCCAGGATGAAGCGGCGCGCGCCGGCGTCCAGCGCGGCGCGGATCAGGTCTCCGGTGCCGCGGCTGGTGGCGAGCAGCGGATCGCGCTCTTCCGGGGCCACCAGTTCAAGTCCGCTGGCGGCGGCCATCTCGATCACGGCGGTCGACTCGTCGCCGGTCAGGCCATAGAAGGCCTCGACCGGCCGGCCCAGCGGACCGGTCGCCTGCAGTTGCACGAGGCGACCGTTGGTGGCCGCGATCATGGCCTCGACGGTGCCTTCGCCGCCATCGGCCACCGGCACTTTCACGTAGCAGGCGTCAGGAAAGACTTCGCGAAAGCCGGCCTCGATGGCGCTCGCGGCTTCCAGCGCCGACAGGCTTTCCTTGAACGAATCGGGCGCGATGACGATTTTCATGGTGTTCCCTTCTCAACGATTGACCAGCCGCGCCGGCACGACCAGCACCAGCATGGCGCCGACGAACAGCACGGTCGACAGGATGTACAGCGCGACGTCGGTGCTGCCGGTGGCGTCCTTGATCCATCCGACCAGGAAGGGGCTGACAAAGCCGGCCACCTGGCCCATCGAATTGATCAGGGCCAGGCCGCCGGCGGCGGCCGCGCTGCCGAGGAAGGCAGCCGGCAGCGGCCAGAACATCGGCAGGCCGGTCAGCGCGCCCATCGTCGCCAGGCTCAGGCCCACCAGCACGATCACGGCGTTGTCCGAGAAATTCGCGGCCAGCAGCAGGCCGGCCAGCGCCATCAGGAGCGGCGCCGACAGGTGCCAGCGGCGTTCGCGCCGGCGGTCGGCCGAGCGGCCCACCAGCACCATGAACACGCCCGCGAACAGGTAGGGGATGGCGCTGAGCCAGCCGACCGTGGTCGCGTTCTCGAAGCCGAGCGACTTGATGATCGACGGCAGCCAGAAGTTGATCGCATACACGCCCATCTGGATGCTGAAGTAGATAAAGCCCAGCATCCACACATGCCAGTCGCGCAGCACAGCGCCGAAGGAATGCACCGCGTGCGCGCCCGTCGAACGCTGCTGCTCGTCCTGGTCGAGCGCGTCCTGCATCGCCGTCTTCTCTTCGCTCGTCAGCCAGCCGGCCTGCCCGATACCGTCGTTCAGGTAGAAGAACACGGCCAGGCCCAGGACCACGGTCGGCAGGCCTTGCAGCAGGAACAGCCACTGCCAGCCGTCCATGCCGCCCTGGCCGTGGGCGAAGTGGCTCAGCATCCAGCCCGACAGCGGGCCGCCGATCAGGCCCGAAACAGGAATGGCCGACATGAACAGCGCCATCACCTGGCCGCGCTTGTAGGCCGGGAACCACTTGGTGAAGTACAGGACCATGCCGGGGAAGAAGCCGGCTTCGGCCACGCCGGTAAAGAAGCGCAGCACATAGAATTCGGTGGGGGTACCCACGAACAGCATGCAGGCCGACAGCGCGCCCCAGGCCATCATCATGATCGCGATCCAGCGCCGCGCGCCGAGCCGGTGCAGGATCAGGTTGCTCGGCACCCCGAAGGTCACGTAGCCGACGAAAAAGATGCCGGCGCCCAGGCCGTACACGGTTTCGCTGAGCTGGAGCGCATCGAGCATCTCGAGCTTGGCGAAGCCGACGTTGACGCGGTCCAGATAGTTGAACAGGTAGCAGACGAAGATGAAGGGAATCAGGCGCCAGGTGGCCTTGCGGTAGGCGCCGTCCAACAGGATCGAGCCGCCGGCGCCGCCCTGGATGCCGGATGTGCTTGCGGTGGTGCTCATGCTGTCTCCGAGTCGTAATAGGTGATCTACCCAGATTATCGGCCAAACAAGGGAGTTCCAGCGTCGGCGACACGCACAAGCGGCAGGTCGGATTGGCGGCTTTTTTCGTGCATGTTCACAAGAGGCGCGCTGTTTAGTGAGGATCGGCTACCTCGCCAGGGCGGGTTTTGTGCATAATCACAAGGTCTGCCCACCCGCCACCCACACCCATGCACATCCTCGACACCCGGCTCGCCCAGGAAATCGTCACCCGCACCATGCGGATCATCCCGTTCAACGTCAATGTGATGGATGCGAACGGCGTGATCCTCGCCAGCGGCAACGCCGAGCGGGTCGGCGAGCTGCACGCGGGCGCCCTGCTCGCGCTGGCCAAGAAGCTGGCGGTCGAGATCGACGCGGCGGCGGCGCACAAGCTGCACGGCGCCCAGCCGGGCACCAACCTGCCGCTGTGCGTCGGCGGCCAGGTGTGCGGCGCGGTGGGCCTCTCCGGCAGGCCGGACGAGGTACGCCAGTTCGGTGAGCTGGTACGCCTGACGGCCGAGATGATCCTCGAGCAGGCGGCGCTGGCGGTCGAGTTGCAGAACAACTCGCGCTACCGCGAGGCCTTCGTGCTGAACCTGATCCGCTACGAGGCCGCGCACCGGCCCGAGCTCGAAGGCTGGGCGCGCCGCCTGGGCCTGGACCTCGAGCGCATGCAGCTGGTGTTCCTGCTCGAGCTGCAGCCCGAGCCGGGCGGCGCCGCGCACGCCCTGCACGACATCCAGCGCCTGCAGATGCGCCTGCTGGCGCGGCGCGAGGATGCGCTGACGGCCACCGTCGGCCCGTCCGAGATGGTGCTGCTCGATTCCTGGGAACCGGCGCGCAAGGGCTTTGAAAGCACGCCGCAGCGGCGCCTGGAAGCACTGGCCCAGCTGGTGCGCGACGAATGCGAGCTGCCGTTCACGCTCGCGATGGGCATCGCCCTGCCCGGCCTGGAGGGCGCCGCCATCTCTTACCAGAGCGCGCGCAGCGCCAGTCGGCTCGGTCGCCTGCGCACGCCGCGCCAGCAGGTGTTCAGCTATTACGACCTGGCGCTGCCGGTGCTGCTCTCTGGCCTGGACAGCGGCTGGCAGGCACACCAGCTGCGCATGCCGATCGCGCGGCTGGCGGGCGACAAGAGCCGCGCCATGCTGCGCGCCACCCTCGATACCTGGTTCGCCCAGAACGAGAACTCGGCCGCCACCGCGGCTTGCCTCGGCATCCACCGCAACACGCTCGACTACCGCCTGCGCCGCATCGGCGAACTGACGGGGCTCGACCTGGCGCGCAGCGAGGACAAGCTTCTGCTGTATGTGTCGGCGCTACTCAGTCCCGGCTGACTCCCGCTTCGGCCACGCCGGTCGGGAAGCGCGGCACATGGAACCCGAGCGGCGTGGTCACGCACGGCATGCAGCGCGCTGCATGCCGGCGGTGGCGGCTAGCGTGCCTGCCGCTTGCGCTTCCAGGCGCGCCAGGTCATGGCCCGGCGCGACGGATCGTCGAGATGGCCCTTCAGGCGGTGGACGGCCGTGTTGCGGGGCGCGGTCCTGACCAGTTCCGGCGTCGAACAGCTTCGTCCGGGATCTTCGCCATCACCGCGCCCCAGGTATCGAGCGCCTCCTTGCCATACATCTCGCCCGCTTCGGGCGTGAATGGCTCGGGCAGCAGCCACGGGTGATGGCCGGTCCACAACGGATCGATGCCGTAGTCGCGCATCCGGTTCTGCACATCCTGTACGCCGACGCCGGTGTCTTCCTTCATCTGCTGCAGGCTGTAGCGCGTCCTTTCGACACGTGGGGCGCTCCGGTCGGGATGCGAACGCATCACATCCCGGATCGCCGGCAAGCCCTCCTCTATATGGTTATTGGCCAGCATCGACAGGTCGCCGGCCGGCATGCGCGCAGCCAGCGTGCCGGCATCGCCTGGCAGGGTGCCGAACACCGCCGAGACCATCTTGGCGCCCGCTGCAATGCCCGGGATCGGGATCCGGTCCCGGGCGGCGTCGAGGACGTCACGCGCGGTACCGTCGCCACCGGCGAACAGCGACAGGTCGACGCCATGCTCGAGCATCGCGCGCGCCGCGGCGACGGGCCGGGCGCTCAGTTCAGGTGCGGGTTTGCCCGCAGGTGGTCGGCCATCAGGTCGATGAAGTTGCGCACCTTCGATGAGCCGAACTTGCTCTCGCGGTGCACCAGGTGCACCGGCCAGGGCGCTTCCTCGTATTCGGACAGGATGATCTTGAGGCGCCCGGCGGTCAATTCATCGGCGATCTGGTAGGACAGCAGCCGGCAGATGCCCAGGCCCGCGCACGCGGCCTCGATGGCGGCGTCGTTGCTGGTCACGGTCAGGCGCGGGCGCAGGCGCACCATGGTCGGATCGTCGACCGCGCCGAACTTCCACTCCACCCGCGGCGAGATCCCCGTGGCGGCGATGATCGTGTGGCGCAGCAGGTCGGCCGGATGCTGGGGCAACGGGCGCTGCGCGAGGTACTCGGGTGAGGCGCACAGCACGCGCCGCACCTGCCCCACGCGCAGGGCCTTCAGGCTGGAGTCGGGCAAGTGGCCGATGCGCACTGCGACGTCGATGCCCTCGTCCACCAGGTTCACGATCCGGTCGAGGAACAACGCCGACACCTCGACCTCGGGGTAGTCGTTCAGGAACTGCACGATGCAGGGCATGACGAAGGTCTTCCCGAACAGGACCGAGGCCGTCACCGACAGGTTGCCCTTGGGCGCCGAGTTGACGCCTGCCGCCACCTCGTTGGCTTCATCGATGCTGGCCAGGATCGCGCGCGTATCGTCCAGGTAGCGCCGCCCGGCTTCGGTCAGGCGCACGTTGCGCGTCGTGCGCAGCAGCAGCTTGACGCCCAGCCTCTCTTCGAGGCCGGCGATCGCACGGGTAACGGCGGCCGGCGACAGATCCAGGCGCCGGGCCGCCGCCGCGAAGCCTTCCTCCTCGCCGACTGCCACGAACACGTTCATCAGATGGATCTGGTCCACTCGTTTCTCCTTGCGAAATAGTGACTTGCGTATCACGCCGATTCCAATGGCGGTCATTATTTCGCAGAATGATGGTCTCAGCAATCATCCCTCGGTCATAGCCGCCATGAATCCGCAAGAATCGGGCGCCGCCGGCGGCGGCCCGGGGCTCGATGCGCGCACCCGGATCCGCATCGCGCTGTTCCTGGCGCGCCGCCGCGCCGGGCCGGGCCGGACCGCGCCGCGGATCCTGGCCCTGCGCGAGCGCGGCCGTGCAGCGGGACTGAACACCGCCGAGATGACGGCCAACGAGGCGGGCACCAGCCATGAGGCCAGGGCGAGCGCCTGCCTGGCTTTCGTCGCGGCGCTATTGGCGGGCCCGGCTGCGCCGGAACCCGGCGCGCTGCGGCGGATGCACGATGCCGGATATCGGCCGGCCGACATCGACGAGGTAGTCGCCCTGGCCGGCCGGGATGCCGACTGACCCTTCTTCGAACAGCAGGAGAGCGACATGAACGACGACCAATTCCGGGCCCTGCGCGAGGACGACGGCAAGGATGGCGGCGCGGCGGCCGATGCTGGGTGCCTTCCTGCCCTGGTCGGCACCGAGCCCTTCATTGCCGCGCAATTCATGGTCGCCGTGGGCAGCGTCGACGCCGAAGGCGCCGCGTGGACGTCGCTCCTGTTCGGCAAACCGGGCTTCGTGCGCAGCAGCGACGGCGCCGCGATCCGGATCGACATGCCGCTGAAGGAGCGCGACCTGGCCGATCCTGCGTGGGAAAACATCGCAGTCGGCGCCGAGCTCGGGCTGCTGTTCGTCGACCTGGCGACGCGCCAGCGCTGCCGGGTCGACGGCATCGTGCAACGCCTCGACCGGCGCGGGGCCGAGATCGCAGTGCGCGAAGCCGGTGCCAACTGGCTGCGGCATGGCGCGCGGCGCGCGCTGCGTGAGCTCGGCGAACCGCGCCTGCCGGTGCAGACCGCGCACGGCAGCCTGGTGCGCGGCGCGATCGAGCGCATCGTGAGCCGCGCGGACAGCCTGTTCCTGGCGCGCCGCGCACAGGCCGTCGAGGTATCGCATCACGGCGCCGGCACCGGCTTCGTGACGCTGGCCGGGCCAGGCACGCTGCGCATCGCATACGCCGGCGGCGATCAGCCCGGCGCCAGCCCTGGGCGCGCCTGGGACCTGGGCCGCGCCGGCATCTGCATTCCCGACTTCCATCACGGCCAGGTGCTGCAGCTCACGGGCCACGCCCACCGCGAAGAATCAGGCGCCGGCGGCAGGCGGCAGCACTGGGAGTTCGAAGTGGAGCGCTGGATCCTGCGCGACATGCCGCGCGCGCTGGCTTGGGAAGCGGCCTAGGGAGGCGCCTGGGGAAGCGCCTCGCCGGCGCCGTCAGCGCCGCACCACCGGCGCGGTCAGGAGGTAGCCGCGCCCGGGAACGTTCAGGATGAGGCGTTCCACGCCACTGGCGTCGAGGGCGCGGCGCAAGGCGGCGATCTGCACCCGCAGGTTGGCGTCACCGACGACGCGGCCGGCCCAGGCCCGCTCCATCAGGTAGCGGTGGTCCAGCACCTGTCCGGGGGCTTCGGCCAGCAGCCGCAGGATGTCGAAGGCGCGCGCGCCGATCGGGACGACCGCGCCGTGCCGGCTCAGGCGACGCAGACGCGGTTCGATGTCGAAATGCGCGAACGACAGCGTATAGGGGGCGGGATCGTCCCAGCTCAGGTTTCCCATCATTGTACTCAGACCATGCGACGCGCCTCCGGCCACGCCGGCCGGTTTGGCGCTTGCCATCATTATCGTAAATACAGGCAATTCAGGGAATCGATATCGTCAGCAATTCATTGTTTCGCCGAATGCAACACCGACGTCGACTTCACCGCAAGGGCCGCTGCCGTCCCGATGCTCAGAGCCCCAGGTCGGACAGCCCAGGATGGTCGTCGGGGCGGCGACCGAGCGGCCAGCGGAATTTGCGTTCTTCTTCCCTGATCGGCAAGTCGTTGATACTGGCGTAGCGGTCGACCATCAGGCCGTCCGGACCGAACTCCCAGTTCTCGTTGCCATAGGACCGGTACCAGTTGCCCGAATCATCGCGGCTTTCATACGCATAGCGCACGGCGATGCGGTTGTCGGTGAAGGCCCACAGCTCCTTGATCAGGCGATACTCGAGCTCCTTGCTCCATTTGCGCTCGAGGAAGGCGCGCGCCTGGTCGCGGCCCTTGGCGAATTCGGCGCGGTTGCGCCAGCGGGTATCCAGGCTGTAGGCGAGCGACACCTTGGCTGCGTCGCGCGTGTTCCAGCCGTCTTCGGCCAGGCGGACTTTCTCGATCGCGGATTCGCGGGTGAACGGCGGCAGCGGCGGGCGTACTTCGTTGGACGTTGTCATGGCAAACCTCATGGTGGTGGATGAATGGCAGCCGATGGCTGCCGCCGGGGGAAAGCTGGCCGGCGCAGTTCGCGCAGCGCACCCCTGGCCCAGGATACACAAGGCGTCACGCCTTGTGTTTGGGCGCCGGGTGACACTGCCTGGCGGCGGGGGCGTGCGGGTCGATCGCCTCGCTCGGGTAGCGCATGATTCACGCATGCACGGGAAGGTTGAACGGCGAGGCATCGAGGTATTCCCACTCCAGGCGCTGCACGGCGCTGCGCAGCAGCCAGCGCTCGACCACGATTTCCCAGAAGCGCCCGGTGCCGCCGGTCAGGTGGCGGGGATCGTCCTGGCCGTGCAGGATGCGCGCGCGCCCGCCCAGCTGCAGGATGCGCTGGCCGGCGAAATCGGGAATGCACAGGCCCACCCGCGGATCGATCGCCAGGTTGCCGAAGGTGTTGAACAGGCTGTTGCCGGGGTAGTCGGCAATGCGCAGCAGCGTGTCGCTCACCACCTGGACGAAGCCGGGAGCGCAGCCGCGGTGCGAGGCGTCGGCGCCGCGCTCCAGGTGGTTGCTGGCCACGAAGACGGTGTCGGCCTTGTGCACGATGGCGCGCGCGTCGAGGCCAAGCGCCCGGCCTTCATCGAGCAGGGCCGGCGCGGGTACGCCGTCGATGCGGCGCAGCTGGCGGCGCTGGATGTATCTGGGGCAGTTCGGAAAGGCTTCGCGCACCGCCAGCTCGAAGCCCCGCGCGTCCAGGCGCCGCAGGCTGCCGTTGATGCGGTAGCGGCGGCGCGATCCCAGTTCGATGAACAGGCTGCCGATCGCCGGATTGACGGCGAGGTTGCGCCAGAACGGTTCGTCGGGGTCGCGCAAGGCGGCCGGCACGTCGACGCCGACCACGTCCGGTTCGTCGGCGTGGGCAAAGCCGCTCTGGCCGAACAGCACCGTCGACCACGGCGCGCCGTCGGCATCGACGCTGGCCAGCACCACCATCGACTGCTTGCCGATGAAAGACCGCGCGCCGCCCTGGATCGTGTCGGCCACGATAACCCCATTGTGGTCGGCGATCGCGGTTTCGCCCGCGCTGCGCTGCACGGCGCGTTCACCCTCGTGGTAGACCGATGTCGTCCTCATATGCATGCCCCTGGCCATATTCGTCGTGGGTCCATTCTCATGAATTATCCGAGCGCCGGGAATCCTTGCACACTGCAATTCATTATTTCGCCCTGAGTAATATTCAGGCGGACTATTGCGCAGGCGTAGCAGATTCGCAACACCCCCCGGCTCCGGCAACGATAGTTGTCGTTCCGGCTCGGCGCGCGTTTACACTCGTCCATTATTTCTGTAGTTACACAAGGACAATTGATGAATACGAAGTTGAGGGCGGTGGCCCGGGCCGTGCGCGGCGCCATGCTGGCAGGCGCCTGGATGACGGCGGGTGTAGCGGCCAGTGCGATGGCGCAGGAAACCCAGGAGCTGACCACGGCCGCCGCGCCGGTGGCAGCGCCTGCGGACATGCCGAAGGTCGAAGTCACCGGCTCCGCCATCCGCCGGGTCCAGTCGGAAACCGCCCTGCCGGTGCAGATCGTCTCGCGCGCCGAGATCGAGAAGGCCGGCGTGACCACTGCCTCGGAGCTGCTGGCCCGGGTGTCGAGCAACGTCAACGGCCTGACCGACGGCGCCAGCATCAATGTCGGCGGCGACCAGCGCGGCTTCAACAGCGCCAACCTGCGCGGCATCGGCACCTCGTCGACCCTGGTCCTGCTCAATGGCCGGCGCATGGCCAACTTCGCTTCGCCCGGCGACGACAGTGGCGTCGACCTGAACAACATCCCGGCCGCCGCCCTGGAACGGGTCGAGGTGCTGCTCGATGGCGCATCGGCCCTGTACGGCACCGATGCGATCGGCGGCGTCATCAACTTCATCACCCGCAAGGACTTCCAGGGGCTGGAACTGAATGTCTACGGCGGCACGACCGACGAAGGCGGCGCCGGCAAGCGCACCGCCAGCATCAGCGCCGGCAAGGGCGACCTCGAACGCGACGGCTACAACGTGTTCGCGGTGGCCGACTTCCAGCGCACCAACGCCCTGAACACCAGCCAGCGCAGCTTCATCCCCGGCCTGCGGGTCGAGGAACGCCTGGGCCATCTGCTGTCGGGCTATACCGGCCCGGCGAACATCCGCCTGACCTCGAACCAGCGCGACCACCTGCAGGAACGCGGCTTCACCATCAACGGCCGCCCGATCACGAACCGCCTGATCAACCTGTCGGCGCCCGACTGCGCGCCGCCGGCCAACGTCTACCTGCCCGACGGCACCGGCGGCGTCGATGCCTGCACCTATAACTACATGGGCGACACCGAGCTGTATCCGAAGACCGAGAAAGCGAGCCTCCTGAGCCGCGGCGTGCTCAAACTCGGCGGCGGCCACCAGGCCTATGCCGAGGTCGCGCTCAGCCGCTCCAAGTCGTACTATACCGGCTCGTCCGCGCGCGTGACCGGCTATATCGACTACCGCCTGGTGCCGCAACTGGCGGGCACCGGGCTGGAACAGCTGGACGACGACTACCCGGGCGAACTGGAACTGCGCATGCGCCTGTCCGAAGCCGGCCAGCGCACCAGCGAACTGACCAGCGAAGGCATGCGTTTCGTGGTCGGCGTGAGCGGCACCGTGGGCGGCTGGGACTACGACACCGCATACAACCACAGCGTCAACACGGTCAAGGACCGCGACACCAATGGCTATGTGCTGTACAACGAGCTGATGGAAGGCATCCTGGATGGTCGCATCAATCCATTCGGCCCATCCAGCCCCGAAGGGCTGGCGCTGCTCGACAGCATCCAGGTCGACGACGTCGTGCGCCGTGCGCGCGGCACGCTCGATTCGCTGGACTTCAAGTTCTCGCGTGCCCTGGCGCCGCTGGCCGGCGGCGACCTGGCGCTGGCGATCGGCGGTGAAGTACGGCGCGAGAAGAACAACTTCACGCCGTCGGCGCTGCTCCTGAGCGACAACATCAACAACGACGCAGCGCCGGAGGGCGGCCGCGCCACCAGCGACAAGCGCGATGTCGCGGGCCTGTACGGCGAGCTGCTGGTACCGTTCGCGAAGCAGTGGGAAGCGCAGCTGTCGGCGCGCTACGACCACTACGAGAAAGTCGGCGGCGCCGCCAGCCCGAAGATCGGCCTCAGCTACCGTCCGACCGACGCCCTGCTGCTGCGCGCCTCGGCGGGCCGGGGTTTTCGCGCGCCGACCATGACGGAACTGTTCCGCCCGACCGTCTACAGCAGCACCGCGACCCTGCCCGACCCGGTCTACTGCGCCACGGTCGACAACAATTATGCGGACTGCGCCGACAACTGGGATACGCGCCGCTACAGCAACGTCGACCTGCAGCCCGAGCGCAGCCGCCAGTTCTCGCTGGGCGCCGTGTTCGCCGCCGGACGCAAGGTGAGCGCCTCGCTCGACTACTGGAACATCAAGCGCACCGACTTGATCAGCGAGATCGGCGACGACATCATCCTCGGCAACCTGGCCAAGTATGGTGACCTGGTGTACCGCGACGAGGACGGCCTGATCGACTACATCGAGCTGCGCAAGGAAAACCGGGGCGCGCAAGTGGCCAAGGGCCTGGACCTGGCAGTGACGGTGCGCGGCGTCGACACGCCCATCGGCCGCTTCGGCGCTCGCCTGAACGGCACCTATGTGCTGTCGTCCGAGATCCAGAATGCGCCGGGCGACGCCTTCGTCAGCAACCTGAACAAGTTCGTGACCGACGGCGTGGTGCAGCGCTGGCGCCATACGGTGAGTTTCGACTGGGAGCGCGGACCGTTCTCGAGCAGCCTGCAAAATACCTGGTCGAGCGGCTACGAGGACCAGAACACGGCGATCAATATCGACGACGGCTCGGTGGTGGCGCAGAACAAGGTCAAGTCGTATTCGCTGTGGGATATCTCGGGCGCGTATGTGGTGACGCCGCGCCTGAAACTGCGTGCTGGCGTGCAGAACCTGTTCGACGAAACTCCGCCGTACTCGAACCAGGCGTATTATTTCTTGTCGGGCTACGATCCGAGCTATACCGATCCACGCGGGCGGCGCTTCTATGCCAGCGTGAACTACGCCTTCCATTGACGAGGCAGTAAGCGCGACAGAAGCGAGACAGGAGGGGCTTCGGCGCCGGTGTGCGGCGCCGGAGCCCCGGGAAGTTCTGCTAGACTTGGCTTCATGCCCAAGCGACCGCCCGCCTCCTCCTTTCGCAGCCGTGGTCTGCATCTGGCAACGTCGGCAACATTGCTATCCGGCCTCGTCATCACGTTCCTCTTGTTCTCCCTGCTGAGGGATTCCGAACAGGAGCGCATCGCCTTCGACTTCGAGCGCCGGGCCCTGGCGCGGGTGGCGGCCGTCAATGCCGGCTTCGACAATGCGGCCGAAGCCACGCGCGCGATCAATGTACTGTTCCGTTCGACCGCCACGGTCACCGAGGAACAATTCCGGCGCTTCACCGAACCGCTGCTGACTGCGCATTCGTATATCCGCGGGCTGGTGTTCTTCCGCTTCGTCACGTCTGCCGAGCGCAGCGCCTACGAGACGCGGGCGCGAGAAGACTGGCCGCAGTTCGAGATTCGCGAACGCCTGCCGACCGGTTTCGTGACGGCTGCGCAGCGGCCGCTCTATCTGGCGCTCGACAAGATCGCCCCGGTGCCGCGCGACCGGGTTGCGCACGGCTACGATATCTGGGCGTATCCGCCCCATCGCAGGCTGGCCACGCGTGCGCTCGGCTCCTCGGAATATGCGGCAAGCGGCCTGATTCCGCTGATGGAGCCAGGCAACCGGCCGGGTGTCGCCCTCGCATTGGGCGTGCCCGGGCATGCGGGGCCGCGCGCCGGCGACGCGACGCGCCCCTCGGACATGGGCATTACCGAGGCCATCGTCGACGCTGCCGCGCTCCTCGAGGATCGGCTGGGGCAGGCGAACCTGCTCAGGCACAAGGAGATCGAACTGGTCATCCTGGGCCGGGTGGATGGTCAGGACAGCATGGCGCAAGTCGCGCGCTTCGGTAACCCGGTGAATGACCCGGCCTGGTGGCAATCCCTGGCCGGCGCCACCATACTCGACAGTACCAAACGCATCGACATCGGCGGCCAGGCCTGGGAAATCCGGGCACGCACACTGGTGCCTGTTTCGATGCACCTCGGCTCGCTGTCCATGTTGCTGGTCGGTCTCGCCTGGAGCATGGCGGTGGCGGCCTATGTACACGCAGCCGTCAACCGCGCACGCCGGGTCGAGCAACTGGTGGGCCAGCGCACCGATGACCTGAAGCGGACCCACGAAGCGATGCGGGTGTATTTCCGCGCCATCGAGTCGAGCGCCAATGCCGTCCTGCTGGTCGATGCGACGCGGCCGGGCCACCCGATCGAATACGTCAACCCCGCCTTCGAGCGCATGCGCGGGTTCAGTGCCGCCGACTTCGTCGGCCAGCACCTCGAAGCGCTGCTGCTGGACATGCCCGAGCAGCCCGGAGCGCAGGCCTTGCACCAGGCCCTGCTCGAACGGCGCGCCAGCAATGCCTTGCTCCGACTGCAGCGCCGCGACGGCGCCGAACTCATTTGCGACGTCTACCTGGCGCCGGTCCATGACGTCGCCGGCGGCACCGATCACTTCGTGCTGATCGAGTACGATGTCACGGACGCCAAGATCCATGAAGCCAGGCTGGAACACCATGCCTACTTCGATACCCTGACCGGCTTGCCGAACCGGGTATTGCTGTCCGAACGCATCGAACGCGCGGTCGAGAGCGCCGCGCCGCAGGCGCCGTCCTCATGGGTCGTGGCGGTCGATCTCGACCATTTCAAGCATGTCAACGACAGTCTCGGCCACGACGTCGGCGACCGCCTGCTCAAGCAGGCCGCCAGCCGCATCGCGCAGATCGTGAGAAGCGGCGATACCGTGGCGCGTACTGGCGGCGACGAGTTCGTCCTCCTGCTCGAACGGCACGGACCGGAGGCGCAGGCCGCGGCGACCGTCGGCCAGGTGCTCGATGTGCTGGCCCAGCCGTTCGAAGAAGCCGGCCAGCGCATCCATGTCGGCTGCAGCGCCGGTATCGCCGCCTGCCCGGACGATGGCCATAATGCCGGCACCCTGATACGCCGCGCCGAGATCGCGATGTACCATGCAAAAGAGGCGGGACGCCATACCATGTACTTCTACAAGGTCGGCATGGGCGAACGGGTGGCCGAGCGCCAGGCGCTGAGCGAGGCGCTGCGCGAGGCGCTCGAATACGATCAGTTCGAACTGCATTACCAGCCCCAGATCGCGCTGGCCTCGGGCCAGGTCACGGGAATGGAAACGCTGATCCGCTGGCGCCATCCGCAACAGGGCATGATGCGCCCCGACCGCTTCATCGGCCTGGCCGAGGAAACCGGCTTGATCGTGCCGATCGGCGCCTGGGCGCTGCGCACCGCCTGCTTCCAGGCGGCGCGCTGGCGCGCGGCCGGCCACGGCGCCTTGCGGGTAGCCGTCAACCTGTCGTCGCGACAGTTCCGCGATGCCGGGCTGGTGCGCCTGGTCGCCGACGTCCTGCGTGAAAGCGGCCTCGCACCATCCTGTCTCGAACTGGAACTCACCGAGAGCCTGGTCATGCACGATGTGGAGCTTGCCATCTCCACCATGCACGAGCTGAAAGCGATGGGCGTCAAGCTGGCCATCGACGATTTCGGCACAGGTTACTCCAGCCTGGCCTACCTGAAGCGCTTTCCGGTCGACGTTCTCAAGATCGACCAGTCGTTCGTGCGCGACATCGCACGCGACAGCGCCAGCGCATCGATGGTTGCGGCGATCGTCTCGCTCGCCCACGAACTCGGCTTGCGGGTCGTCGCCGAAGGCGTCGAGACGACGCACGAGCTGGATTTCCTGCGTAGTCGCGGTTGCGACGAGATACAGGGCTACCTGTATAGCCGCCCGGTACCTGCCGCCGACTTCGTGCGCGCACTCGAAGCGCTGCGCGCGCGCCTCGAGACCGACGTGCACTGAGGCGCGGCGCGGGGCGAAGCATACTGCTTCGCCTGCCCCGCCGCGTAGCCGGCCCCGCAGCGTCGGCGCCGGGACGGCTCATCCTGCCGCTTCGTCCTCGAGCAGTTCGAACAGCCGCTCCATCGCCGCACGCGGTGGCGGCGTGGCGCCGGCCTGCAGACAGGCCGCGGAACCGGCGGCCAACGCCGCGTGCAGGTGCGACCGCTGGCTGCGGCCAGGGTGGCGCGCGAGGCTGACCAGGAAGCCGGCCGCGCTGGCGTCGCCCGCGCCCACCGTGTCCACCAGCGCCACTTTCGGCGCCAGCGCGTCGCAGCATTCGTCGCCGCGGAACAGGCTGGCGCCCTGGCCCCCGCGCGTCAGCGGGCACAACGCGGCCGGATTGAAGGCGCGCAGCCGCGCCAGCGCCTCGTCCTGGGCGAGGCCCGGGAACAGGCCGCGCAAGTCGTCGTCGGACACCTTCACCACATCGGCGATCGACGCCATCGCGGCCAGGGTCGGCGCATAGCGCCCGTCCATCAGATTGCGGTAATTGGGGTCGTAGCTGATCGCCACGCCGCGCGCCTCGAGTGTGCGCGCCAGCGCCACCAACGTCGACGCCAGGGGTTCGCGCGCCAGGCTGATGCCGCCGAAGTGGGCCCAGCGCAGGCCGTCGGCCAGCCGGCAGGCAGCAGCGCCGGCTTGAAGTGCGGGTCGGCGGAATCGTCGCCGATGAGGAAGTAGCGCGGCGGCTCGCCCTGCTCCACCACGGCCAGCAGCGGTGACCGGTCGACCCGCTGCAGCAGGCGCGTGTCCAGGCCGGCCGCCTCGCTCGCGCGCCACAGGGCGTCGCCGAAGCGGTCCGGGCCGATGGCGCCGGCGAAGGCCGCCGCTTCGCCCAGCGCCGCCAGCGCGCACGCCACGTTCCAGGTCGAACCGCCCACGCGGCTCACCCACTGTTCGCCGCCCTGGTCGATCATGTCGGTCAGTGCCTCGCCGGCGCACAGCATGACCGGGGCGTCAAGCACGTTCGCCACCGCCCAGGACGGCCACGATGTCGTAGACGGCGCCCATGGTGTGGTAGTCGACCTTGCCGGCCGGGCTCTTCTCGTCGCCGAGCTTGCGGTTCTCGCGATCCAGGATCCGGTACCAGGCGCCATGGTCGTGGTCGACGAAACGGGTCCAGCTGTATTGCCACAGGCGGTCGTACCAGGCCCAGTATTCGGCGCTGCCGGTGCGCGCGGCCAGCATGGCCGCCGCCGCGGCGCTCTCGGCCTGCACCCAGAAATACTTGTGCGCGTCGCACACGGTCAGGTCGGGGGCCAGCGAGTAGCACACGCCACCGTATTCCGGATCCCATCCCTTCTCCAGCGCGACCTTGAACAGCCTTTCCGCGGTCGGCAGCAGCCAGTCGAGGTCCTGTTCCAGCACGCCCCTGGCGCGCGCTTCGAGTTGCAGCAGCAGCTTGGCCCATTCGGTGAAGTGGCCCGGCTGGTAGCCCCAGGGGCGGAACAGGTTTTCCGGATCGTCGATATTGAATGTCCAGTCGGGCTGCCAGTCGGTGTCGTAGTGCTCCCACACCAGGCCGCCGCAGCGCGACGCCTGGCGCTGGGTGATGTTCCAGGCGATCGTCCAGGCGCGTTCCAGGTAGCGGCGCTCGCCGCTCGCGGCGTGGGCCGCCAGCAGCGCTTCACAGGCGTGCATATTGGCGTTCTGGCCGCGATAGGTGGACAAGGTGTCCCAGTCCTGGCTGGCCTCGTCGGCGTACAGGCCGTCCACAGGGCTCCAGAAGCGCTTTTCCATCAGGTCGAAGGCTTCGCCGATCCAGGCGCGCGCTTGTTCCAGGCCGGCCATCGCGGCGTGGGCATAGGCCAGCAGCACGAAGGCTTCGCCATACGCATGCTGGGCGCCGTCCTCGATTGCGCGGCCGTCCAGCATCCACGCGTACCCGTCGCCGTGCGGTGCGCGGTGCGCCTCGCGCAGGAATTTGACGGCATGCGTCAAGCCATCCAGGTAGGCCGGGTCCCGGAAGTGGCGGTAGGCCATGGCGTAGGTGAACACGAAGCGCGTGCTGCTGACCAGGTGGCGGTGATGCGGGTCGTAGACCGCACCGTCGTCCTTGAAGTAGTGGTACATGCCGCCGGCGGGGTCGATCGCGCGCGGGTGGTAGAAGCGCATCGTGTGGCGCGCATGGTCCAGCAGCACGTCCGGGCTGCGAAAGTTCGGGAAAGAAGTCATCGGGTGGTGGGATGGGTGCGTTAGTCGTCGTAGCTGCTCTCGCGCACGATCATCTCGACTGGCAGGGTTATCTGGGATGGATTGTCGTCCGGCTTGTTGAGTAATGCATTGACCCCGGCCCGCCCCAGCGCTTCCTTGTCCACGTGGATGGTGGAGAGCGGCGGGATGGCGGCGGCGGACGCCGCGATGTCGTCGAAGCCGACGATGGCCAGGTCGTAGGGAATCTTCATGCCCTCGGCCAGGCAGAATTTCATGGCCACCAGGGCGGTGCTGTCGTTGTAGCAGAACAGCGCATCCGGCCGCTTCGGCAGGGCCAGGAGGCTCTGCACGGCCTCGATCACTCCCTCGTCGCCCTCGCCCATGGTGGGCACGACGACTTCGAGGCTCGGGTCGGCGTGCACCCTGGCGTCGAACAGCGCCTGGCGAAAGCCGCGGCTGCGCTGCTGGATGCTGTAGTGGGCCAGGGAGCCGGACAGCATGGCGATGCGCTTGCGGCCGCAGCGCAGCAGGTGTTGCGTGGCCAGGTAGCCGCCGCTCATATTGTCCGGGTTGATCGAGGTGAAGCCGCGCCGGTGCATGTCCACCAGCACCATCGGCTTGCCGGTCTGCTGCAGCGCGCTCAAGACCTCGGGCTCGAAGAAACCGGCGCACAGGATCGCATCGGGCTGGTGCACGCGGATCTGTTCCAGCACCGGCTCGGCCGGACCGACCACGATCAGCGACAGGGCGATACCCACCCGCCGGCAGGCTTCCTCGGCGCCGTGCAGCACCGGCGTGAAGAAGGGGCTGGAGGTGAGCGTGTTGTGCTGGCTGTGCAGCAGGAAGGCGATACGGCGGATACGGCCCTTCTTGAGCAACGAAAAGTCGTAACCCATGCGCAGGGCCGCTTCACGCACCACACTGCGCGTTGCCTCGGTCATGCCGCCCTGGTTCTTCAGCGCGCGCGAGACGGTACCGATCGACAGCCCGGTCTCGCCGGCGATATCGCGCAGCGTCACCTGGCGCATGGCAGCCCCCGTGGCGTCGACATCATGCCCATGTTCGGTCTCCGGATCGTTGGTTCAATGAACATATGTTCAGCGGCTTTTAGTAAACGTCGTCGTGACCGGGCCGGCCTCCAGCAACTCCAGCTCGGCCAGCTCGAATGGGGCGCCCTGGGCAAAGCGCAGGCGATACTCGCGGTAGGCGCCCGACCTGGCGACGCCGAATGGCCGCAGCTGGCGTTCCCAGCTGAATACCTCGTCCTCGCGCGTGTCGAGCGCGACCCAGGCGTGCTTGCCGTTGCGGCCTTCGAGCGTCCAGGTCACGCGGCCCAGGGGCGCCTTGCCGCCGGTGATCGTGTAGTGGCTGACCGTCACTGGCCTGGCGAAGCCAAAGCCGATGCCTGCGCTGGCCGCCACCGTCACCGTCGTCGTCGCGTCGTCGTCGACCAGCGCGTCGTCGGCAGGCTTGCCATCCAGAGTGACCGTCGCGTCCTTGCCGCGGTCGACCAGGCCCGCCGGACGCTGGCCGGCGGCGGTCATCGATGGCGGCGCCTCGGCTGCCGCGCTGCCCCAGGACGAAGGCTTGCTGCCCATCGTGAATGCGAGCGTGGCGCCGGCGGCGATGTCGGCGTGGCGGATCCATGGCTTGTTCCATGGCTTGCCGTCGACCTCGAGCGACTGCACGTAGACGTTTTCCGGGCCGTTGCCATGCGCGATCACGGTGAGCGTGCGGCCATTCTCGAGACGCACCTCGGTGCGCGCGAAGGCCGGCGAACCGATCACGTATTCCAAAGCGCCCACCCGCAACGGATACAGTCCCAGCATCGCGAAGTTGTACCAGGCCGACATCTCGCCATTGTCCTCGTCACCCGCATAGCCCTGGCCGATTTCGCTGCCCAGGTACAGGCGGCGCATGATCTCGCGCGTGATCCGCTGGGTCTTCCATGGCTGGCCCGCGGCCACGTACAGCCACGGGATGTGGTGGGCCGGCTGGTTGCTGTGGGCGTACATGCCCATGCGGACGTCGCGCGCCTCGGTCATCTCGTGGATCACCTGGCGGTAGCTGCCCGCGAACTTCGCCTCGGCCGTCTCGGGCGTCGCGAAGAATTCGTCCAGGCGGGCGGCCAGCCCGGCGCGACCACCCATCAGGCTCGCCAGCCCTTCGGCGTCGTGCGGGGCGGTGAAGGCGAAAGTCCAGGCGTTGGCCTCGGTATAGTCGCCGCCCCAGACGCGCGGATCGAACTGACTGGCCGGCACGCGCCACTGGCCCTTCGCGTCGCGGCCGCGAAAGAACCTGGTCGCCGGGTCGTAGACGTGCACGTAGTCGGCGGCGCGGGCGCGGAAATACGCGGCTTCCTCGCGGTAGCGCCGGCCGCGCGCGCTATCGCCTTCTGCGCCGGCCAGGGCGGTGGCGAGTTGCGCCAGGCCGAAATCGTTGAGTGCGCCTTCGAGCGTCCACGACATGCCCTCGTGGACCGAGGTGTCGGCATGGCCGCGGTACATCGAGCGCGCCAGGCCCTTGCGGCCGACGTTCGAGACCGGCGGCACGGCGGTCGCGTTCTTCAGCGCGGCCTCATACGCCAGGTGCGCGTCGAAGCGCACGCCCTTGAGCCAGGCGTCGGTGAACGCCACGTCGGAACTGGTGCCGACCATCAGGTCGGCGTAGCCCGGCGACGACCAGCGCGCCACCCAGCCGCCGTCCCGGTACTGCTGCAGGAAGCCGTCGACCATCTCGCCGGCGCGCGTCGGCGAAAACAGGGCATAGGCCGGCCAGGCGGTGCGGAAGGTGTCCCAGAAACCGTTGTTGACATAGACCTTGCCGGGAACGACCGGCGCCGAGGTGTTTCGCGCGTCGCCGCCGGCGTTCTCCTTCGACCAGCTATTCTGGTCGGCGTGGCGCCAGTCCGGCTTGGCGGCGGTGCCGACGTTTTCGTGGGCGATGTTCGGGTACAGGAACAGGCGGTACAGGTTCGAATAGACCGTGGTCAGCTGGTCCTGGCTGGCGCCGTCGACCTTGACGCGGCCCAGCTCCGCATCCCAGGCCGCCTGCGCGCGTTCGCGCACGGTGTCGAATCCGGCGTCGCCGATCTCCAGTTCCAGGTTGCGCTGCGCCTGCTCGATCGAGATCAGCGAGGTGGCGATGCGCATGCGCACCTCGCCCCGCTCCGCGCCCTGCCTGGCGGCGAACTTGATATAGCCGGTCGGCCGGCCGGTCTCGATCATGCCGTTATCCTGCCAGCGCTGGTCGAAGCGCGCGAACACGAACATGCGGGTGGCGCCGTTCGACAGGCTGCTGCGGGTATCGGTATGGCCGCGCAGCGTCTGGGTGGCGGCATCCAGGGTTAGTCCCCCACGCGCGTCGACGTTATCGAACAGCAGGTTGGCGTCGCCGTTTTCAGGAAAGCGGAAACGGAAGATGGCGGCGCGTTCGGTCGGCGCCAATTCGGCGCGGATGCCGTTGTCGAAATCCACGCGGTAGGTGTGCGGCCGCGCGAGCTCGCGGTCGTGCGAGAAAGGCAGCGCGCGGCGCTGGCGGTCGGCGTCGGGACGGCCATGCGCGCTGGAAGGCATCACCTGGAAGGTCTGGCGGTCGGCCATCCAGGGGCTGCTCTGGTGGCTCAGCGACAGCGCCTGCAGGCGCGGGCGGTTGTCCGCGTCGTTCTGTTCGCTCCAGCGGTATAGCCAGTTCAGGGTGCCGGCATCGGTGGCCGGGGTCCAGAAGTTGAAGCCATGCGGCATCGCGGTGGCCGGGATATTGTTACCGCGCGAAAAGGTGCCGTTGGCCTGGGTGCCGCGCGTCGTCAGCACGTGGTCCGAGAGCCGGGCGACGGCGCTGCGCGCCTGTTGCCCGACCTCGATGTCGTCGATCCAGCCGCTGGCGCCGACGCCGGCGCCGTCCCTCGCGTCCGGCCGCAGTTCCAGCTCGATGGCCTTGATGCGCCGTCCCTTCAACTCGCCCAGCCGCACTTCCTTGCGCGCCCACTGCTGCGGGTACAGGGTCTGCGACCGGCCCTGGGCGGCCGCGCCCAGGCGCGCGCCGTGGTGGTCGCGCAGGTCCAGGCTGGACACGCGGCCGCCGTCGTCCAGCACCAGGTCGAGCGAGACATTGGTCGACGTGTCGATATCGCCGTCGACGATCTCGGGCAACACCATCCACGACAGGACCGTGTCGGCCTCGATCTCGATATCGACCGCCCACAACTGCAGGCGGCCTCCTGCCCCGTCGGCGCGGTAGCGCAGCGCCTGCGACCCCGTATAGGCGGCGTTTTTTTTGGCCGCGTAAGGGCGTTCAGGACCGCTCCCCAGCGCGACCTTCACGCCCGCGCCGGCCAGCGTGCCGGGGATGGGCTGGCCGGTGTCGAACGAGGTCGAGAACCCCGGGGTGGCGGCGCCGGCGGCGCCGGCCAGCAGCACCGCGGCGGCAACGGCGATGGTGTGCGTCTTCTTCATGTGGGGAGCAGATCCTATGGGGTAGCAGCCCGCGCGACGGCGCATGCATGGCGCGAACCAGCGCTTGGCTGCGAACCGAATTTATACAAAGGATACCGGTTGCGCTCAACAGTCTCGCGTAAAACAGACCAAGTTTAGCGTTGTTTACTAAACAGCGTTCCGTGTCGTTCGGTACATCCCGTCCATGCCGGTTGCGTTATCATCGCGGCAATTTAACCAGAGACAAGAGTGCTCCCGCTGTGTTTTTCCCCTATGTTTACGTCGCCTATATCTACCTCGTATTGCGCCTGATCGTTCCCCTTCCCCTGCATCGCCGCACGCGCATCGGCCTGGGGCTCGCCCTGCTGCTGGTGTGCCAGCACCACATGATCCAGCGCTGGGTGTTCGGCACGATGTTCTCGCCCGAGATTGCGCGCATCTTCATCATCGCGCTGGGCTGGCTGTACTGCGGCTTCCTGCTGGCGCTCCTGCTGCAACTGCTCGCCGACCTGGGGCTGCTGGCCGCCTGGGCGCTGCGCCGCGGACGCACCATCGACATGCGCTTCACACTGCGCCTGCGCTACGCCGTTGTCGCCTGCGCGGCGCTGTTGTCCGCCATCGGCGTGGGCCAGGCCACCCAGGTGCCCGAGGTGCGCCGGGTCGAGCTGGCGATCCGCGACCTGCCGGCCGGGCTGGAAGGCTTCCGGATGGTGCAGCTGACCGACCTGCACATCAGCCGCCTGATGCACGAGGACTGGGTGCGCCAGGTGGTCGAACGCAGCAATGCCTTGCGGCCCGACCTGGTCGTGATCACGGGTGACCTGATCGACGGTTCGCCGCAGGCGCGCGAGCGCGACGTGCGCCCGCTGGCCAACCTGGCGGCGCGCCACGGCGTAATCGCCAGTCTCGGCAACCACGAATACTATTTCGGCGCCGCGCGCTGGACGGGCGTGTTCGAGAGGCTCGGGATGCGCGTGCTGGCCAATCGCCACGCCGTCATCGAACATGCGGGCGCCCGGCTCACGGTGGCCGGGGTCACCGACCGGGTAGCGCCGCGCTTCGACATGGAAGGGCCGGATACGCGCCGCGCGCTGGTCGATGCGCCGGCGGGGGCGCCCGTCGTCCTGCTCAGTCACCAGCCGATCGGCGTGGCCGGCAATGCCGACATCGGGATCGACGTCCAGCTGTCGGGGCATACCCACGGCGGCATGATCCGGGGCGTGGACCAGGTCGTGAAACGGGCGAATGGCGGGTATGTGTCCGGCGCCTACCGCATCAAGACAATGCAGCTGTACGTCAGTAACGGCACCGGATTATGGAATGGGTTTCCGATCCGGTTGGGCGTGCCGGCGGAGATCACGGAATTCATTCTCAGGCGCGCGCCGTGAATGCACGCGTGGACGGCTTGGCCGGGCACATCGGGAGGCGGCCGCGCCTGCCCGTGCGGTGAATGACTGAAATCTCGATGACGGCTGGTGAAGGGACTCACCGGCAGCACGGTCCCGCACCGCATGCGACCATGCGACAATGGTGGATTGCCATGCGAACGCCAGATACGGCTCCCGTGCCGGCGCACTGTCGGGCACACCGCGGCGCACGCAGCGCATGCAACGCATCACGATGAAGAACACGCACAAAGCCACCCTCGTCGGCCTGACGGCCATCCTCCTGTGGAGTTCCCTTGTCGGCCTGATTCGCAACGTCAGCGAGCTCCTCGGCCCAACCGGTGGCGCCGCCCTGATGTACAGCCTGGCCTCGGTCTTCTTGCTGGTGTCGAGCGGATGGACCCCGCTGCGCACCTTTCCGCGCCGTTATCTCGTCTGGGGGAGCCTGCTGTTCGTGAGCTATGAACTGTGCCTGGCGCTGTCGATCGGTCATGCGAACAGCGCCCGGCAAGCCATCGAGGTCGGCATGGTCAACTATCTGTGGCCGACCTTCACCATCGTCGCCGCCATCCTGTTCAACCGCCAGCACGCGAACTGGCTGATCGTGCCCGGCTTCGTGCTGTCCATCGCCGGCATCGGCCGGGTACTGGGCGGCGAGCAAGGCGTCGACGCGGCCGGCATGCTGGCCAATGTGCACGACAATCCGCTGAGCTACGGCCTGGCCCTGGCCGGTGCGCTGATCTGGGCCGCCTATTGCGCCCTGACCGCGCGCATCGCCAATGGCAAGAACGGCGTCACCCTGTTCTTCATCCTGGTCGCACTGACCCTGTGGATCAAATACGTCCTGCAAGGCGGCGGCCAGATGACGTTTAGCGTGCCCGCCGCGGTGTACCTGGTCCTGGGCGCAGCGGCCATGGGCTTCGGCTATGGGGCATGGAATGTCGGCATCTTGCATGGCAATGTCACCGTCCTGGCCGGTGCGTCCTATTTCGTGCCGGTGCTGTCGGCCGCGCTATCGAGCCTGCTGCTGCATACACCGCTGTCGTGGGCGTTCTGGCAAGGCGCGGCCATGGTGTGCGGCGGCGCGATCCTGTGCTGGCTGGCGACGCGCGCCCGGCGCGGCGCGGCGCTCGCCGCCTGAACTGCCTCGTTCGCCATTTGGAGCAGGCCCGGGCGGAGCGCCGTGCGCGTTGCGGGCAGCCGAGCACCGTTGCCCTTCAATGATGAATTTGACGCGGATTCAATCTCGCGCCGCTGCCTGGACATAAATAGTTATCATATTTTTATCACTTGCGACTAGTCAGCCCTGTGGGCCAGCTATTTTTTCCACTTAACGACATTGACATGAGCCATTGCCCGCAGCGCGTAGTCACAGGAATCCCCGAACTCGACGCAGTACTGAAAGGCGGCCTGCTGCGCAACCGCATTCACCTGATCGAGGGCCGGCCGGGCACCGGCAAGACCACGCTTGGCCTGCGCTACCTGATCGAAGGGGCCGGCGACGGATGTCTGTATCTGAGCCTGTCCGAAGCGCAAGACGAACTGCGCGCCACGGCGGCCAACCACGGCTGGTCGCTGGACGGGGTGGAGATCGTCGAGATGATCCCGGTTCCGGCCGAGCCGGCGCCGCAGAGTATCCTGCTTCCCATCGACAGCGAGCTGGTGGACCTGGTCAACCGCATCGCCGACCGCGTCGAACAGGCCGGAGCGGCGCGCGTCGTGATCGATTCCATGGTCGAGATCCGGCTGCTGGCGCGCGACAGCGCCCATTACCGGCGCCAGATCATCGCCCTGCGCGAACGCCTGGGCCGGGTCGGCGCCACCGTGCTGCTGCTCGACGACGTCACCTCGGATGGCCGCGAGTTCGAGCTGCAAAGCGCCGTGCACGGCGTGATTTCGCTGGAATACCTGGAACGCAGCTTCGGCGCGGCCCGACGCCGCCTGCACGTCGTCAAGATGCGCGGTGGCGACTTCCAGAGCGGCTGGCACGACTACAAGATCCTGCCCGGCGAGATTCTGGTATTCCCCAGCCTGATCGCGCAGGAACATCACCGGCCGCCGCAACGGCACGAGATCCCGAGCGGTGTCGCATCTCTCGACGAGCTGGTCGGTGGCCCGCTGGTCGCCGGCAGCTCGACGATGGTGCTGGGACCGTCGGGCGTGGGCAAGACGACGCTGGCGCTGCAGTATGCGGTGGCGGCGGTGAAGGCAGGCTATGAGGTCGCCTACTTCAATTTCGACGAATCCGAATCGACGCTGCGCTCGCGGCTGGTGGCCGACATGGGCGACGGTCCGGTGCGCGATCTCGACAGCGGCGGCGACGCGCCGTTCGCGCAGACGGGAGACGGGCGCCGCTTCTTCTTGCGCCGGGTTAATCCGTCACGCATCTCGCCCGGCGAATTCATCTGGAACGTGCGGCGCATGGTCGAGGACCAGCACGTGAAACTGGTGATCATCGACAGCATCAATTCCTACCTCGACGTGATCCGCGACGAGAAATCGCTGCTGCCGCAGATGAACGAACTGTTCTCTTACCTGAGCAATATGAGCGTGGCCTCGATCACCGTCGGCGCCCACTCGCAGCGGCTCGACACGTCCAAGGAGCCGGACGCCGTCAGCATCATCACCGACAACATCATCTCGCTGCGCTATTACGAGCGCGACAACGTGGTATGCAAGGCGGTGTGCGTACTCAAGAAGCGCCAGGGTCCGCACGCGCACGGGATCCGCGAACTGGAGCTGACCGACGACGGCATCCGGATCGGCGCGCGCGTCCAGAACCGGGACGATATCGGCGTGGCGGCAATTGATGTCTGAAGCCACACCGGCGGTCGTGGTGTTCGCCCCGCTGTCGGGCGACGCCGGGGTCCTGCGCACGATCGTCGCGAACGAAGGCGTGGCCGCGCGTATTTGCACCGACGCCGCCGGCTTCTACGCCGCGCTGGACGAGCACGCGCTTGCCGTCGCCATTACCGAGGAAGGCCTGGCGCGCTGCACCCTGCAGGAGCTGCGCGCGGTGCTGCGCTCGCAGCCGGCGTGGTCCGACCTGCCCATCCTGGTGCTGGCGGGGCCGGACAGCCGCGAGATCGACGGCGGCCGCTTCGGGCGCCTCGACGACCTGGGCAATGTCACGCTGCTGATCCGTCCGACCGCCCGCCCGGCGCTGTCGATGGCGGTGCGGTCGGCGCTGCGCACGCGGCGCCTGCAGTTCGCGGTGCGCGACCAGCTGCGGCAACTGGCCGGCCAGGCCGAGGAACTCGAAGCGGCGCTGGCGCAGCGCACGCAATCGCTGGAACGCGAGGTGCTCGAGCGGCGCCGGGTCGAGCAGGCGCTGGCCGAAGCGCGCCGCCTCGAATCGCTTGGCAAGCTCACCGGAGGCATCGCCCACGATTTCAACAACATCCTGCAGGTGGTGGCCGGCAGCGAAACGCTGCTGCGCATGCTGGCCGGCGCCGGCGATGCGCGCGTGACACGCGCGCTCGATGGCATCCGGCGCGCCACCAGCCATGGATCGTCGATGACCCAGCAGTTGCTGGCCTATGCCCGCCGCCAGCCGCTGGCCAGCGTCGTGCTCGACATGCGCGCCCACCTCGACGCGACGTCCGAGATGATCCTGCGCTCGCTGGGGCCCGGGATTGCGCTGCGGCGCGAGATCGCGTCCGACCTGTGGCGTGTGCTGGCCGATCCTTCCCAGCTCGACGCGGCCCTGTTGAACGTCGCCGGCAACGCGCGCGACGCCATGCCCGGCGGGGGCGTGCTGGCGCTCTCGGCGCGCAACTGGACCTTGCCCGATCCGATGCTGCCGGAAGGCGCCCACCTGGCCGGCGATTTCGTGTGCCTGTGCGTGACCGATGAGGGCGATGGCATGAGCGAAGACACCGCGCGCCAGGCCTTCGAACCCTTCTTCACCACCAAGCCGATGGGAAAAGGCACCGGCCTCGGACTGTCGCAGGTGTATGGCTTCGCGATCCAGAGCGACGGACTGGCCTTCATCCGGCGCAATTCGCGCGGCACCACCATCGGACTGCTGCTCCCGCGCAGCATCGAACCGATGCCGGCACCGGCGCTCGACCCCTCCGCCCTGCGCGCCGACGGCCTGGCCGGCTTGCGCGTGCTGTATGTCGAGGACGATGCCGACGTGGCCGAGGCGACCGGCGTCCTGCTGCAGTCACTCGGCGCCGACATCCACCACGTCACCAGCGCCGATGCCGCCATCGCGGTCGACCTGGCGCGGTTCGACATCGTGTTCTCCGACGTGATGATGCCCGGCGCCATGGATGGCGTCGAACTGGCACGCTGGCTGGCCGTCCGCTACCCCGACTTGCCGCTGGTGCTGACCAGCGGCTACGTGGTCGCCCCGCAGCGGCTGCAGGGACTCGACCTGCAGTTCGTGCGCAAGCCCGCCGCGATCGGCGCCATCAACGATGCCTTCCTTGCCGCCCTGCGCCGGCAGCGCCAGGTCCGGCGCGAGCGCCGGCGCTGACACCAGACACCGGTGCGGCCGGCCGCACGACAGTGACTGGCCGGCACCGGCGACGCTTCCCCGTTCTGCGGGGTGGCGCTTCAATCACCCGGCTGGAAATCGAACTGCGCCGACACCGGCGCGGCAGGCGCCAGGTGCACCGAGACGTTGGCCATACGCGTTAGCATTGACGATGACAACCTTTGGGGTGTGGCTTGCGCTGACGCCGCCTGCCACGCCCTTCACCGCACCCGCTCCTGGTTGCTTGATCGAACCGAAAATCCGCACTCCTACCGCTGTGCTATCGTCACGGCGACGTTTTCGTGAACCAGACGGGCCCGGGTCGGCGCTGCGCGCATGCGCCGCCTGGCCTGCTCGAAAGGAGCAAGAATGAACCGTTTCAAGGACAAGACCGTGCTCGTGACCGGCGCGGCTTCGGGCATCGGCCTGACCGCCGCACGCCGCTTCCTGGACGAAGGGGCCAGGGTCGTGATGCTCGACATCGACGAGGTCAAGCTCAGGCAAGCCGCTGCCGCCCTGCCCGCGGACCGCGTGCACGTGCAGGTCGGCGATACCGCCGACAAGGCCACCGCGGCCTGCGCCGTCGAGGCCGCGCTCGAGCGCTTCGGCGCCCTGCATATCCTGGTCAACAATGCCGGCGTCGCGACCGAAGGAGACATCACGCAGACGAGCGAAGAAGACTTCGAGCGCGTCATGGCGGTCAATGTGGCCGGCTACTTCCACATGGCCAAGGCGGCGATGCCCGAACTCGTGAAAGCGCGTGGGTCGATCGTGATGACGTCGTCCGTCTCGGGGCTGGGCGGCGACTGGAACCTGTTCGCCTACAACACCTCGAAGGGCGCGGTGAGCAATATGGTGCGCGCGATGGCCATGGATGCGGCCAAGGATGGGGTAAGGGTAAACGCGGTTAACCCAAGCTTCACCGAGACCGGGATGACCGAGGACATGGTGAGCGATCCCGAACTGGTTGCCAAGTTCCGCGAACGCATGCCGCTCGGCGCGCCCGAGGATGCGGAAGGCGTCGCGGCCGCGATGGCATTCCTGGCGAGCGACGATGCGCGCCTGATCACCGGCGTCAACCTGCCGGTGGATGCCGGCCTGATGGCCTCCAACGGCCAGCCGCCGCAGTAGGCGACCGGCCGGGGCGCTTCCCGATCGACACCGGCCTGGCTCGCGCGGGCCGACTCGATCATGCCCTTGATGCGCGCCACGAGGTTGTTAAGCCGGTCGCGGCAAGACGTCCCGCGGCCCATCATGAACGAAATTCATGGTTTTATGAAATAACATCATTTTTATTCAATTGTCGCCTTGGGCATAATCCAGGTATTGGGTGTGGACGAGCAGCGCTCCGCCCCTGGAACACGAGGCTACGATGAATAAGAATTTTGCATTCGCAATCAAGACCGTGCGGTTCGACGAGCATTATCGCCCGTCCGACAGCACGCGCGTCACGACCAACTTCGCGAACCTGGCGAGGGGCGCGCACCGCCAGGACAATTTGCGCAAGGCCTTGCGCATGATGGACGCGCGGTTCAACGTCCTTGCCCATTGGGACAACCCGCATGGCGACCGCTATGCACTCGAACTCGACATCGTGTCCGTCGAGATCGATATGGGTGCCGGCGCCAGTGGTGAGGCCTTCCCGCTGATTGAAATACTGAAAACGACGATCGTCGACGGGGAGACCGACGAGCGCATCGAAGGCCTCGCAGGCAATAATTTCTCGTCCTATGTGCGCGACTACGACTTCAGCGTCCTGCTGCCCGACCATAACAAGGACCGACCGGAGTTCGGCATCCCGGACAATTTTGGCGATTTGCACGGGAAATTGTTCAAGGCCTTCCTGCGTTCGGCGGCGTATAGCGGGAATTTTGGCAAGCCGCCCGTCATCTGCCTGAGCGTCTCTAATAACAAGACCTATCACCGCGCTGAAAATCAGCACCCCGTGCTGGGGGTCGAGTACCACCAGGACGAACCCTCCCTGACCGATCAATACTTCGGCAAGATGGGCCTGCAGGTGCGCTATTTCATGCCGCCCAATAGCGTCGCACCGCTGGCCTTCTATTTTATCGGCGACCTGCTGCGTGATTACACGAACCTCGAACTGATCGGCACCGTCAGCACGATGGAAGCGTTTCAAAAGATCTACCGGCCTGAAATCTACAACGCCAACTCCGCAGCGGCAAAGTGCTATCGACCGAAGTTGAAGCACCAGGATTTTTCGCTGACCCAGATCGTGTATGACCGGGAAGAACGCAGCCAGCTCGCTATCAAGCAGGGCAAGTTTGCAGAAGAACACTTTATCAAGCCTTATCAGCCACTCCTCGAGCAGTGGTCGGCCAATTACGCCCATTAGTAAGCAGAACGCAAAGGCCATCCACCATGAAAAAACTCTTGCCCACCTCGACCGCCGGCAGCTTGCCGAAACCTGCCTGGCTCGCACAACCCGAAACGCTGTGGTCGCCCTGGAAATTGCAGGACGAAGAACTCGTCGAGGGCAAACAGGATGCGCTGCGCCTGGCACTCGACGACCAGCAACAGGCAGGCATCGACATCGTCAGCGATGGCGAGCAGACCCGCCAGCATTTCGTCACGACCTTCATCGAACACCTCAGCGGTGTCGACTTCGAAAAGCGTGAAATCGTCCGCATTCGCGACCGCTACGACGCCAGTGTGCCGACCGTCGTCGGCGCCGTGAGCCGCCAGAAACCGGTGTTCGTGGACGATGCCAGGTTCTTGCGCCAGCAAACCCGGCGACCGATCAAATGGGCCCTGCCCGGGCCCATGACCATGATCGACACGCTGTATGACAGCCACTATAAAAGCCGCGAAAAGCTGGCCTGGGAATTCGCGACCATCCTGAACCAGGAAGCGCGCGAACTGGAAGCGGCCGGTGTCGACATCATCCAGTTCGACGAGCCTGCATTCAATGTGTTCTTCGATGAAGTGAACGACTGGGGCATCGCCACGCTGGAGCGAGCCATCGAAGGGCTCAAGTGCGAGACCGCCGTCCACATTTGCTATGGCTACGGCATCAAGGCGAATACTGATTGGAAAAAGACACTGGGATCGGAATGGCGGCAATACGAAGCGATCTTCCCCAAGCTGCAACAATCGACGATCGATATCGTCTCGCTGGAATGCCACAACTCGCACGTGCCGATGGAACTGCTCGAACTTGTTCGCGGCAAAAAAGTGATGGTCGGCGCGATCGACGTGGCAAGCAATACGATCGAGTCGCCGGAACAAGTGGCCGATACACTGAGAAAGGCGCTGCGGTACGTCGATGCCGACAAGCTCTGCCCTTGCACCAACTGCGGCATGGCGCCATTGTCGCGCCGCGTGGCGCGCGCCAAGCTCGATGCACTGAACGCGGGCGCGGAAATCATCCGGAAAGAACTGGCGGCCGAGACCCGTGCCGCTGACGCCTAGCTGCCGGTCTGGCGCGCCAGCATGAAGAAGGCGGCCAGGTAGTCGGTGTCCCAGTCGGCTTCGCGCGCGCCGAGATGAATGTGTTTCTGGATGCCGGCGGGGCCGAGCCGCAGGGTGCGCAGCCCGAGCTGGGGGGCGTAGTCGGTGACCAGCCATTTCGGCAGCGCGGTGACGCCCCTGCCGCTGGCGACCATCTGGAGCATGATGTCGGTGGTTTCGATCGTCTTGTGGCTGCGCGGCGCGCAGTTGGCCGGACTCAGGAACAAGCGGTAGATGTCCAGGCGGTCGAGCGGCACCGGATAGGTGATCAGGACTTCCTCGGCCAGCTGTTCCGGCCTCACCTCGACCTGGCCGGCCCAGGGATGCGCCGCGTGCACCACCAGCACCTGTTCGTAGCCGAACACCGGCTCGAAGCGCAGGCCGGGGCGCAGCACCGGGTCGGGCGTGACCACCAGGTCGATCTCGTAGCCCAGCAGCGCCTCGATGCCGCCGAACTGGAATTTCTGCTTCACATCCACGTCGACCAGCGGCCAGGCCGCCAGGTAGGGAGCGACGACCCGCAGCAGCCACTGGTAGCAGGGATGGCATTCCATACCGATGCGCAAGGTGCCGCGCTCGCCCTTGGCGAAATGGGCCAGCTGCGCCTCGGCCAGCTCCAGCTGCGGCAGCAGGCGCCTGGCCACCGTGTGCAGGTATTCGCCGGCCTGGGTCAGCCGCAGCGAGCGTCCTTCGCGAATCCAGATATCGGTGCCGGCCTGCTGCTCCAGCTTGCGCATGCTGTGGCTGAGCGCGGACTGGCTCAGATGCAGGCTTTCGGCGGCGGCGGTGACGGAACCGCGGCGCCGCACTTCCAGCAGGATTTCCAGATGCGATCGCTCGAGCATGGCCATGGGTGAAATCGGTAGTGGGTAGAGAGGCAATATTCTACCTGCGCGCCAGCATCGTCCCCGTGCTACCTTTTATCGCCCTCGACCAACGGTTGCATGAAGCCTGGTCCTGCCGAAACTTCCTCTCGGTGTACGCAGCGCTCTGGACGGCGCGCACCATTTTCATGCAGGTTGTTCACGGATCGGTGATGGCTTGCGATCAGTGCCGGTGCGGCCGGCCCACCACTTTGCGTGCATACAGGTCCGGCACGGTGGCCAGATACAGCCAACCGGCGCAGGCGCGGACGCAGGTGATATCGCTCAGGTACGCGAGATCAGGCGCACCCGGATTGAAATGCGGCCAGCAGATGAACGCTCGTTTTGCACAAACTCGGTTTGGCAGGGCGCCGCTGGGTCTCGTAAAAGCCGGAGCGGCTGACGCCCGGGACGCGGCAGCTCTGCTGGACTGGGATGGCCTCCTTTGCAGCTGCCGAATGAGCGCATGCGTCACTGCATTTGTTGCATGCCCGCTTCAAGAACTGGTTGAAGCGTTTCAACGGCGTCGCCAGTCGCCACCTGGTGAACTACCCGGGCTGGCAGCGCTTCCTGGATGACGGCGCTTTGCGTACGCCAGCGCAATTGCTGACCGCAATCACCCAGTGCGCAACTTTGCCGCCGGAAAGAAACGAACTAACGCGCACAGCGCCTTCCATTTTGCGGCCAGTGAAGGTCGAGGCCTTTTTGAGATGGTGACATCCTGCCGAAGTTGCTGATTATCCAGCGCCAGCTGGCGTATCGTTTGCTGCTCGGCGGTGAGCGGTGTACCGATGCCTGGCTGACCGCTCTGCTCGGCACTTCCTCGTTGACCAAGCGTCGATTGGCAAGGACTCATCTACCGGATGCATCGGCATTTCCTATATTAACGATCATTGGAGGCAGCCCGGCATAACGCTGGCGGGGAGTCGAACATCATCAGGGCGGTCAGCTCGTGATGCTGGCGCCGGTGGCCCCAGAGACTCGGCTTGTCATAGGTGCGCGGCACCCACAGGTCATGGTCGACCTCGAGCCCGCCCCAGCCGTACTCGACACGGAAGCCCGACGGCGTGTACATATAGAAAGACACCATTCGATCATTGCTGTGCTGGCCGAGCGTGGTCGTAATTGGAATCGCGCGCTGCTCGCACAGATCGAGCGCGGCGCCGACGTCGGCCAGCGAACCCACTTCGATCATCAAGTGCAGGAATGCCAACTGGCGGCTCGGCAAGCGGCCAACGGCGAGCGAGTGGTGACGGCCGTTGACGTGGTAGAAGCGCGCTTCCATCGGGCCGTCACGCACCGTGTCGGAGGGGTGAAAACCGAGCACCTCCCGGAAGAAACGGTCGCTCTCATCGAGGTCGGACACAGCCAGCACCACGTGGCCCAGGCCCTGGTCACCGGTGCGAAAACCGCTCACCGGACGGCCTGGCTGGAACGGCGCCGTCGTATACGCCTGGCCCCAGCTCAGCTCGTGGCGAAAATTGGAGGGATCGCGAAACCAGTAATAGCCATCGACCTTCCTGGCTGCGCATTCCTCGCCGCCCGCGCGCTCGACGTCGACGCCGTGGGCGCGCACACGCTCGGCCAGGGACGTTGCCGCGGCTTCGTCCTGCACGCTCCAGCCGATATGGTCGATGCCGTCGCGCTCACCCGGCCGGATCACCAGGCGCTGGGCCGCATCGTCCAGCCTGAAGGCGATGGACCCATCGGCGCCGCGTGCGGCGATCTGCAGGCCGAGTACATCGGGCCCAAAGCGTTCCCATTCCTGGCAGGCGGGCGACACCGCGCCCAAGTAAGCACGCGATTTGATCATTGTGGCTGTCTCCAGGTTATCAGATTCGTGATGTCGGAATTCATGCATGAAAGACCGCGCGGGCGTACCGACGCCGCCTTGTGCCTACGCCGGTGGCCGCGCCGTCCGGATGCCCCGGCCTCGTGCTGGTCGGTCTCCCGATTGCGGGGCTTGATATGCTTGCTGGTGTGTTCCTGGTCCACGTCCGGACGCTCAGTCGCGCCCGTTGCGGAGGCGTACCATCATGTAGAGCATGCCAATCCACGCCACGCCATACCCCACCAGGTCGCGGTTGCGGATCTCCCTGAAGTCGGCGTAGAACAGTCCAGTCGAACCGATATATGCCGCTGCGGTCAAGCCTGCGCACGCCGCGATGGCGATCCATCGACCCTTGCTCGTTTCATCCTTCCGGCCGGGGTGTTGGCTACTGCCATTTGTCGTGGTGCTAACGCTGCTGTTATCGACACCGCTGCAGAGACGACCACCGATGCCGGGCTGGTAGGCCAGGTCCCCTCGCCACAACCAGAGTGGATCGAGCTTCGGCTTGAGCGCCGCGGCCATCCAGCCGCTGTAGGCCAGCAGCAGTACGCCGTTCATGAACAGCTCCTGCGGTCCCGAGAATAGCTGGCGAGGCGTACCAACGATGAACGTATTGAGCCAGAAGATATTGATCGAGGCCGGGAACTGGAGGATGAGTGCCAATAATGGATAGCGGTTCAAACACAGCATCGCGCCGGTCACGATTTCCAGATACTTGATGATTTGGTACAGGTAGATATTGGCGTTGGCCTGGACCCACTCGCCGCCGATGCCTGGAATGTCTGGAACAAAGCCGGTGACCGCGTAGCGGATGCCAGAGAACAGAAGATTGGCGCCAAAGTAAAGCCGGAGCCAGTGAACGATGAAAAACCATTGTGATTGCTTGGACATGTCTGATCCTTAATTGGAACTACGATATTCCGGGTGCGCTCCACACCCGGTCCTGCCTTGCGAACTAGGATGCAACCGGGCGCAGGATGCGTACCGAACGGCCCGGAAGCGTCAGGTCGGCCCCGCTGTGCCAGCCCAGACCGGCGCGCCGGCCCGAAGATCCGGAAGACCGGATGGCGCGTGGCGCGGTCGCTGCAGGCCATGGCGCTTGCGTACAGGCGGCAAGCCGGGGCACAAGGCCCCGCGCGAACGCCCGGACCGCCCGGGCGAACAGGCCCGCGGTCTCGCTGTTGTCGTTCAGTGTTCCGCCGCCGGCACGGTCAGTGGTTGCGCGCCGGATCTAGCTAAAGTAGGGATGGACTGGACCGGCCTGGTAGCAGGAGTCGAAGGCAGTCTCGGAATTCGATTCGGGGGCCAGCGCGGTTCCGGCGCCCGAGACATGAGAGCGCACCGGCAGGATGTGGGCCACCACGCCCTGGGTCTCCGGGCGGCCGCCGGCAGCTGGCGCATGCGGTCCGGCTGGTGCCAGGGCGAGGGTGGATGCGCAGTGCGGCCATGCCAGCTACTGACTTCTTCATACTATCTCCATTCTTGTCATATCCTGCACCGACCGGATAAGGTGGCCGAATGCCACCGGCCGCTTGCCGTGCAGGTTGTCGCAGACCATCTGCGTGGTCTCGGCTGCGACTGGCAGGTGAAACGAGAAACGGTGAAGCGGACGATCAGGAACGGCATTCAGCCGCATGGGACGCGCGGAATGCTATTGTGGGCACGGGTCAGTCTCCTGTCTTTAGTCGCCAAACTCAGGCTTTTAGAAGTTATGTTCTAGATAATTCCATATTGCCATGCCATCATGCAACATGAAGTTCGGCATCTCTGCTATGCGTTTCCTGCATGAGCCGGATGACCCCCCACTTGCATACCGGAGCACGCCTTGAGGTCGCGGGCGGCAAGCAGCGACGCCGTCCCCGGCCAGCGTTTCACAGCTGCCTCGGCGTTGCCCCCCCGGCGGGCGCGACGGCATGGAATTCCTTGAGGGAGGCTGCGCCCGCGGGCCCTCAAACACGGCGCAATGAGTTGGTGAGCGTGCGGGCCATGCAAGTACGGCTCGATCTGCAGCCGCAACGCATGCAGCGCACGCTCGACCGGCCCGGGCCTGAGAACGTGCACGGTGCGAACAATCGCACCAGTCACCTTGATCCGGAAATAAATGATATAAACCGTTTACAATTAATGTCCGGGTGCGCCATCAAGGCGCTCGCGCGGCCATGAGACAGCACCCCATGCTGAACCACCCCACGACAGGTTAGACCACCTGAAACTGTTCGGCATGGCGCGCCTTCGGCGAGCGGAGCGCACCGGACGCGTTATCTTTAACATCGCCTGCAACAAGTACCGGCTGGTTACATCCATCAACTACCCCTACGGGATCGTTTTTGTGAAGTTCGTCGGAACGCACAAACAATACGATGCGGTCGATGCACAAACGATTGAGGGACCGCATGGGCATTAAACCTATCTGAATCGCCCCGGCTTCCATGGACGCGGGTTTACGTGAGTCATGCTGGATGGCGTTGTGGATGTGCTGGACTTGTCCGCTGATGCGAACGTATGACTTCTCCAGATACATAGCACAAGTAGTATTGCCATGGCTTCTGGTACCCAACGGCCCTTTGCTACTGCGGGAGGCATCGAATCGTGTAGTATGGCAACACGATGTTTTCGCTTGTTTCCGTGAAATTCAGAACTGAGGTACTTCTTAAGTTTCATCGGGTAAACCCATGGCGGAACAAACTCAAGTACACCTGAACGCTCTAAAGCCTAGCTACGATGCTCTGCTGAGCTATCTGCAGCGGCCCGCTAGGCCGCTGACGACAACTATCGGCTTTGGCTCGACAGCCGCAAAATTTTATTTTGAATTTATATGGACAATTAAAACAAAACGGGCCTCAAATGAGGCCCGTTCGTTTAATATTTGGAGGCGAGGACGGGAGTCGAACCCGTCTAGACGGCTTTGCAGGCCGTATTCTCACTAGCAAAATCAAAGACTTAGCCGAGAACCGCATTTTTCACCGCTTGAGGTCGCTCAATCGAAGTTCTGACCCTGTGCAAACCCGTATTAAAAGCAATGTCAAGAATTGTATGCAAAACGCCAGAGCGCTACTTGATCTATTCGGCGCAGCAACGACAGTATCCAAACTTGTTCGTCTCTACAAAGGCGGCTCCATTCAGCCGCCATTCTATTCGTTCATACTTCCTCTACGCCGATCAGCTGGGTTTCTGGCACACGACTTCAACATTAACACCATCGGGGTCAAGCACGTACGCAGCATAGTAATTCGCATGATAATGCTTGCGGATGCCTGGCCCACCATTGTCGCGTCCTCCTGCCGCCAATGCTGCTTGATAAAAGGCATCGACGAGAGAACGGTCTTCTGCTGCGAACGCAACATGAGTTCCTTTTCCGTGCAATTCGCCGTCATGCAACCAGAGACAGGGGTAACCGTCCGTACCCAGGCCATGGCGGCTGCCCCCCGTCCGGGTGCGCTCTGGTCCAACGGTTATTATCAGCTCAAATCCAAGCGGCGCGAGCGCCCGCTCGTAGAAGAGCCGCGAGACCTCTGCATCTCGAACTGCGAATTCAATGTGGTCGATCAAGCTCATGTTTACCTACCCCCTTTGATAACAAAAGCGCCTCGAATGACTTGGCGGCAAGTGTCGCAGCCGCCCGCAAGCGTGGGCGAGAAAGCCCCATCCGCGCCGTCGCCGAAAGCCCCCTTAGCGTGATCACAACATAATCTGCCAAAACCCTCGCATGCTTCGGGTCGTGCTGCGAAATGAAGCGCTCAATAAATGCAGCGGCCGCGTCCCCATGCGTTTTAGCCAACATCCGGGCTTCCTGATCGTCCGCCCGCATGCCTTCGGTGACCATGCAGCCACGTTTGGTCTTGGATTTGCTGTAGATGTCGGTTGCGCGCATGATGAGCTCGCTGACCCCTTCAATCAAGGGCCGACCAGGCACCAATATCCCGGCGCTCGGCAAACTTGCTTCATCGACGTACACGGCAAGACAACGCTCGAACAATCCTGCCTTGCTTCCGTATGCTGCATACAGACTGGGTGGATTGATATCGAGTGCCCGGGTGAGTTCGGCCACACCCACGGCATCGTACCCGTGCTCGTGAAACAGCTCCTTGGCGATGGCAACTCCCGCCTCGCGATCGAATGCGCGACGTGACGGCCTGCTCTTCGCTGTACCGGCAGCGTCAAGCTCCTCTACCAGTTCTTTTTTTCTGACCATGACAATCCTGATGACGTATCGGAACTGGGATTATACGACAATCTGTAGCAATCACTAAAGCAGCGCTACCCGGGGCTATTCAACTCGCCGCAGGTCAATTACTGCAAGCGATCCACAGCATCCAGGATCACTGCCGCCACTTCCTTCGGATGGGACAGCAGCTCGGTATGCCCACCATCGATCGTGGTGACCCTGGCGTTGATACGTACCGCCTCACCCTGCTGGAGGGCGGCCGGGATCATCTGGTCCTTGCTGCTCAGGGCCCAGTACGAAGCCTTGGTCTTCCACGCCGCGTTGGTTACCTTGTCCTGCAGCACGCTGCCAAGCAGCGGCCCCTGGGACGACGCCAGCACGGCCGCTTCGGCCTTCGGCAGGTCACTGGCGAAGTAGGTGGCGTAGGTGCCGGGGTCGAGCCGCAGGTATCCGGCAGAGTCGGCGACCAGGCCGGCCTGCCAGGCCCCGGGCGGATACGGGCTGATCAGGTCGCTGATCGACTCGCCATCGCCCGGCGCAAACGCGGCGACGTAAACCAGTGCGCCGACCTTGCCGTCGCCGCCCGCCTCGGTTATTACCGAACCACCGTAGGAGTGGCCGACCAGGACCACCTTGCCGGTCTGGGCCTCGATGGCGCGCCGCACGATGAGCGCGTCTTCACGCAAGCTATTGCGGTTCAGCTGGACGGCCATCACCTTGATCCCCCTGCTTTGCAGCAGCGGCGTGATACGAGACCAGCTGGAACCATCCGCCCAGGCGCCGTGCACCAGGATGGCGGTCACGTCGGCGACCGGTGCGGCGGCATGGACATCACCGGAGCCGCAACCGCTCATCGACAACAGCGGAAGGACAAGAGCGCCAGCGGTGGCCAAACGAGTCAGACGAGGATAAAGAGGCATGTCTTTCCTTATTGATTACCTACCAACCGATTGGTAGATAAATGGATAAAAAAGTATTGCTGCGGCCGGGGCTCAGGTACGTGCTGATGGACCGATCCACCCGAATAACGCTGCACAGGCAAGCGGGAGCCGCTGCGCGAGCTCCCGTCGACCGTGCCGCCTGAGCGAGAACGAATCAGGTTTGCGACGCGCCACCGTCGGCAAAAAGTTCGACGCCGTTGATATAGCTCGCGGCGTCGCTGGCCAGGAATGCGACGGCCGAAGCGATTTCTTCCGGCTCGCCAATCCGTCCCAGCGGGCTTTTATCACGCAGGAAGGCCAGGCCTTCCTCGGCATGCTCGCCAAATGCTGTTCGTAGCGATTCAGTGTTCGTCGGGCCGGGGCTGAGCAGATTGATACGAATACCCGAGCCCTTCAATTCCGCGACCCAGCTGCGTACCATGTTGCGGATAGCCGCTTTTGTCCCTCCATAAATGCTCATGGTCGGACCGGGGTCCATCGAAGCGCTTGAACCGACGATCACCACGCTCGAACCGGCCCCGAGAAGTGGCAACGCCTCTTGAACCGTCAACACGACGCCTTTGACGTTCGTGGAAAACTGCTGATCCATCTGGTCTTCGGTGATCTGTCCCAATGGGGCATGGACACCTCCTCCGGCGTTCGCAATCAAGACATCAATGCGACCGAATCGCTCGCGCACTTGCGCGTAGAGCGCCTTTAGACTGGCCGCCTGTCCTACGTCGGCCGCGAATCCGACCGCGGAGCCGCCAATCGCAGCCGCCGCCTTGTCCAAGGCATCCTGACGCCTGGCGGTAACGACGACGACGGCGCCTTCGGCGGCCAATTGCTTGGCGATCGCGAATCCGATCCCGCTGCTGCCGCCAGTGACGACCGCGATTTTCTGCTTAAGGTGAAAATCCATATATTTTTTCCTTGGTTATTTATAGTGAACGCTATAATACACGCTTTAGCGATTACTACAAACATCGCGTTAAAAAATTAGTGATCGCTACAAATAGTTGCTGCGGCTCGACCCGGCATATACCACGACTTGATATCGACAGGAATCGACACATGACCGATGCTTCCAAACACTTACCCTCTCTCGTCTCCGAGTCCGTGCAACCCCTTGCGCCCGGCGCGCCCCTGCATGCCGGATCCGAGCCCCCCTTATCTACTCTTTACGACGCGGCGACTCGCGACGACGACGAATTCAATCGACGGTTCAGCCACGGCTTTCATACCGTGGACGGCCTGCAGATGCACTATGTCATTGGCGGACAAGGTCCTCGTACCCTGCTCTTCTTCCACGGCTTCCCGCAAAGCTGGTACGAATTCAAGGCGATCCTGCCGCACTTTCTCTCCGATCACACGGTGATCGCGATCGACTTGCCGGGCCTCGGCGACACGACTGGCGAGATCCACAGTTTCTAAAAATTCGAGCTGGCGCGTTACCTGCGTGGCCTGCTGGAGCATCTTGGGCGGGTTCGTGCGCTGCGTCTGGTCGCGCATGACTTTGGCTCGAGCCTGGCCTTTGCGTTTGCCGCCAGATACAGGGACGCCGTCGAAGGACTGTTTTTCATGGATTTTCCCGTCGTGGGAAAATCACTGAGTTTCGAGAAGCTCAAGCCGCTTTCCTTCCACTTCTCGTTTTTCCAGCAAAAGCCGCTGGCGGAGATTCTGGTCGAAGGCAGGGAGAGGCAGTTCCTGCAGTATTTTTTCGACGCCTTGACGCCCAACCCTGGAGCGATCTCGCTGCAAGAGCTTGATGAGTATGCGCGCGTCTACTCGCGCCCCGGCGTCTGGCGCAACGGCATGGAGTGGTATCGGGCATGGCCAGCCGATGAGTTGGCGAACAGGAAGGCGATGGAGGACAAACTGGCGATTCCGGTCCGGATCGTGACACAGTCTGCCTTGTTCGATGTGTTGCTGGCCGCCGTACGCGACGCCGCGCCGCTGGCCACTGGCATCGACGCCCCTGGCGCCGGGCACTGGCTGGTCGAAGAACGTGCAGGGCTTATCGTCGAGGAAATCAGGAAATTCTACGGCGGCCCGCACTTTCGCTGACCAATACCCCTGGCACTACGGCCAGGGGCAGGCCTGTGGGCATAAGCTGCATCCGTCTAACCTGGCTGCGGTGTCATGCGCTGAGGTTACTATTCGAGATCCGCTTCGATGCGGTCGATCAGGCCCGCTCTGTCGATCCTGATGCAGAGAGACCCGATCTCATGTCCGAAGTTACCGGTGAAATCCATACGCGCGATGGCCGAGCAATCGCCCATCCGTTCAAGCGAGAGTAACTTGCTCATGGTTTCATAGCCGACAAAAAACTCCTGCAGATAACGACGGACGCCTTCGGTCCCTGCAAAGGCTTCCCCGACCGAAGCGTCCTCGATCACGGCCTTCGAACCGAACAGTGCCAACGTTCCTTCGACGTCGAAGGCGTTGGCGGTCTTGATGAATGTATCGACAATCTTGTCCATGACTACCCTTGAACGTCGATGATGGTCGTATCCGCAATGGTCTCGGCAAAACCATTGCCGAACAGTAGCGCAGGCGTCTGGAATCCAGGGCGATCCTCGCCCATCAGAACGCGGCGACCTGCCTCTGCGGCCGCAATGGCCGTGAAGGTGTAGCCGTTGACCGTATCGAGGATCGACCGCACGATATTTCCGTCTGAATCGCTAGCCTCGACAACTGCCTGATAGCGGTTTGCCTTCCGCTCCAGCTCACCTGGTCCATCCGGAAGCGCCGCCAGGTCACCCTGCGGAAATCCGGAGCCTGTCAGGTGGACGAACGCTTCGATGTCAGGAACTCCTGTGGCGCGCCAGATCGTGATGAGATCGGGAAGCGTTACCTGGAAGCAGTCGACTGGTCCCTTGCCGAAGTCGAGTTTCGTCACCGCCCCGGCGCTTCGCGCAACGAGCGCGCCGCCGACGCGTGCAAGGGTTTCGGCGGTCACGCTGCCCATCGCGCTGACGGCCGAGCCGCGCGACAGGCCGCCCGAAACGTGCATGCCCACCCTGATGCTGGAGGGGCCGTTGATTCTTGCGACGACGTGGCCGGCAAGACAACCGAGCATCGCAACGCTGCCACCGCTGCCCGGCAGGAGCATCACGCCCGCGGCCCTGGCCTGCCCGTCCAGCTTTTCCGCCAGGCGATAGCTGTCGAGTTCTGCCGCGACGTCGAGATAATGCACGCCATTGCGAATACTGGCTCTCATGAGAACATCGGCAGTCGTCGAAAACGGTCCCGCGCAGTTGAGCAGGACACCAACACCGCTGAACGATCGATCGACCGCAGCGATGTCTTCCAGGGGGAATACCCGGTGTTCCACGCCGAGACTTGCAGCGAGCGTTGAAAGGGCCGCTTCATTGCGTCCTGCCACGATCAGCGGAGTACCCGCCGCCGCTGCATGTTCCGCCGCCATGCGCCCGGTGTAGCCGGTCGCACCATAAATCATCAGTTTTTTCATATCAATGCTGCCATTCCTTGTAGACGAATTCGAGACTGTAGCCGTCGGGGTCGCGAACCTGGGCCGCGTAATAGCGCGGGTCGTAGTGCAGTTGCGGGCCGGGCGGGTGGATCTCGGTGGCAGCCGCAGCGATTGCCGCCGCGAAGGCTGCATCGACCGCATCCTTGCCACCGGCGACAAAGCCGATGTGCGCGGCGCGCCCGTCCACCGTGCCGGCGCGGAGCCAGAAGAACACGCGGCCATTCGCGCCGAAACCCTTGAGATCGGGATGGCCGGCCGGGCCCTGTCGGCCGTCGTAGTCGATCACGTGCGCGATGCCGAGGGGAGCGAGTACCTTCTCGTAGAAGGCGACCGAGCGAGCGATATCGCTAACGGACAGAAAAACGTGGTCGAGCATGATGTCGTCTCCTTGTTCAGATAATGTACCCGCCAGCCACTTCGATGTTCTGAGCATTGATCCAGCGGTTCTCGTCTGACAGCAAACCGGCGATGACACCGCCAATCTCTTCCGGCTCGCCAACCCGGCCGAGTGCTGTCTGATCTGCAAGTAGCGCCTCGAACTCCTTGTTCAAGCCGCCGCCAAGCTCCGTGCGGATGGCGCCCGGAGCGACCGAGTTCGCCCGTATTCCGCGCGCGCCGAATTCCTTGGCCATGTAACGCGTGAGAACCTCCAGGCCGCCCTTGAAGGCGGCGTAAGGCGCAACGCCTGCAGTGGCGACGCGGCTCGTCGCGCTGGTGACGTTGATCACGTGGCCGCCGGCCTCCATGAGCGGAAGGAGTGCCTGCGTCAGGAAAAAAGGACCTTTGAGATGGACGTTGAACAATCCGTCGAACTGCTCCTCCGTGACATCGGCGATCGGGGCATACAGCCCATACCCGGCGTTATTGACCAGAGCGTCGAATGTTTCCCTTTGCCAGACAGCCTCGAGCTGCGTCGAGACAGCCTTGCAGAAATCCGGAAACGATTGGCTGTCGCCGACGTCGAGCTGCAGAACGGCGGCTTTCCCGCCAATCGCGGCAATGGCCTCAGCCACCTCGCTCGCTTTTTCTGGACTGCCGTTATAGGTGACGATCACACCCATCCCGCGCCTGGCGCATTCGAGTGCCGTGCTGGCCCCGAGGCCGCGGCTGCTTCCCGTTACGATCACAATCTTCATGAATTTCTCCAGTGTTTGTGGTGAGTCGATGATAGGACTGCCGACTACCGGGCGCCGGTCATTTTCTGCCCGATGCTTGCCTATTTCTGCTTTTCCATTGCAGGCCAGAATGGCCGATGTTAGTGTGGGACTATGGAACAGCAATTGCAGGAACTGAGAGTGCTCGCCGCCCGGGCCGAGAATCGCCGTACCGAAACCGGCATACCCCGTGTCGCCATGGTTCAGGGAGAAATTCCCGAACACGCCCTTGCGGCTGTCTACGCCCCCATGGTCAACTTGATCCTCACCGGATCAAAAACGATGACGGTAGGCGAGCGCACCCTCCACTATGACCCGGCAACCTACTTCGTCATGTCCGTGGATCTCCCGGCCATCGGGTCCGTTCATCCTGCAGCGACGGGCGAGCCCTACCTCGCCGTCAGCCTGACGCTCGATCCGGCCATCGCCGCTGCCCTTATCCACGACGCGCCGCCGCAGACAGGCGGCATGCAGCCATGTTCAGGTTTCTCGGTCGCGCCGGTTAACCGGGAACTGCTCGACGCCTGGGTCAGGATGCTGCGCTTGATTGACCGGCCCGAGGAAATTCCGGTGCTCGCTCCGGCTTATGAAAGGGAGATACTGTTCCGCGTACTTCAGGGACCGCTCGGCTGGATGTTGCGGGACATCGCTTCTCCAGACACGGCGCTTTCACGTATTTCCATAGCAATTAACTGGATACGTCGCAATTTTTCTCAGCCGATGAGAGTAGAGACGCTGGCGGAAATGGCGGCATTGAGCGTGTCGGCGTTTCATCGCCACTTCAAGGCCGTGACGGCCCTGAGCCCGTTGCAATACCAAAAGCGCATCCGCTTGTTACATGCACGATCACAATTGATCTCGGGGCAAGGCAGCGCGACATCGATCGCCTTCGGCGTCGGTTACGAAAGCCCGACCCAGTTCAGCCGGGAATATGCGCGCTTGTTCGGCCTCCCTCCCTCCAAGGACCTGGCGCAAGCCGCGCAGCTACTCCGGGGCGCTTGACTGGACCATGCACGTCCAGCGGGCATCTGCCTGGCAAATCAAGATTCATCGAAGATCGGCGAGACATGCGCCGTCGTTGTCGCTCGGGCATAGGGCGCCGGCACGCCCACGATAATAGCGAACGCTATATATCGCTTGCATCGCACCTGGTCATCGCCTATAGTGATCGAATTATAGCGATCGCTATAATAGATCATAACCAAGGATATGCATGTCCATTCACACTACCCCAACCGGCATCGACCGCCTCGTCATCGAAAGCGCAATCCGTCGTCTACTCGCACAGTATGCGCACAACCTCGACGATGGCAATGTCGATGCAAACGCGGAGCTTCTGGCGCACACCCGGCTCAAGGTCATCGACGCCTATGTCAGCGGCGGCGACAGCATTGCGCACTTCCTGCGCACGAACCTCCAGTACCACGCCGACAACACGCCACGGACCTGGCATTCGGTATCGAATGTCTTGATCGAGATCGACAGCAGCACCAGCGCCAGGTCCGTCAGCTACTTCACCGTCCACCAGGAAGCCCCGGGGCTGCCGCTGCAACCGATCTGCACCGGCCGCTATGTCGACACGTTCGAACTGCACGACGGCGCCTGGCGGTTCGCATCGCGCGAGGTCGTTCCCCATCTGTTCGGCGATGTTAGCCACCATGTCGCCCCTGCCGCTGGCGCGGCCAATTGAGAGGCGTACGATGACCCACAAGCGGCAGGCACTGGTCACCGGTGCCAACAAGGGTATCGGCCTGGCCATCGCCCGAGGATTGGCACAGGCCGGCATGTCGGTCTGGATGGGTGCGCGCGACCGCGTGCGGGGCGAACAAGCGGTACGCTGCCTGCAGGCGGAAGGCCTGGACGTCCGCCTGCTCGAGATCGATGTGGCTGACGACGCCAGCGTGCAACGCGCGGCCGGGATCGTCGGCGATCACACCGGCGCACTCGATGTGCTGGTCAACAACGCGGGCATCATCGTCGCCCCGGCCACGCCGCCGAGCGAAGTGCGGATGGAGGACGCCAAGGCGACGTTTGAAGTCAATCTGTTCGGCCCGATCCGGGTCACGCAAGCCTTCACTCCCCTGCTCAAGGCAGCGCGGCAGGCGCGCGTGGTCATGATGGGTAGCGGCGTCGGCTCGCTGGCGCTGATCACCGACCCGACCTCGATCTATTCGAGCGTCAACCTGCTGGCCTACACGGCCTCGAAGGTCGCCCTCAATGCCGCGACCGTGTCCTTTGCCAGGGAACTCGAACCGTTCGGCGTCAAGGTCAATGCCGTCGAGCCGGGTAATGTGCAGACCGACCTGAACGGCAACACTGGCGTTCTCACGACGGAAGAAGGCGCCGCGACCGCGATCCGTATGGCGCTGATCGACCAGGAAGGGCCGACTGCCGGATTCTTCGGCAGTCACGGCAGGCAGCCCTGGTAGTCCGGCCGTACCACGCCTGCATCATGGCGTCGCCCCGGCTCAGGCCGGGGACTCCACCCGATCCCCCTATGGCCGACCACTCTCCGGTTGCCAGCCCCCGCCCAGCACCTTGTACAGACTGACGGCGTTGCTCGTCTGGCTCAAGCGCTCCGAAATCAATCCCTGCTGCGCCGCATACAGCGCGCGCTGCGATACCAGGGCATTCAAGTAGGTATCGGCGCCTTTGCGGTAGCGCGCGTCGTTGATCCTGAAGCTCCTTTCTGCCGCCTCGACCAGTGCCTGCTGCGAGCTCAGACGAGCATCGATGGTGCCGCGAATGGCCAGCGCATCGGCCACTTCGCGAAACGCTACCTGGACCGCTTTTTCGTACTGCGACAGTGTGATCGCGCGTTCGGCCCTGGCGATGTCCAGGTTCGCACGGTTGACGCCTCCATCGAAAATGGGCAGGTTGACCTGGGGCGCGAAGTGCCATGCTCCCGACCCGGCCTTGAACAGGCCGGACAGGTCACGGCTGGCGCTGCCGCCCGATGCCGTCAGCGCGATGCTGGGAAAGAAGGCAGCGCGCGCCACGCCAATATTAGCGTTGGCCGCGCGCAGCGCGCGCTCGGCCTGTTGCACATCGGGCCGGTCGCGCAGCAAGTCCGACGGCAGGCCGGTCGGCAGCGCCTGGATTGCAGCCACCGCCACCGGTTCACCCTCGGGCAGCAGATTGGCTGGCACCGGGCCGCCCACCAGGAGCGTCAGCGCGTTCTGGTCGAGCGCGATTTGCGCGGTATACGTGGCTACGTCGTTGCGCGCCGTCTCCACACTGGTTTGGGCGTCGTACATATCGACGCCCGACGTGGCGCCAGCGGCGAAGCGGCGCCGGCTCAGCTCATACGTGGTTTGCTGGCTGGCCAGCGTCTCCTGCGCCAGTTTCAGGCGCTGCCGGTCGGCCGTCAGGTTCACCCAGGCATTGGCGACTTCGGCAACCAGGCTGATTTGTTGTGTGCGGCGCGCTTCCTCAGTGCTCAGATAAGTCTGCAGGGCGGCCTCGGATGCATTGCGCACCTTGCCGAAAAAATCCAGCTCGTACACGGCCAGCGTCAAAGCGCCGTTGTACTGGCGACTGGTGTAGCTCTCGCCGACCGCGCTCAAGCTGCGCGGCGTGCGCAGCGCGTCCTGGCTCACTGTCGCCGACACTGTCGGCAGCAACGGTGCGCTGCTGATGGCGTATCGGGCACGCGCACGTTCGATATTCGCCACCGAGACGCGCAGGTCACGGTTATTCGCAAGAGCCAGCGAGATCACCCTACGCAAGCGGGCGTCGGCGAAGTAGTCGCGCCACTCGATGAAGGTGACCGGCCGCGCCCCTGCCTGGCCTGCCGGCACGCCCTTGTAGGCCTCGCCCGCAGGCCAGGCTGGTGTTATAGGCGCGACCGGGCGCTCGTACAGCGGCGCGAGATTGCAACCACCCAGCAGCGCTAGCGCGGCCAGGGTCAATAAGGATTGATGCATGATTAATGATTCTCCATTGGCAATGGTGCGGGGGTGGCCTTGCGTCGACTGAAGTAGCCGCGCACCAGTACAAAGAACAAGGGAACGAAGAAGATGCCGAGGAAGGTGGCCGACAGCATTCCGCCCAGCACACCGACACCGATGGCATTCTGGCTGCCGGAACCGGCGCCGCTGCTGATCGCCAGCGGCAGCACCCCCAGGCCGAAGGCGATCGACGTCATCAGGATCGGGCGCAAGCGCATCTTGACTGCGTACAACGTCGCCGCCTTGAGCTCCATACCCTGTTCCTGCAAGTCCTTGGCAAATTCCACGATCAGGATGGCATTCTTGGCGGAGAGGCCAACCACGGTCAGCAGGCCGACCTGGAAATACACATCGTTCGACAGGCCGAACGCAAATGTGGCCACCACGGTGCCGACCACGCCAAGCGGCACCACCAGCAGTACCGAAAATGGAATCGACCAGCTTTCGTACAGCGCGGCCAGGCACAGGAACACGACCAGGATCGAGATTGCGTACAACTGCGCGGTTTGCGAACCGGAATCGCGTTCCTCGACCGACAAGCCGGTCCATTCGTAGCCGATCCCCGGCGGAAGTCGCGCCGCCAGCTTTTCGATTTCCACCATCGCCTCGCCGGAGCTGCGGCCGGGCGCGGCCTGGCCCAGAATTTCGCCCGCCGGCAGACCGTTATACCGTTCCAGCCGTGGCGACGCGAAGATCCATTCTCCCGTGGTGAAGGCCGAAAACGGCACCATGCCGCCATCGGCATTGCGCACGAACCATTTGCTCAAGTCTTCCGGCGCCATGCGCGAAGCGGCCTGGCCCTGCACGTACACCTTCTTGACCCGTCCCCGATCGATGAAGTCGTTGACGTAGGCGCTGCCCCAGGCGGCGCTGAGCACCTGGTTGACATCGGCTACCTGCAACCCGAGTGCAACCGCTTTCTGCTGGTCGACCGTGATCTTGTATTGCGGCGTGTCCTCCTGGCCATTGGGCCGCACCGCGAACAGTACCTCGCTGCGCGACGCCAGGTCGAGCATCTGGTCGCGCGCCGCCATCAGCGCCGCATGCCCCACGCCACCGGTGTCCTGTAACTGCAGATCGAAGCCCGAGGCATTACCCAGCTCCAGCACTGCCGGCGGCGCAAAGGCAAACACCATCGCATCCTTGATCTGAGCGAAGGCGCCCATTGCGCGGCCGACGATCGCGTCGACACGCTTGTCGGCGCCCCGGCGCTCCGACCAGTCCTTGAGCCGTACAAAGGCAAGGCCCGTGTTCTGGCCGTTGCCGCTGAAGCTGAAGCCGGCCACCGTGAACACCGAGGCAACCAGATCTTTCTCATTGCGCAAGAAATGCTGTTCGACCTGTTCGACGACCTTGATCGTGCGCTCCTGGGTGGCGCCTGCCGGCAACTGGATCTGGCTGAACAGGATGCCCTGGTCTTCTTCGGGCAGGAACGAGGCCGGCAGACGCAGGAAGACGATTGTCATCACCAACAGGATCGCCCCATACACGATCAATGAACGGCCGCTGCGACGGAGCATCGACGCAACCACGCCCTGGTACTTGACGTTGCTGCGATCGAACCCGTGATTGAACCAGCCGAAAAAGCCGGTGCTTGCCGCCGCATGTCCCTTGGCGACCGGTTTGAGCAGCGTGACGCACAGCGCCGGCGTAAATACCATCGCAACCAGAACCGACAACACCATCGCCGAGACGATCGTGATCGAGAACTGGCGGTAGATGACGCCCGTCGAGCCGCTGAAGAAGGCCATCGGCACGAACACCGCCGACAGCACCATCGCGATGCCCACCAGCGCACCGCTGATCTGGTCCATCGATTTGCGCGTCGCCTCGAGCGGCGAGAGCCCCTCTTGCGTCATCACGCGCTCGACATTTTCCACCACCACGATGGCGTCGTCGACCAACAGGCCAATGGCCAGCACCACGGCGAACATGGTCAGGGTGTTGATCGAATAGCCCAGCGCCGACAGGATCGCGAACGTCCCCATCAGCACCACCGGCACCGCCATCGTGGGAATGAGGGTGGCTCGCAGGTTCTGCAGGAACAGATACATCACCAGGAACACCAGTACCACCGCCTCGATCAGGGTCTTGACGACTTCGTGGATCGACAGTTCGACGAACGGCGTGGTGTCGAACGCGACGATGGCCTTGAGGCCTTTCGGGAAGTCCTTCTCCATGCTGGCGATCAGCGCCTTGACGGCATCGGCGGTGGCCAGGGCGTTGGCGCCGGTGGACAGCTTGAGCGCCATGCCGGAGGCCGGCTTGCCGTTCAGGCGCGCCACGATCGAATAGTTCTCACGCCCCAGCTCCATGCGCGCCACGTCACGCAGGTACACCGAGGCGCCGCCGGCGGCAGTTTTCAGGAGGATCGCACCAAACTGCTCGGCCGTCTGCAGGCGGCTCTGGGCCGACACGGTGGCATTGAGTTGCTGGCCCGCGACCGAAGGCGCGCCGCCCAGCTCGCCAGCCGACACTTCGGCGTTTTGCGCCGACAGCGCTGCGATCACATCGACCGGTGTCAGCTGATAGCTTTGCAGCTTGGCCGGCTCGAGCCAGATCCGCATCGCGTACTGCGAACCGAAATTGGTCACGTCGCCGACGCCTTCGACGCGGCTGATCGGATCGAGCACGCTGGACGTGATGTAGTCGCCGATGTCAGCCTGGTTCATCGAATCGTCTTCGGAGACAAAGCCGATGCCGATGATGAAATTCTTGGTGGCCTTCGTGACCACCAGGCCCTGTTGCGTCACGGCGGCCGGCAACAGCGGCGTGGCCAGCTGCAGCTTGTTCTGCACCTGTACCTGGGCAATGTCGGGGTTAGTGCCGGCGCGGAACGTCATCGTGATAATCAGGCCGCCGGTCGAGTCGCTCGACGAGCTCATGTAACGCAAACCGTCGATCCCCTTCATCTTTTGTTCGATAATCTGGGTGACAGCGTCTTCGACCGTCTTGGCCGAGGCGCCCGGGTAGGAGCCGGCGATGGAGATCGATGGCGGCGCGATGTTCGGATACTGCGAGATCGGCAAGCCAAGGATCGCCAGCACGCCCGCAAGCATGATGACGATCGCGATCACCCAAGCGAAGATCGGGCGATCGATAAAGAAACGGGACATGAATGTGCTCCTTAGTGGGCGCTCTTGGCAAGCTGGGCGGCCCTGGCGGAATCGCCCGGCTTGATTTTCTGCAGGCCCTCGACGATCAGCAAATCACCGGCGGCCAGGCCGGACTTGATCAGCCAACGGTCCCCCAGCGTGCCGCCGGTGACCAGCGTGCGCTGTTCCACCTTGCCCTGCCTGGTCAAGATCAACGCAGTGGGCTGGCCCTTCTGGTTGCGGGTGACACCCTGCTGCGGTGCGGCGATGGCCCTCTCGTCCACGCCCGCATCGACGATGGCGCGTACGAACATCCCCGGCAGCAGGTCGTGGCGGGGATTCGGGAACAACGCGCGCAATGTGACATTGCCAGTGCCCGGATCCACCGTCATCTCCGAAAACTGCAGCGTGCCCGCCTCGGCGTACATGCTGCCGTCGGCCAGGCGCAGGCTGACCTTGACCTGCCCCGACTGCTTCAAGCCGCCGTTGGCCACGTCGCGCCTGAAGCGCAGCAGGTCTTCACTCGACTGCGTCACGTCCACGTAGATCGGATCGAGTTGCTGCACGGTGGTGAGCGGCTCGGCCTGGTTGGCCGTCACCAGCGCGCCGGGCGTCACGATCGAACGGCTGATGCGGCCGCTGATCGGTGCATAGACGTGGGTGTATCGGAGCTTGATATCGGCCTCGGCCAGGGCCGCCGTCGCCGCCGCCACATCGGCCCTGGCCTGGGCGTCGCCGGCAAGTGCGACCTCGAGATCCTGGCGACTGACGCCTTCGATCTCGACCAGTTCCTGATAACGCGCCAGCGTCGGGCCGCTGGTCATCAGATTTGCCCGGGCCTTGTCCAGCGCAGCCCTGGCCGAATTCACGCTCGCCTGATACAGGGCGGGATCGATCTGATACAAGGCGCTGCCTTCCTTGACGTCGGCACCCTCGACGAACAGGCGCTTTTCGATCAGGCCGCTGACCTGGGGCCGGACCTGGGCCACCTGAAACGCTGTGGTGCGACCAGGCAGTTCGACCGTCATCTGCAGCGCTTCCTGGGTGACTTTGAACACGCCGACTTCGGCGACGGGCGCCGGCGCCGGCGCCGGCGCCGACGCGGACGGCGAGCAAGCGGCAAGGAGTGCGCTGGAGACGAGCGGCACGATCAGTGCCGCCGTACGGACGTACGGTGGATAAGAAACGGGATGCATTGCGATGGACTCTCTCCGTGAGGATGATTGCGAACAAAAAAAGAGAGGCCATTCTAGTGACGTAACACGCGGAAAATCGTCTAGATTTCTGGATGATCAATCCAGTTTTCACATCTTGATCCACCGTCCCGTTATTCTTATCATCGGACGCGACAAATGCGCCGTCATCACCACAGCCGCCCCTCGATACGGCCTGTCTGCATCTCGGGATGCAGCCGAAAAAGTTCGACGATCCAGTCGACGAACACCCGGACCTTGGCCGTCATATGCGGGTTGTGCGGATAAACCGCGTGCACCGGAAGGGGATCGCTGCGCCAGTCTTCGAACAATAGCTCCATGGGGCCGGTGCCGGCAGCATTGATCAGGAAGGCCGGCAACTGCACAATGCCCAGGCCGGCAAGGCCGGCGCTCAGATAAGAGCCTGCATCATTGACGGACACCGGCCCCGGCGGCGGCAGGTCGACCCGTTCGCCGCCACGAACGAAGGTCCACGGGAAGGCGCGTGCCTTGCTTGACGAGAAATACGCCACGCAGCGGTGATGAATAAGCTGGGTCGGATGCACGGGCCGGCCGTGCTTCGATAAGTAGGCCGGCGTGGCCGCGGTGACAAAGCCGAGCAGGCCGATGCGGCGCGCGATCAGGCCGGAGTCAGGCAACTCGCCGAAGCGGATCGCACAATCGACGCCCTCCTCGATCAGGTCGGCCTCGCGGTCCCCGCACGCCAGTTCCACGGAGATGTCGGGGTAGCGATCGAGGAACTCCGGCAACGCCGGGATGATCACGCTCTGCGCCAGGCTGCTGGCGATATCGACCTGCAAGCGCCCGCCCGAGCGCATGCGGTTGAACGACAGCGACTCCTCGACCGCGCTGACGTCGGCCAGGATGCGCACGCATTGCTCGTAATACGCTGCGCCCTCGGCCGTGACGCTGGTATGGCGCGTCGTGCGGTGCAGCAGCTTGACTGCCAGATCGGTCTCCAGTTGCTGGACCAGCGACGACACCGTCGCCTTCGGGATCTGCATGATGTCGGCCGCGCGCTTGAAGCCGCTGGCCTGCACCACGTGGACGAAAACGCTCATCGCGTGCAGTTTGTTCATTGCGTTCTACCATCGTACAGATTCATGGATATTCCATCCAGTCGTGACGGGTTTATCCGGCTTGCCATCCTGCCTATGATCGTCATCTTGCTGCAACGATTCTTTTGAGGTGACAGGAGATATGGATGACGCCAGATGCGGTTATTGAGGATGCGAAAGCCGATCCGGCACAGGTTGATGTGCGCCCAATCACGGTCCAGGGCGAACGCGGGCCGCTGGCTGCGCGCCTGTATCGTGCCGCATGGGCCGGTGCGCGCCGGCCTGGCCTGATCGTATATTTTCATGGGGGCTGTTTCATCGGCGGCAGCCTGGACGACGCCGACGCCTTCCTGCGCCAGCTCGCCGCACGCAATCCGCAGCAGGCGATCCTTTCGGCCCGCTACACCCTGGCGACCGAACGGCCGTTTCCCGCTGCACTGGAGGACGCCTACGCCGTCTTGCAGTGGGCAGGCAGGAACAAGGGCAGGCTGGGCTGGAATGGCGGCCGGCTGATGGTGGCCGGCATCGATGCCGGCGCCAATCTGGCGGCGGCGTCGGCCCGGATCTGCCTCGATCGCAGGGGACCTGCACTGGCCGGCCAGATTCTGCTCATGCCGATGCTCGACGGCGCAATGAGCACCCGCTCGATGCGCGAGAACGCCCTCAGCGGCCGACTGGCCGGCGCGGCCGAGCTGTGCGCCGCCGGCTACCGCTGTTATGTGCCGTACCCCGGCGAGCGCTGCCATCCTTACGCCTCGCCGCTGCATTCGAGCCGGCTCGAGAACTTGCCGCCCGCCCTGATCCTCTCGTCGCAGGACGATCCCCTGCGTGACGAGGGGGAGCAATACGGCATGAACCTGATCGCACGCGGCGTGCGCACGACGGTCAGGCGCGTACCCACCGCAGATGGCGGCCCGTGGTGCTTTCGCCAGAACAGCATCTGCGCCAGCGCGGTCGATGCCGAAATTGCCGCCTTCATCGACAGCGGCGCCAGGGCCGCCATTACTGCGCACGCTCGGCACGGATGACGGCAGCGCCGCGGCCTGCGCACCCCAATGCCACACATGCCGCCAGGACGGCGATGGCGGCAGCACCCAGATAGGCTTGCGGCATGCCTGCAATGACCTGCCCCGGCCGCGCGCCGACGGCCTGGATGGCGGCGACGATCGCGATGCCCAGCGCTCCGCCGATTTGCTGGTCCATCTGCAAAAGGCCCGAGGCCGAGCCGGCATCCTGTTCCGGCACCGCATGCATGATGGCCATCGTGCCGGGCGCAAACACTAGCGCGATGCCGGCCGCGTGAACCAGCAGCGGCAGCAGCACGCCGTGCGCATAGCGGCTGTTTTCGTCCAGGGTGGCGAACAGCGCCAGGCTCGCCCCGACCACGAGACTGCCGGCCACCAGCAGGGCGCGCGTGCCGAAGCGCACCACCAGGGACGGCACGAAGTGCGCGATCACAAACACCGTGGCCGTGAGCGGCACATACGCAAGGCCTGCCATCAGCGGGCCAAGGCCAAGCACGCGCTGCAGATACTGCGCCAGCATGAAGAGCATCGAAAAATGCATCCCGACGATCAGGGCCATCACTGCCAGGCCGGCGAGCCGGTGGCGGTTACGCAGCAGATCCAGCTTGAGCAAGGGCTCCGGGTGCCGGCTCTCGATCTTGATGAAGACGGCAAACAGCACGCCGGCCGCCACGAACGACGACAAGGTGGGTAAGGTCGCCCAACCCGCTTCGGCGGCGTGGATGAAGCCGAACACCGCGGCGACCGAGCCAAAGGTGGCGCTGAGGGCGCCGCCGATATCGAGCCGCGCCGGCTTGACGGCCGTCTCGGCGACCAGGTGTTTGATCAGCAGCACGACGACGATGCCGACCGGGACGTTGATCAAGAGCGACCAGCGCCATGACAGGAACTCCGTCAGCACGCCGCCGAGTATCAGGCCGGCCGACGCCCCGACCGACGATACGGCAATGAACAGGGACATGCCGCGCGCGCGTTCGGCTTCGTCGCGCGCCATGAGCATGACCAGCGCCAGCACGCTCGGCGCCGCGAGCGCCGCACCAACGCCCTGGAGCACCCGGGCCAGAATCAGGATGGAGGGCGTTTGCGCGAGGCCGCCGAACAGCGAGGCCACAACGAACACGGCCAGGCCGACGCGAAAGGCGCGCACCTGGCCGATCATGTCGCCCAGCCGGCCGCCCAGCAGCAACAGACCGCCGAACGCCAGCGCGAACCCGTTCGGCACCCAGGACAGAGCGGCCGGGGAAAAGCCCAGGTCGTACTGCATACGCGGCAACGCCACGATGACAATCAGGAAATCCATCGTCAACATCAGCTGGGCGGCCAGCACCACCCATAGCGAGCCAGTGCGTCGTTGCAGGGGCCCGGCCGGGCTCAGTATTTTGCTGCTCGCACTCATATGGCATCCTTCGCCTGAAATTTTATGTATCGATGACTATATAGTGCATGCGCTCGGCTGGCAAACAAAATATAGCAGTCGCTATAAATATTGCGCGGGCGGCGGGCGGCGGGTATCATGGAGCGAGACGAGGAGAACAGAGAATGAAGGCAGTACGTCAGCGCCGACCGGCGTTCGATCGGGAACGCGGTGTCGAAATCGCGGAAGTGCTATTTCATGCGCGCGGGTATGACGCCGTGAGCGTGGCCGACCTGACGCAGGCACTGGGGATCGTGCCGCCCAGTCTTTACGCCGCCTATGGCAGCAAGCTGGAACTGTTCGAGCGGACCTTGCTGCACTATGTCCAGCACAATTCCCTACCGTTCGAGCAACTGCTCGCTGAACCAGGCGCGCCCGCCGATGTCCTCACCGGCCTGTTTGTTGCCTCGGCAAGGCATTGCACCGCCGATCCGCAGCGCCCCGGCTGCATGGTGACCGAGGCAATGCGCGCCGACGACGAACAAGCTGCCGCCATCGCCTTGACACTGGCCGAATACGGCACCGGTCTCTTGCGCGCCTATGTGGCCGCCCACGCACCCGCTTCCGAGGTCGAGCGCATCCTTGACTACCTGCTGCTGACCCTGCGCGGCATTTCCTCCTATGCCTGCCTTGGCTACTCGCAAGAGAAACTGGTCAACTGCGCCAGGATCGCGGGAGGCGCCCTGAATACCGAGTTCGCCAGCATGGGCGATCCGGCCGCAACCGTGCCTGCCTGAACGCCGCCGAGTGGCCCTCATGTATCGAATATAGTGATCGCTATAAAAATTTGCCCGCCACGCGAGTTTATGTAATGATCGCTATAAAGCGTCGCCGACGCTTTCGTACAGGAGAAAACACATGTCATTTCAGGGCAAGATTGCCGTCGTTACCGGCGGGTCGTCGGGCATCGGTTTCGTGATCGCGAAGCATCTGGTCACCCAGGGCGCCACGGTCGTCATTACGGGTCGCCGTCAGCAGCAACTGGACGACGCGGTCGCGTCCATTGGCGGTAGCGTAACCGCCATCAAGGCCGATACCGGCAATCTCGATGAACTGGCCACGATGTACCGCGACATTGAAGCAGCCCACGGCCGCATCGACGTCCTGGTGGCCAATGCCGGCACCGGCGAACTCGCGGTGCTCGGCGAGCTGACCGAGGCGCATTTCGACCGCATCTTCGATACCAACGTCAAAGGGGTCACGTTCTCCATCCAGGGCGCACTGCCGCTGATGCCGCAGGGGGCTTCGGTGGTGATCATCGGCTCCACCGCATCGATGGACCCAGGCCCGGGGCTGAGCGTCTATGGCGCATCGAAAGCCGCGCTGCGTAATCTGGTACGCAGCTGGATCCAGGAGATCAAGCCTTCTGGCGTCCGCATCAATATCGTGAGTCCCGGTCCGGTGGACACCGAGTCACTGCGCGGCATGTTTGCCGACAATGTCGAAGAGACGCTGGCATTCCTGCGCAGTCGCAGCATGGTGGGCCGGATTGGACAGCCAGAAGAGATCGCCCGCGCAGTGGCGTTCGTGGCGAGCCAGGACGCCGGCTACATCAATGGTATCGAGCTGTTCCTTGACGGCGGCGCCTCGCAGATCTGATACGCCTGTAGTTTTTTCCGGGCGCCGGAGCCGGCGCCCGCGTTTTCTGCAACGGCCTGCCAAGCCGCTAACAAACAGCACGCCTGCAGCCCGACCCTCAGTAAATTTAATTTCCCAAAAACGGAAATGACAAAACGAAACGGGCCTCGAAAGAGGCCCGTTCGTTTAATATTTGGAGGCGAGGATCGGAGTCGAACCGACCTAGACGGCTTTGCAGGCCGTATTCGTACTAATAAAATCAACGACTTAGCTGAGAACCGCACTTTTCGACGCTTGAGATCGCTCAAATGACGTCCTGACCCTCTGCAAGATTATCTTTCAAACCGTTCTCGTGGATCGTACTCGGAAATAGTGGTTCACTATGCGAGCGCCATGATGACGGTACTCAAACACGGCGGGCTCCAAAATAGATGAGCTAGATGAACGCTGAGCCGGGCACTACTGTCAGCGGTGTGATCGTCCAATACGGACTGCACATGATTTCCAAATGAATGCATCTTACGTCCTACCGAGGTCCGGCCCGACTATCTGGACCTGACGCACACTAACTGGATTCCATGAAAGCCGGGGCGAATCAGGCCATAGGACTTATTCCCTCAACGTGCGCTGATATGTACGGCGCTTTCCACCGCGCTCCAAGCTCCGCGCACGGTCCTGGCCGGGAACGGCCATGTTCCGGGGCGGGCCGGCTAACCGCGCACGCCCAGCAGTAGATCGACCTGAGCGCGCGACGGGATGCCTTCACGGGCCCCGAGCCTGGATACCGCAAAGCTGGCCGCCGCGCAGGCGAAGCGCAAGGCGGCGCGCAGACTCCGGCCTTCGAACAGTGCTGCGACGAAAGCGCCGTTGAAGCAATCGCCCGCGCCGGTACAGTCGATCGGCGCGGCGGGAAACGCGCTCTGCTGCGCCGTCGCGTAGCGGGTGACCGCCAATGCTCCCGCCGCGCCGCGGGTCACCACCAGCACGCGCGGCCCGAGCGCCAGCAATCGACGCATATGCTCGGGCTCCGGCGCCTGGCCGAAAACGCTCAGGTAGGTGACCTCGTTCATGAATACGATATCGGCCAGGTTTAACAAGCGTTCGATATCGCCGCTACGCTGCGCCATCGCGGCTTCGACGTCGATCGCCAGCAGGGTTCCGGCGGCGCGCGCCAGCGCATGCAGCTTCGCATATTCCGCAAAGTCGTATGGCATTGCATACAATAAGGCGCTCTCCCACAGCGCCGCCTCCAGGGTGGGCGTATCGAACGACGAGCCAGCCAGCGGCGCGTACACCAGCGCCTTTTCGCCATCAGCCTCGATCATCACCATCGCGCAGGCCGACTCGGCGCCTGGTACCGCGCGCACGCGGCTCGTATCGACCCCGTGGCGCGCATAGGCCCGCATCAGGAAAGGCGCGTCGGCATCGTCGCCGATCCGTCCAAACGCCTGGGTACGGCAACCCATGGCGCTGGCGGCGCAGCCAGCATTGGCCACCGTGCCGCCCGCGAAGCGGCCCAGACGCCGCCCCAGCATCTTGTGGCCAGAAGCTGGCGCCGCATCGACGGCGAACAGCAGGTCGACGTTCGGGTCGCCATAGGCCAGCATCCGGTACGGGCGCCACAGGTCGGCAGCCAGCTGGTCGAGCACGGGGCGGCCAGCGTCAATCACGTACTGCCCCGGCCTTGCGGTTCCCAGCATTCGGCGAGCCGATGTCGAACACCAGGAAGCGGGTCGGCCCACCATTGAAGTTGTTGTCGGAAGCCAGCACCAGCGCCGGGTTGCCGCTCTCCAGCAGTGGTCCCCATGCCATGGCCTCGTAGTTGTCGCTCCATCCCGGCGGCAGACGCGCGCTGTCGAACAGCAGGCGCTTGGCCGCAGGCCTCAGCGCGTCCAGTTGCTGCCCGAGTGGCAGTGCGGGATCGAGCCGGCTCGCGTGCGCCAGGTCGACCTCGTACAGCCGCACGTCGAAATCGAAATGCTTGCCTGCACGCTGGCGTCCGGCACGCTCCAGCACAAGCAGGCGCTCGCTACCCAGCGCCAGAATCTCGGAAACACCGTTGTCGACGAATCCACCGACAATCGCTGGCGCCGGCGCGGCGTCCAGCGGGTACGCATATTGCGCCATCATGGAGCCATCGCGCTTGACCAGGCTGACGCGGGTCAGCGCGTCCTGCCCCGGCGCCGGTGGCGGCCCGTCCTGGATCGGCGGGGCCTCCAGAGCCAGCCACAACGCCGCGCCATCCGGCGTGAACGCCATGCCTTCCATACACAGGTTGCTACGCCCGCCGCATTCGCAGTCGGGCCGGATCTGCAGTGCAGCCGGGTAAGGCAATTCCCCCAGGTGGCGGCCATCAGCATCGACCCGGCGCACGAACGACGGCACTTTGGCCTTGCGGTCGCCTTCGCTCGTAAGCCAGATGGCGCCATCGCGCGGGTCGATACGCAGCGCCTCGATGTCGGCAGATACGCCGGACGTGCCCCATGCCGGATAGCGCGCGCCGTCAGGCTGGCGCAGGATCACGGCCGCAGACAGCGCCATAAGCTCGATGCCGGCGGCCTTGAATGTCATGCGCGCGCGGTACAAGCGCGCCGGCGCATGCTGGCCGCGGTCGTCGCTGGCCAGCCACCACTCGTCACGCTCCGCATCGTAGTCCATGCCCGAGATGCCGCCGACGAGCGTGCCGTCGACACGTAGGTCGGGCGCCAGTTGGTAAGTGCCAACCAGGCGCAGCGTGGGCGCGGTGTCGTTCGGCGGCACGTGCGTGCATCCTCCCAACAGCACAACCCACGACAGCGCTAGTGTCCGCGCCAGTGCCCTGCCAGAAGCGTCATGGTTCATGCCAGCGTCCCGATCGCCTGTGCGACCAGCGCCAGCAGCGCGTCGTTGTCGACGCCAGTCACCGCCCGCACATTGACCGGCCCTGGCGCATCGTCGCGCTCACCAAACCAGGCCTGGACATGGCCTGCACTCGGGCCGTCGCGCCAGTCGACCTGCACATGGCACTCCTCGGTTCGGAACAAATCCGGCTGCGCCAGCCAGGCGACCGGGCAGGCGTCGTGCAGCAGCGAATCCTGCAGCGCGTAGGCCGCCAGCATCGCGCCAGCCGCCCTGCCGCAGGCGTTGCCCTCGCATCCGAACGCGCCGATCCAGTCGGCGTGCATTACCGCCTGGCTGGTCACGTCGAGCGGAAACAGCAACAGCTCGGCGCCGGATTCGCAGACCATGCGCGCCGCTACCGGATCGGCGTAGAAATTGAATTCGGCGGCCGGCGTGACGTTGCCCGGCACCCGCAGCGCGCCGCCCATCACCAGCACCCTGCGCGCCCGCGCCAGGATGCCCGGCGCCAGCATCTCGCACAGCGCCAGGTTGGTCAGCGGTCCGATCGCGACCAGGTCGATCGTCCCGGCTGGCGCCTGCGCCAGCAGCCGCGCCAGATGCACAGAGGCCGGACCGGCGTGGATTGTTCCCGCCTGCGGCAACTCGACGCCGCCCAATCCGTCCGCGCCGTGCACCAGGTTGCAGCGCGCCTCGCGCTGCCCGAACGGGCGCGCCGCGCCAGCGTATACCGGCACCTCGTCGCAGCCGGCCAGGTCGAGCACGCGGCGCGCATTGGCCGCGGTGACCTCCACCGGCCGATTGCCGGCGACGGTGGTCACGGCCAGCAGTTCGATCTGCTGAAGGCCGGCGGCCAACAGCAGCGCCAGGGCGTCGTCGATTCCCGGGTCGCAGTCAATGATGACGTGCATGCTCATGAGATTTCCTTGTTCTTGCTATCGCGCGATTGCAGGAAGGCGTCGATGGCGGCTCGGTCAGGCTGCGCCGCCTGGGCGCCGCGTGTCCCGCAGCACAGGGCTGCCGCCGCATTCGCCGCACGCAGCGCCGCGGTCGTGTCCTGGCCCTCGGCACAGGCGGCCGCGAACACGCCGGCGAAGGTGTCGCCGGCGCCGGTGGTGTCGCGCACTGGCACCAGGTGGCCGTTCATGCTGCGCACGCTCCCGTCGGGCGCCGCCAGCATGGCGCCATGGGCGCCCAGGGTCAGCAGCACCTCGCACGCGCTGGCGCGCGCCAGCGCCTGTGCGCGCATCGCGGGCGCGCCCGGCCCTACCTCGAGGGCGTCGGCCAGCTGGTGCAGTTCGATGCGGTTGACGATGACGACGTCGATATCGGCCAGGTCCGGCCGCCAACCTGTAGTGACCGGCGCGGCGTTGAGTATCACGCGGCAACCGTGGACGCGCGCGCGGCGCGCCAGCTGGCGCGACTGCTCGTATGGAACTTCGAGCTGCAGCAGGAGCACCCGCGCCTGCGCCAGGTCGGCGTCATGCACATCGTCGGCGCGCGCGGCCGCGTTGGCACCGGGCGCCACCACGATGCGGTTCTCGCCCCGGACGTCGAGCGTGATAAGAGCGGCTCCGGTGGCCATTCCCGGCACGCGCCGCAGCGCGTCCAGGCGCACGCCGGCGCGTTCCAGATTGACCAATGCGCTATCGCCCAAGGCGTCCTCACCCACCGCGCCGGCCAGCGCGACGGCCGCGCCATAGCGCCGCGCGGCGTGCGCCTGATTGGCGCCCTTGCCACCACCGTCCATCAGGAGCGCGCCGCCGAGAGTCGTCTCGCCCGCGCGCGGCGCCTGCTCTACCGCCACGCTCAGGTCCAGGTTGACCGATCCGAACACGATTACCATCATTGCTCCCCTCTACTCTAGATACTCCTTCAGGCCGGCCGGCGGTTGCGCCATGCCCGCGCCGCCAGCTGCGCAGCCAGCGTTGCCAGCTCGTACTCGGCGTTCACCGTGCAAAACTGCGCCAGCATATCCTGCGGCAGTGCCTGCCGTCCATGCATGGCGCCGGCGATTGCCCCGGCCATTGTGGCGATCGAATCGGTGTCGTTGCCGCACGACGCGGCGAGCGAGATGGTGCGCAGCGGATCGGCCCCGGCATAGGCCAGGATCGCCAGCGCGCTCGGCACCGATTCGGCGGCCAGCACCGAATTGCCAACCTCGCGCTCAAGGCGCTCGAGAAAGCGCCGGTCGGTGTCCCTGCCCCTGGCCTGCTGTGCGCGCGCATCGGTGGCGATGGCCACCGCCATGCGAATACGCGCCAATGAGTTCGGCCCGGCGACCAGGCGCGCATGGCGCGCGGCCAGCACTTCCCCATGCTCCGCGCCGGACAGCGCCGCCGCGATCACTTCCTCCAGAGCGGCCCCATCGACCGCCACGGCGGCGGCGGCGGCGATCGCGCAAGCGGCCGAAATGGCAACGTCGGTATCGTGCGACGGCAGGCAAGTCACCAACGCCTGCTCGCAGGCGGCGCGCGGGTCGCCCGGATGCAGCAGGCCGACCGGCGCCACACGCATGGCGGCGCCGTTGGTCGTGCCGACAGTCGTCATCTTGCGGCGCGAGGCGCCGATCACCCCGACCGCCCCGGTGTCGCGGCCATCGCGCAGCGCCAGCACGATGCCGGCCGTGCTCGGCCCCATGAAGCCGGCCTTCGGACTGTGCGCAGCCCAGTCGAGCAGGCAGGCAACCCACCCGTCCCGGCTCAATGCGCCGTCGGCATTTACCAGCGCACGCGCCAGGTAATACATCTGACTGGCGTCATCGGTCACCTCCGCACACTTGCCCCCGTTGGCGCCGGCGAAGGTATCGGCCGGCGGCGCGACGAAGCGCGTTACAAGATCGCCGTGGGCGGCGAAGATCTCGGCGATGGTCCACTGTTCGGTCGGCGCGCCGAGCGCGTCGCCCATGCCCGCCAGCGCCAGCGAGGCGAAAATCCGGTCTTCCAGTTGTTGCTGTTGCACGGTTACTTTCCTTGTCATGAAATTCACAGTTGGCGCCGGCGCCGCCAGCCCGGCAGCGCCAGCGCGGCGATGGTGACGACGGGCGGCAGCATGACCAGCAGCTGCGGCGGCACATCGAATGCCCCAAGACGCGTCGCCAGCACGCCGGCAGCGCCGAACAGCAAGGCGGCGCCGCACACGCCGCCCAGGCTGCGCCGGCCCACGAACACGGCCGCCAGCGCCAGGAAGCCGCGCCCGGCCGTCATGTCGGCTTGGAACAGAGTCAGGACGCCCATGCTCAAATACACCCCGCCCAGCCCCGCCAGCACGCCGCTGCCGAGCAGCGCCAGGTAATGCATGCGCCGCACCGGGATCCCGGCCGCGTGCGCGGCGTCCGGATTCTCGCCGATCGCGCGCAGCCAGGCGCCAGGCTGGGTATGCGCCAGGAACAGCCACATGCACAATGCCAGCAGCGGCGCGCCCAGCACCAGCACGTGATGACCGCGCCCGTCTTCCCCACCAAGCAGGAGTTCGAGCGGGGCCCAGTCCTGAATCGGACCTAGCCGGACCGACGGCAATGCCGGCGTGGCGAAGCTTGCGGTGGAGCCCTTGTCGCCCGCTAGCTCGGCCAGCAGAAACACGGTCAGCCCGGCTGCGAGCAGGTTCAATGCGATACCGGCCACGATCAGGTCGGCGCGGCACTCCAGGTGCAGAACCGCCAGCAGCCCGGCCAGCAGCAGCGCCGCGAGCACGGCGGCGCCGGCGCCCCACCAGGGCAGCAGCGCCGGAGCGAGCCCGGGCGGCGCGAAGATGGTGGCGATCACTCCGGTGAACGCCGCCACCAGCATCAGGCCCTCGAGCGCAACGTTGATCTTGCCGCCCAGTTCCGACAACAGCCCACCCAGCGCGGCGTACAGGATTGGGGTCGCGGCGCGTAGCAGCGCCAGCAATGCAATCGCGGCCACGCCCATCCAATCATTGATGTCTGCACTCATGCGGCCCTCCTGCGCAGCAGGCGTTTCACACCGGCCAGCCACGGCCAGCGCTCAGCCATCACCAGCACAATTACCAGCGCCTGCAGCACTAGCACGATCTCGCGCGCCACATCGGCGTCACGTTCCATGGCCTGGCCGCCGGCGCGCAGCCACGCGTAGAAGAAGGCGGCGCCCAGGATGGCGCGCGGCTCGTGCCGCGCCAGCAGGGCCACCAGCAAGCCCTCGAATCCCAGGCCCGGCGCCAGGTCGACCGGCAACCGCTTGAGCAGCGCGTGGCTGACGTGGAATCCCGCCATGCCGGCCAAAGCGCCACCGAGCGCCATCGAGGTCACCATCGCGCGACCGACGGGCATGCCGGACTGGCGCGCAAAGGCCGGCGCGGCGCCCAGCACCCGGATCTCGTAGCCCAGCGTGGTGCGCCTCAGCAGCAGCACCACCGCCGCCACCGCCAGCGGTGCGGCCAGCAGCATCACGCTCAGGCCGGTGTGCGCGATCAAGGGATCGAAGGCGGCGCCGTCCGGCAGAAACGGCGTGGCCGGGAAACCGGCCCCGGGGTCGCGCAGCCAGCGGCTGACCGCTAGCCGGTAGAACTCGATGGCGATCAGGTTCAGCATCAGGCTGACCACCATCTCGTTGGCGCCGCAACGCCACTTCAATACACCGGTGGCGCCGCCCCACAGGCCGCCGGCCGCCATCGCGGCGCAGGCGCCAAGGGGCAAGGCCATCCAGTCGGGTCCCGGCCAGGCCAGGCCGAGAGCGACGCCGGCCAGCGCGCCCAGAAATAGCTGGCCATCGGCGCCAAGTGCGAACTGGCGCGCGCGGAACGGTATCAGCACCGCCAACCCGAGCAGGGTCAGGTTGACTGTGTCTTCCAGCACGGTGGCGAACCGCACCAGCCGGTGCCAGTGCCACCCGCCGTCCGCGCCCTGGCGCAGTTCGGGCAAGGGACCAGTGAGCAGGATCAGCCAGGCGCGAAGCGGCTGCTCGCTCACGCAGGCAATCAGGGCAAGGGCCGCCGCCAATGCGATGCCGACGGCTGCCGCGGTGCGCCGGGCGCCGGGCGGCAGCACCACATGCAGTAACCGTTGGCCGAACGCCGTCATGCCACCTCCTGCACCGTAGCGGCGAATGGCGAGTCGAAGCAGGCCGCCGCATTCGGCTGACGCCGGGCGCCGGCCATGTAGGCGCCAAGCAGCTTCGCCTCCAGTCGGGGCCCGGTGAAGTGTCCGACGATTGCGCCGCGGTACAGCACCGCCACCCGGCTCGATAGTTCCAGGATCTCGTCCAGGTCGGCCGAGATCAGCACGATCCCGGCGCCGGCATCGCGCAAGTGCAGCAATCGGTCGCGCAGCGCGTGCGCGGCGCCGATGTCGACGCCGCGGGTCGGCTGACAGGCGATGAGCACGCGCGGGCCGGCCGCCAACACGCGCGCCAGCACCAGTTTCTGCATATTGCCGCCCGACAGGGCACCGATCGGTTGCGCCGGGCCCTGCGCCGCCACGCCGTAGTCGGCGATCATGGCGCGCGCCAGTTGCGTCACATGTTCGCGCCGCAGCCACCCGTGGCACGACAGCGAAGGCCGGCGGTAGACCGAGGCGATGACGTTATCGGCGATGCTCAAGGTCGGCGCGACGCCGTCGTGCAGCCGGTCTTCCGGCACCATCGCCACCTCGCCCTGAAGCGGAGGCAAGACTGCGAGCGCACGCGCCAGCAAGCCCTGGCCATTGCCCTCCACGCCCGCGATGCCGAGGATCTCGCCGGCTGCGACGTCGAGGCTGACGTGGTCGAGGCACTCCGCGGCGCCGGTCGGGCGCACCAGATCACGCGCGCGCAACAGGACTTCACCGCGCTGTGGTGGCGGGGTGTTGCTGGATGCGCGCGACGCCGGCGCCATCACCCGGCCGACGATCTGCTCGGCCAGCCCGGCCGCGCTGGCGTCGACGGAACGCCCACCGGCCACGACACGGCCGCCGCGCAGCACGGTGTAGCGGTCCGCCACCTCCAGCACATCGGCGATCTTGTGCGTGACCAGCAGCACGCTCACGCCCTCCCCGGCCAACGCCCGCAGCGCACGATACATCGCAGCCGCCTCGTCGGGGCCGAGCACGGCGCCCGGTTCGTCCAGCAGCAACAGATCGGCGCCGCGGTACAGCGCCTTGAGGATGCCGACCCGCTGCTGCTCGCCCAGCGTCAAGGTGGCGGCCCGTGCGGCGGGATCGACGTCCAGTCCAAAGCGCCGCGCCAGATCGGCCACCGCCCGCTCGGTCGCGCTTCCGCGCAACCATCCCCAGCGGTTCGGCTCAGCACCGAGCACCACGTTGCGCGCCACCGAGAACGACGGCACCAGCTGCACGTGCTGAGGCACCAGGCCGATGCCGGCCTCGATCGCATCGCGCGGCGTGGCGAAGCCGGCTGGCCGGCCGTCGAGCATGATCGTGCCCGCACTCGGCCGCTCCAGCCCGTAGAGCATCTTGATCAAGGTCGACTTGCCGGCGCCGTTCTCGCCGATCAGGGCGTGGATCTCGCCGCGCCCCAAGCGCAGGTCGATGCCTTCGTTGGCCAGCACGCCGTTCGGATAGCGCTTGCCGATGCCGCGCAGCTCGAGCCGCAATGGAGGGGCGTTCATGGACCGCCTTTCGTATCGAATGCGCTCGGCACCTTGATGCGCCCGGCGACGATCGCGGCCTGCTGGCGCGCCAGGTCGGCCGCCAGCGCGGGCGCCAGCCGGTCCATCACGTACGAGCGCGGCGCCAGCCGCACCCCGCCCTCGCGCAGACCAAGCGATTCGGCCTGCCCGTACGGCAACCCGCCCTCCAGCGCCAGGCGCAGCGCGCGCACCAGGCCGACGTCGACTTGCTTCATGACCGAGGTGACGATGGCGGCGGCGCGTGCCGGATGGCGCTCGCGGTACAGCGCGGCTTGATCCAGGTCGACGCCGATCGCATGGCGCCCCGCCTCCTCGGCTGCTTCGTTGACGCCCTGCCCGCTGGCGCCCGCCGCATGGAACACCAGGCTGGCGCCACGCGCGTACTGCAGGCGCGCGATCTCCTTCCCGGCCGCCGGGTCGGAAAAGGCGTTCGCATACTGGACCTGCATGGCAATGCCCGGCACGGCAGCCTGGGCGCCGGCCTGGAAGCCAAGCAGGAAATCCTCGATCACCGGCAGCTGCATGCCGCCCACGGCGCCCAGTCCGCCGCCCGGGAGGGCTTCGGGCAGGCCTGGGGCGCCATCCTGCGCCAGGCGCGCCGCCAGGTAGCCGGCCAGGTAGGCGCCTTCGTTCTGGCGGAACCGCATCGAGTACACGTTGCGGCAGGCGCAGCGCGCATAATCGACCTGGGCATCGAACACGATGAAGCGCAGCGCAGGATAGCGCCGCGCCAGGTCGTCGATCGCCGGCGCCATGGTGAAGGTGCCGGCCACGATGACGTCATAGTCGCCGCTGTCGGCCAGGTCGGCGAGCGCCGCCTGCCAGCGCGTGGGGTCGACCCCGCCTTCCACCACGCGCGCATGCAGGGGCAGCGTCTGCGCGGCCTGGCGCAGGCCACGCGCTGCGGCATCGAAGAACGACTTGTCGCCAAGGGTGCCGTTGATGAACAGGACCGCGCGCAGCCTTGCATCGCCGCCGGCCGGCTGGCCAAGGCGGTGCGCCAGCGCGTTCAGGCCGTACAGACATGCGACCAGCAGCATCAGCCGCAACAGCCCCTGCGCCAGTGCCGTCAGCCAGGCCGAACGCGTGTCCTGTTCCATCTCCGGCCGCCCTTCAGAAGCGCCCGCGCAGGGACATGAACAACGCGCGCGGACTGCCCAGGAAGTAGCGGCCCGAGGTCAAGGGGTTGGAAGTGGTCAGCTCCATGCCCAGGCCTCCCAGGTAGCGCTTGTCGAACAGGTTATCGACGTTGACCGACAGCTCGGCGTCGCGCAGCCAGGCCAGCCCCAGTTGCGGACGATAGCGCGCCGACAGTCCCACCAGCGTGTAGGCCGGCATGTACTCGCGCGGATAGAATGCCGGTCCGCCGTTGTTCAGGGTGTTGCGCACCTCGCCATAGGTGCCGGCCGCTTCGCCGGTGTATTTGGCGTTGACCGCCAGGCGCCAGCTCGCGCTTGGCTTGAATACCGCTTCCACGAAGGCGCTGTTCCTGGCGGCGCCCAGTACCGGGTCGCCGGCGCGGATGCCTTCGAACGGGGTGTCGTCGGCATATTTGGCGCGGTTATGGGCATAGTTGGCGTACAGCTCGTAACGCGGACCGGCCAGGCGTCCGCTCAGCTCCACGCCACGCGAGGTGATCCCGCCCTGGTTGATGAAGCTGGTGGTGGCGTCACGTTCGAAAATGTCGCCGTTCGGATTGCCGTTCTGGGTGGAGATACGGTCGCGGAAATCGATGTCGTAGGCGGTAATGGCGAAGCCCGCACCGTCGCGCTGCCAACGCAGGCCAATGTCCTTGTTCACGGAAGTCTCCGGTTCGATGCCCTTCCTGGCGTCGATCGCCGCCGTCCCCTCGAACACCGAATCGGGGATTGCGCTGAAGTTCTTCGAACCACTGGCAAACACTTCCAGCTCGTCGCTGATCCGGTACAGGGCCGCCAGCTTCGGCAACACGCCCGAGGACACTTCCAGGGAGCGCTCGCCGGCGAATTCGACCGCCGAGTTGTACGAGGCGCGGAAGCGCTGGTAGGTGGCGCCGACGTCGAGTTCGAGGCGTCCGTCCAGCAAGGTCATCTTGTCCTGCACATAGGCCATTGCCGTGTTCTGGGTGTAGTGCCGGTCTTGCGTGATCGAGTACAGGTCGTTCTCGTCATAGGCGGAACTGACGGTTGGATCGCTGGCGCCGAACCAGTTGCGGATCTTCTTGCGGCGGGTATGCTCGTACCAGCCCCCTACGCGCAGGCGGTGTCCGTCCGCGATGGTGTACGACACTTCGCCCAGCGCGCCGCGGCGGTTGATGCTGTTGTCGCTGCGGCGGGTAGTCGCTTCGCGCTCGCCCCAGGTATCCAGTGAATTCATCGCGTAGTTGGCTGCCACAGGGCAGCCGGCCGCGCGTAGCGACGCGGCCGTCACACCGGCCGGCAAGGTGCCCGCTGCGACCGGGACCAGGGCGCCATTGGCGTCGCGCCGGTACTGGTTGGCATAGCATTCCTGGACCGTGGCGGTCGGACGGCCGCCCGGCGCCACAGCGCCGAACACCTTGCCGTTGGCGGGCAGCGCGCGGTACGGCACATAGAACCAGCCGTTGCCTTCCTGGGTATGAATGTAGGGTTTGAGCACGAGCTTACCGTTACCGCCGAAGCGCTGGGTCCAGTCGATGTGCGCCAGGATATCCTTGCTGTTGATACCGCGCGTGCTGCGGTTGTTCTGGTCGATGGCGGGGTTGCCGGTCCAGCGGTCGAGCAAGCCATCGCTGTCCGGATCGATCTCGAACACTGCCTTATAGCCGGTGCCGACCACCGAGCGCAGGGCCACGGCGTCGTAGTCGTTGTCAGCGAAGTCGTTGTAGCTGACCGTGGCGCGCAGGCTGGAGCCGGCGCCGAGGTCGTGCAGCACGCGGACGCTGGCATTGCGGCGATGGTTGGCGCCGGACTCCTCGCCCGGCCAGGTATTCACGCTCGATTGCGACAGGCTGACATAGGCGCTGGTTCCGAAGGCCGACTTGCCGGTCTCGATGCGTGCGTAGCCGCGCTTGTAGCCGTAGTTGCCGCCGGTGAGTTCGATTTCGGCGCCGGCTTCCTTGCTCGGGTCACGGGTCTGGAAGTTGATGTAGCCGCCCAGCGCCTGGTCCGACGGCGTGCCGAGGTCGCCCGCGGTCTGGCTGGCGTCGATGCGCACCAGGTTGGCGCTGTCGAGCAGGCGGGTTGGCATGGTGCCGCCGTTCGACAGCGTCGAGCCATTCGGCACGCCGTCCACCGAGATGCCGATCTGCTCCTTGTTCAGGCCACGCATGCCCAGGCGCATCGAGAACGATCCGGTGAGCGCATCGCTGGAACTGACCTGCAGGCCCGGCACCCGCGTCAGCAGCTTGAGCGGATCGAGGCCGGCCGGCTGCGCCTGGATGGTCTCGACGTCGATCACGCTGTTGGCGCGCGTCTCTCCCTTGCCCAGCAACTTGCCGGTTACCTCCACCACGGTGGACGGGGCTTGTGGCTGCACCGGTGCATTCGCCTCTTGCGCCACCACGTCGCCATGCCACTGCAGCAGCGCGAGCGAGACCGCTGCCGATAAACCTAGATGCTTGTACACGATATTTTCCTTGTTCTGGATGATCAAATCGGCCGTCAGGCCGCGCACCGCTCTCCGGACTACTCATCGTTATTTTGGCGAGAGAATACACTGGTACGTACCACTACTCAACAAAAATTTGCCTATTTGGCACACCGGGTATTACAACTAGAATTCCATACAACATCTGAGATAAAAAATTGCGATCGGCCCCTGAAGGTCATTACAGCGTCATAATTGGTACGGACCTTTTTAGCTGAAATATGGGCGGCGCAAGCACGCCGTGCTAGGATGATGGGCTGGACGGAGACACGACAATGGCAAACACATCAGACGACAAGCGACGCGCGGGCGATGGCCCGCTATACCGCCAACTGGCCGCGACCTTGCAGCAGGAAATCGAGCAAGGGCGCTATGCGGCTAACGCACCCTTGCCGGCCGAGCGCGAACTGGCGGCGTCGTTCGACGTCAGCCGCGACACGGTGCGCAAGGCGATCCGCCTGCTCGAGGAGCAAGGTGTGCTCTACAGCGACCACGGACGCGGCACCTTCGCCGCGCCGGAAAGCGTGCGCCAGATGTCGCGCTTTCTGGACAGCTTCACCGACGACGCGCTCAAGCGCGGCGGCGTGCCCGGCCAACGCATACTCGGCCTGGAACCAGTGGCCGCCGACATGGCCATCGCCAGCCTCCTGCAGATCGAAGCGGGAACGCCGCTGCTGCGGCTGCGCCGTCTGCGCTTGCTGAACGGCGCCCGGGTCGGCCTGCAGGATTCGTGGCTGAATCTGCCGGCCGGACAGACGATCGGCCGCCAGCAACTGGAAGCCAAGGGGTCGCTGTACCGCCTGCTGGTCGAGGACCTGGCGCTGCATCCGTCCGAATGCCTGGAAAGCCTGAGCGCCGTCGCCGCTACCGAGTACGACGTTGAACTGTTGGGCGTGGATGCCGGCAGTCCGTTGCTGGCGTGCGAGCGCATCACCTTGTCGGACCGGCGCCAGCCGATCGAATACTGCGAGATGCGCTACGTGCCGAGCTATCGCTACAAGACCCGCATCAACAAGTGGAGCCTGGGATAAAGCTGTCCGCCAGGCCGTGAGCCTTGAGCCGTTCGCTCTTCTCTGAACTGGACACGACTCACAGTGCATGCAGTTCACGGAAAGCGTACATATCCCGGAGACTGCAAAAATGCACGGCTGGGATCGCGATAGTGCCAATCCGCGCTGCCAGCTGCCTGATCCAGTGCTCGGTTGCCGATTTCAACGCCTGCGCTTCGTGCTCGGAAAGCAGCTGGTGGATATATCCGTACGTTAGGTGATATTTGTACTGATCATGATTACGATCACGGATGCCGGTGAATTCCGACAGGGCATCGCGCAGCGCCGCCAGGCGCCGGGCCGTGGCATCGTTGGCCGGCAGCAGCGGTATGTGGGGGGCGCCGTCGGTCATCAGCGACGGTTTGCCGAAAGCAAACTCGAAGCGCGTGTTGACCAGACGCGGTCGCGCCTGTAATCGGCGCAACCAGAGTTGCGTGACGGCGTCGATCGACAGATCGGCCGGCACGTCACGCGGCCAGCGCGCCCTGCCCTTGTCTTCCTCATTCAAGCCACCAAACACGGTCACATGATAGCTGTTGGGCGGCGTCAATGCGATTTTGGATGCAAACGCATGCGCGGGGAATTCACGGTAGATGTCGAGCAGGCCATCGAACATCTCGTAATCGGCCCCTTGCTGGGCAACGTGCCCGACAAAGGTATTGCCGGCGAAGCGCTTGACCGTGCCGTTGGCATTGAATTTGCGGCCTACCTCGCGTGGCGTCGCGGCGCTCGTTGCCGCCGCAGAGAAACCGGGAACGGCAGCCGCCAGCGCACCGGCAGAAAGGAAGTTGCGTCGGGATATCATATTCATCGAGCTATGCAGGAAAAGGTTTAACAAAAGAAATGAAGAGGAATACAGATCGGTCATCCGTTCGTTAGCGTCGCGAATGACCGGGCCAGCGTTAAAGTTTGTAGTTGAGCCCCAGCATGACTGACGGCGCCAGCTTCCATGCCGACTGCTGGTATTCCTGGTTCCAGCCGTACTTGTATTGCATGTCCTGTCCGGTGGCGTTGATCACGTCGAGCGACACAGTCAGCTTCTTCGACAGGTCATAGCCCAGCTGGAAGTCGACATTGTTGGTAGGCTGCTGGTAACGGTTGGCGTAGAAATTCGCTGCCGTATAGTTGGGATAGCGATCGTCCCACAGGCGTCCCACATGGTTCCACGCCAGTCGCGCATGAACCCGGTCCAGCTCGTAGTACAGGGTCAGGTTCCACATCTGGCGCGGCTGCTGCGGCATTGCCGACAAGGTGTGCGATGCAGTCTGGGCGCCGTTTTGCAGCGTCACCGGATAATGCGCCTTGGTGAAAGTCGCATTCGCGCTCACGCCGAAGCCCTTCAGTGCCGGCGCGATGAAGTCGAGGTCCTTGGTCAAACCGAACTCCAGCCCCGACAGCGAAACCTTGTCCGCCGCATTGCGCGGCTGGCTCACCAGCACCGCGGTCGGGGCGCCATTGATGTCCATCGTGCGGTTTTCGCCCCAGGTGAAGATCTCGTCGCGGATCTCCTTGTGGAACAACGCCACCGACACTATGCCCTTGCCACCGTCCAGGTACCAGTCGTGTCCCAGGTCGAGGTTGTTGGCGCGGCGCGGCTTGAGCGCGGTGTTACCCATCGTCAGTGTCGGATTGACGCCGGACGACAGCATACCGCCCGTGGTGGCCAGCTGGTCCCAGCGCGGTCGGCCCAGGGTCTGCGACAAGCCGACCCGCAGCTTGCTGCTGTCTCCCGTGTTATAGACGCCCAGCAGCGACGGCAGCCATTTGCGATAGCTGTGTTCGCTACTCACTGGCGACCATGCATTGCTGGCCTGGCTCCATCCGCTCATGCGGTCGCGCGTATGCTCCAGCCGCACCCCACCGGCAATCATCCAGTCGTCGCGCTTGTACCTGGCCTGCAGGTAGCCGGCGCCGACGCGCTCCTCGACGCCATACGTGGCGCCGTACTGCGCGGCGGTGTTCACCACGGTCGCTCCCGCCGCCACATGCTGCTGCAGCATGGCGTCGACACGGGTCGGGTCGATCAGCAGCATGCTGCCGTTGCAGTTCAAGCCGCACAGGCTGCCGCCCGCCGCCACATCGGCCAGGGTGAACGGCTTGTTGTTGAGGTTGATGCTGGTGAAGGCTGAGCCGGTGTCGGTGCGCACCGCGCGCAGGCCGAACGCCAGGCCGACGCCACGCGCCTCTTCGCCCATATTGCGCTTGAGGTTCCACTGCAGGTCGTGCACCTTCGACCGGTAGTTCTGCTCGGTTTCCTGGTGGGTCGTGAAGCCGTACAGTGCGGGGTTGGCGGCATTCGCCGGGCTCACCGGTGTGAATACTGGGGCCCCGGCCCCGCTCCAGTCGTAGCCGAAGGCCATGTTCGACTGGGTGTAGTTGTCGAACATTTGCGGGTTGTCGACGCGCGCGCGCGAGCTGCTGGCGCGCAGGTCAGTCTTCCAGTCGCGGTCGATCCGGACGTCGATTGCGCCGTTGATGCCGCCCAGCGAGCGCTCCCAGCGCAGGCGTCCGAGCTGGATCAGCTGGTTGACCGAACTCAGGGTGCCGCCGCTCGCTGTCTGGTTCGCGACCGTCGAGGTGGTGTTCACCGAGGCATTTTGCGTATGGCGGTCGGCATCCTCGCGCTGCTTGAAATAGAAGGCGCTCACATGCCCGCTGACGTCGTCCGAAGGACGCCAGTCCAGGCGCGCGGTCAGGCCGCGCCGCTGGCGCAAGTCGTCGTAGTTATACCAGAGACGTTGGGTCGGCACGGCGAAGCCTGTGCCCGAATACGGCGTGGCACTGCGCGTGCCGTTGGCGTTGTACCAGTTCATGCTGCCGCCGCTCTCGGTCTGCGGCACGTTGATACGCCGGGTCCAGTAGCTCGCGCTGGCCAGGAAGGCGAATTCGTCATTGGCGCCAAAGCGCTTGGCCCACTTGCCCGACGCCTCGCCGGTCGGGGTGGTGCCGCCGTGCTCGTCACTCATGAAGTTGCGGCCGGCCTTGCGCTGGCGGTCAGGGTGTTGTCGGGCAGGCTGAAGCCGCTTGCGGTCAGCAAGTTGACCACGCCGCCGATCGCGCCGCCATCGGACTCGGGCATGAAACTCTTGGTGACGTCGATGCGGCTAGCGAAGTTCGACGGCAGCATTTCCATCAACTGCTGGCGACTGCCAACGTCGCCGCTGGCCAGCGCGAAACCATCGATCTGCACCGTGTTGTAGTTGCCGTTCAGGCCGCGCAAGATGACGTAACGCGGCTCGCCCTGGTACAGCAGCACATTGACGCCGGTGACGCGCTTGAGCGCATCGCCGACGTTGAAGTCGGGAAGTTTACCGACCTGGTCGGCGGCAACCGTGTCGAGCACCAGATCAGAGTCCTGTTTGGCGCCAATGCTACGCAGGTTGGTCGAGCGCATGCCGGTGACATTCACCGTGACCGGCTCGTCGACTACCTGCACATCCTGCGCCGCGTTTGCAAGCGAGGCGAGCACGCTGCTGATCGCCAGCGCCATGACCGACAGTCCGGCGTAGCGACGAGCACTTGGTTTCATCATCATTTTTATCCTCAGGTTGATAGCGGTTCGACCGCGCAAAGAGCAAGCAGGCCGCGGTTGCGTTTGAATTAGAACGTTCTAATTTTTCCATCAATGTCTTTGGATTCGGTTTTCGTGACGTGCTGCCGCTTCAGCATCTACATGAATTAGAACGTTCCAATAGTCGGGTAGCGTAGCGCCCGATTTTTACAGGAACATGACCAGCATGATTTTTTTCAGAAACTGTCCGGATCGGACAGTCATCGGGTAAGCTGCTCGGTTTTACGACATAAGTCCAAGAGAGCGCCATGCCAGGATGGACCCGAGCCGATGACCGATAGGACCAAGCGCGTGACGATCCGTGACGTGGCCGAACTGGCCGGCGTCAGTTTTCAGACCGTCTCACTGGTGCTGAACCACCCAGAGAAGGTCGCGGAAAAAACACTGGCCCACGTGCGCGAAGTGATTAACGCGCTTGATTTCGTCCCCAGCATGGCGGCGCGTTCGATGCGCCAGATCCGGACCCGCACGCTGGCCTGCATCTTCTTCGGCGAACGCGCCTCTTACGACAACCGCTCGTTCCAGATCCAGGACACCTACTGGAACAATGTGCTGCAGATGCTGAGCCGGGCAGCCGACGCTAACGACTATGCCCTGCTGCAGCGCCACCAGGGCGGCCAGGATGCGCGCGCACTGGCCGAGGTGCGCCAGCTATTCCTGGCCGGCCGTATCGACGGCATCGTCGCAGTAGTCGAGCAGACCGCCAATCCGGTGCTGCTGGCGCTGCAGCACGAGGGCTTTCCACTGATCGTGTTCGGCACGCGCGACCCCGCGCTGCCCTATGTGGCGCAGACCAATGGGGCAGCCACCGAAGAGGTGGTCGAGCACCTGCACCGCGCCGGACGGCGCCGCATCGCCTTCATCTCGGGCGAACGCGACGGGCACGTAAACGAGGATGTCAGCGAGCGGCTGCACGGATACCGCAGCGCCATGGCCAGGCTCGGGCTGACGGTCGATGAGCGCTGGCTGCTCGCCGGCGACTGGTCGCTGGCCAGCGGACACCGGATCGCGCAACAGCTGTGCGCCGGCGAGGACGGGCCGGATGCGCTGATATTCGCCAGCGACCGGATGGCGCTGGGCGCGCTCAAAGGGTTGCACGACATCGGCCGCCAAGTGCCGCACGATGTCGGCGTGGTCGGCTTCGACAACATGCAGTACGACGACTATAGCATTCCGCCGCTGACCAGCGTCCATTCGCCGGTGCTGGAAATGGCCGCCACCGCAGTCCATACCCTGATCGACCGCATCGAACAGCGCGCCATCGACCCGCTGCCTCAACACACGTTCGAGACCCGGCTGGTGCTGCGCGAAAGCAGTGCTGCTCCGCCCCCTCCAGAGAAGCGCGCGCCCCCCCAGTGCCAGCCGCAAGGAGCGCCATCATCGCGCAAGCGCCGCCAGGACTAGACCCGCTGTGGGTCGCCTACGGCGTCGGCCACTTCGGCAAGAGCCTAATGTGGCACGGCAGCGAACTGCTGTTCGCGTTCTACCTCACCGAAGTGTGCGGTATGAGCCCGGCGCGCATGGGCTTCGTTCTGGCTGTGGCGCTGCTGGCCAGCGCGGTGATGGACGTATGGGTTGGTCATGTGCTGCGCACCCGCACGCGCTCGGTGCGCGCCGCAGCCGGCGTGCAGTTGCTGGGCGCTTGCGGCGCCGGCTTCGCCTTCGGCCTGTTCCTGGCCATCGAACTGCTTTCCGGCGCCCGCCACGTGGTCCTGGCGCTGGTGATCGGACTGGCGTTTCGGCTGACGTACGCTTTCTATGACGTACCCCAGAACGCCGTCCTTGGCCTAGCGTCCGGCGGCGACCAGTTGCGCGCCGGCCTGGCCTCGCTGCGCTTCATCTGCTCAGGCCTGGCCGCCTTGACGATCGCGGCGGCCGCTGCAGTGCTGCTGGCCGACGGACGCCGGCCCGAATGGTTCGCCATCCTCGGGGCGGCTGTGGGCCTGCTGGCGGTCGCCAGCTCGCTGGTATTCCTGTGGGTAGCGCACAGGCACAGCGGCGCCGCGCAGGCTGTCGCGCTTGCCCCGGCGGCACGCGGCGTAACGTCGATGCGTGGCTACGGCAGGGTCGGCCTGCTGCTTGGCCTGGGCTTCGTCATCAGCGCTGCAAACGTCGTCTTCATGAAACTGGAACCTTATTTCGCGGCCTACCTGATGCAGACTACGGTATCGCGCAGCGCAGTTCTGGTCGCCATTGCCTGCGGCGGCATCGCAAGCCAGCCGTTCGCCTACTGGTGCGCGGCGCGCTGGCAGATGATGAACGCGTTCAGGCTGTGCGCCCTGGTCGCCATCGCCGGCGCGGCTGGCTTCATGACGCTCGGCACATATGGCTTTGCATGGGCATCCGGGACCGGATTCCTGGTCGGCTTTGGCCTGAGTGGCCTGGCGATGCTGCTCTGGACCGCCGTTGCCAACCTGGCGGCAGCCACTGGTGCGCCGTCGGCGCTAGCGCCGACCATGGCGTTCGGCCTGCTGACGTTCAGCCAGAAAACGGCGTCGGCGCTGGGCACGCTGGCCATTGGCTCGGTGCTGGGCATGTACACGGCAGATCCGGCCCGCGCCGCGCCGTTCGACCCACTCGTACTGGCCATGGGTTTGACCCCGCTCGGGGGAGCGCTGATCTGCATGGTGCTTGCCGCAGGGCTGCAAACACCGCGCTTGGTCAAGACCAGGGCGGTCCAGGTTCTGGTGTAGCCTGCCTACCCCAGCCACCAGCGTGATTGTGGCCTGTGCGACCCGGGCATGCACCTGCACCACCGTTCCAGCTTCGGAAGCCGGGCGTGGTGGGGTGACGTCGTGGCGCTGAAATGCCCGCGACGGCCTTATTTGCCGGGTTTAAGGACGACCTTGGTCCAGCCGTCGGCACGCTTGTTTAACTGCTGATAGGCTGTCGGCGCTTCGTTGAGCGCCAGTTCGTGTGAAATGATCTGCGATGGCTTGCCCTTGCCGGCGTGGATCAACTTGGACAGGCAGCGGTTGTAGTGTTTGACGTTGGCCTGGCCGGTACCGATTTTCTGGCCCTTGAACCAAAAATTCCCGAAGTCGAAGGCCGGCTTGCCTTCCTTGGCCAGTGCGTCCTGCGCGCCCGGATCCTGTGGTAGGAACACGCCGACCATGCCGATTCCGCCGGTCGCCTTGACCGCTTGGACCAGGTTGTTCATCGTGAGATTCGGCACTTCCTCGCCATGCTTATCGCAGCACTGGTAACCGACGCATTCGCAGCCGCAATCGGCGCCCTTGCCATTGGTCAGGTCGAGAATCCGCTTGGCGCCGTCGCCTTCGGTGTCGTCGATCCCGATCGCGCCCATTTTCTCGGCCAGCGCAAGGTGATCCTTGTGGGTATCGAGCACGAATACCTGGCTCGCTACCTTGATGAAGGCGGACATGGTTGCCGTCAGGCCGACCGGACCGGCGCCATAGATGACGACGGATTCGCCTGCCTTCAGGCCAGCCAGTTCGGTCGCATGGTAGCCAGTCGGGAAAATGTCCGACAGCATGACGTAGTCGTTTTCTTTTTCCTTGGACAGTTCCGCTATTTCACGGCCGGCGATCTGACCAGCTACACCCACAATAGCGCCCTGCTTTGGCAAGACGTGCTGGGCCCGGCGGCGCGCTCGGCGGGGCCGGTATCGGTGGCCACGGCGGACCACCACGGCATGTTCGACGGCTTAAACCCCGAGGTCGTACGCGCCCTCAGGCCGCGGGCCTGGGTAATCCCGTCGTGGCACATCGCGCATCCCGACATGCTGCAGCTGGAACGCATGTTCAGCGAGCGACTGTACCCGGGGCCACGTGCAGTATTCGCCACCACCGTGATGCGCGAAAACCTGCTGGCCAACGGTCGCCTGACGCGCAAATTGCACAGACACGACGGCCATGTAGTGGTACGCGTAGCGCCGGCTGGCGAACGCTTCTACGTGGCGATGAGCGACAATGGCGCCGAAGACGACAAGATCAAGCTGGTGACTGAACAATTCATGGCCTGAGAAAAACACCGGAGGATAGGAGCGCTTGTCATGCAGGCGAAATATCGCGCAGCTAGGATGCGGGGTGTCTCTCTTGTGTTTCAACCGAAACTTACGTTATCCGTCTGCCTTACGGCTGACGGATTTTTTTTGCCGCAGCCGCTGCAAACTTGTGCATGCTTTTGGTCAATGCCCGATTCAACCGTACCTACGTTCCACAAACGCGCTGGGGTGGTACATGGCAGACGGGAGCACGAAACGTTCCCGTGTTCACGTGACATTGTCATCAAACCGAAATAAAACACGGTTAGGTTTACCGTGAGTATCAGCCTTTCGGTAAGCGCGCACAGCAAGCGTGACGATCTTTCCCGGAGGCATGCAAGAGGTGGCAACCGCGGCAACCGTAACTGACAACTCCAGCATTTACGTAAATCAAGGAAATATCATGTCCATCCAGCATGTTGAACGCCGCGTCCCTCAGGGACCTGTCGCCGGCGGTACGGAACACCTGGCGCAAGTGATCAGGGAAGGTCTGCTCATGCAGCATTCGACCGGGACGGTCAGCGCGATCGAGTTCCTGAAATCGAATGCGGTCAACAGTATTATCATCCAGCGCGTGCTGTCGGGCAGCACACTTCGCATCGACGACAATCATGCCTTGTTGGGACAACCGGCCGCTTTCGACACTTGAAGGCTCGGACGAAAGCTTTACATAAACAGCCGGCGTGCGGCGACATGGGCGGCGCGCGGTCTCTTGGACGAAGACATGGTGTTACGAGGGACGCATGATAGAGCGGCAACCGCACCTAGGCTGCGCACCAGACGGTGCGTAACGCCAGGCGCTACACCGAGATCTGCTCGCACTGCGCGAGGAAATCGTCGCACAGGCGGCATACACGCAGCACTTGATTGATCAGACCCATCTTCAGCATCGTGACAACGCGCGCAATCTACTGCATTACCTGGCGCTGCGCCGGCGTGACTCGCGTCCGCTGCAGCAGCGACTCGCCGACCCCGGCCTGTCGTCGCTTGGCGGTGCCGAAGCACACGTGCTGGCGTCGCTCGACGCGGTGCTTGCGATGCTGGCCGCTCCACAGGAGAAACAGCGGCCACAGCGGAGCCAGCCATGCATATTGGCTTTGCCGCAGGGCGCTTGCGGCTGGTGCAACATACCGAACGGATGCTGGGCCCCGCACCGCATGGACGTGATGTCAGAATCATGGCCACCATGCCGGCCGCTGCGGCGGACGACCCGAACGTCATTGCCGACCCTTTGGCGCAGGGAACGGACTGTATCCGCATCAACTGCGCCCACGACGATGCCGGCACCTGGCTGCGCATCATTACGCACCTTCACAGCGCCGAGCGCGCGCTGGGTAGCTCATGCCGGATCGCGATGGACCTCGGCGGCCCCAAACTGCGCACGGGGCCGATCGAAGATGGACCGTGCGTGCTGCGCGTGCGCCCCTCTCGCGACGCCTATGGCCGCGTCACAGCGCCAGCGCGCGTCTGGCTAGCGGCCGAAGGGCGGCCCGCGCCCTGTCCTGCCGACGCCAGTCTGACGGTCCCCGCGGCATGGCTGTCCCGCATCGACAGGGGCGACCAGATCACCATCAGCGATGCACGCGACTCCAGCCGCAGTTGGAAGGTGGTGGAAGCAGACAACAACGGGTGCTGGGCCGAAGCCGACAAGACCACCTACCTGACGTCGGACACCCTGCTGCACCACCGTTCCGGCAGAAGCAAGGGAGCCGGCAAGGCGGCGCGCATCGGCGCGTTGCCTGCGAAAGCTGGCCTGATCCGCCTCCACATGGGGGATCAACTGATCCTGACCCGCGATGGCGCGCCGGGCTGTCCCGCCATTGTCGGGGCCGACGGAAAGGTAAGGAGCCCAGCCACCATCGGCTGCACCCTGCCTGAAGTATTCGACGACGTACTCACCGGTCAGGCAATCTGGTTCGACGATGGAAAAATCGGCGGCGTCATGCGGCGCGTCGAACACAGCCGGGTGCATGTCGACATCACACACGCTCGCCCCGGCGGCGAGAAGCTGCGCGCAGACAAGGGCATCAATCTGCCGGACAGCGCGCTGAGGCTGGACGCCCTGACCGCAAAGGACATGCAGGACCTCGAATTCGTTGCCGAGCATGCCGACATCGTCGAGCTGTCGTTCGCCAATGAGGCGCGCGACGTCGCCATGCTGCTGCAGGAACTCCTGCGCCTGGGCGGCAGGCAGCCGGCGATCGTGCTGAAGATCGAAACCCGGCGCGGTTTCGAAAACCTGCCAGATATGCTGCTGACGGCCATGCGCTGGCCGTCGTGCGGCGTCATGATCGCGCGAGGCGACCTGGCGGTGGAATGCGGCTTCGAACGGCTGGCCGAGCTCAAGGAAGAGATCTTGTGGATCTGCGAAGCGGCGCATATTCCGGCGATCTGGGCCACGCAGGTGCTCGATACGCTGGCGCGCACGGGACGACCATCGCGCGCCGAGATCACCGACGCGGCGACGAGCGATCGGGCCGAATGTGTGATGCTCAATAAGGAGCCGCATGTGCTCGATGCGCTGAAGACGCTGGACGATATCCTGCGCCGGATGCAGGCGCATCACAGCAAGAAGCAGCCAATGCTCAGGCAGCTCAAGCTGGCGCACGGCCTCGCGGATGATCCTCACTCGGCGCCGATCGAACTTCCCCATCTGCGCGCAGAACGCGATAGTAGCGGGCAGCACGATTTGCGTGTTGAGTAGATACCGCCAGTGGAGGACCGCCCACGCGTCTTACTACCATGTCTAACTTCAAATCATCTACAGCGGCCTGCTAGGCCGTTAGTGACGAATGAAACTGCCGGGCAACCGATGGCAAATATAATTTGATGAAATCGAATGCTAAGAAACGAAACGGGCCTCAAATGAGGCCCGTTTCGTTTAATATTTGGAGGCGAGGATCGGAGTCGAACCGACCTAGACGGCTTTGCAGGCCGCTGCATAACCGCTTTGCTACCTCGCCAGAGGATATAGTGCGCTTATTGACGAGAGCGGTTATGTCCCGCATCAACAAGGGAAGAGAAATCTTCCTGAATTCTGGAGCGGGAGAAGAGTCTCGAACTCTCGACCTCAACCTTGGCAAGGTTGCGCTCTACCAACTGAGCTACTCCCGCTTAGGAGTGTTACCACTTTTTTGCAAAACCTGGAGCGGGAGAAGAGTCTCGAACTCTCGACCTCAACCTTGGCAAGGTTGCGCTCTACCAACTGAGCTACTCCCGCATGGAGCCTTACAATGTACTACCGCTTGCTGTGCCCCAGTCCGAAGACTGGAGCGGGAGAAGAGTCTCGAACTCTCGACCTCAACCTTGGCAAGGTTGCGCTCTACCAACTGAGCTACTCCCGCGTACAGAACAACGATTATGACAGAACTTTGACGTTTTTCCAAGATCGCTTTACAGCTTTGCAATCTTTGGAGCGGGAGAAGAGTCTCGAACTCTCGACCTCAACCTTGGCAAGGTTGCGCTCTACCAACTGAGCTACTCCCGCTTCGTCTTTCATTCTGTTGCGTTGTTGTCGCAACAGGCAGGCATTATAGAGATTCTATTCTGTACGTCAAGGATGCCACGAAACAAATTAAAACGCCCCGCCTTTCTCTTTGATCAAGGGCCAGGCGCGGCGCAGATAATAGAACATCGACCACACCGTCAGCACGCCCGCCACCCACAACAGGTACTCGCCCCAGAAGTGGATATCGATGCCGAACAGGCGGTCATGGAACAGCAGCATCGGGATTGCCGTCATCTGGGCCGCGGTCTTGACCTTGCCGAGCGAGCTGACCGCCACCGAGCGCGTGGCGCCGATCTGGGCCATCCACTCGCGCAACGCCGAGATGGTGATCTCACGGCCGATGATGATGCCGGCGACGATGGCGTCCACGCGGTCGAGCTGGACCAGCACCAGCAGCGCGCCAGCCACCATCAGCTTGTCGGCGACCGGGTCCAGGAAAGCGCCGAAGGCCGAGGTTTCGTTCCAGCGGCGGGCCAGGAAACCGTCGAACCAGTCGGTGATGGCGGCGATGATGAAGACGGCCGTCGCCGCGAGATTGCGCTCCGGGAGCGTCATCCAGTCAGTAGGCAGGTAGAACAATCCGACGACAAGGGGAATGAGCGCGACGCGTAACCAGGTCAGGAGAATCGGTATATTGAAGGGCATGAGAGAGCTGATTACCGTGGAAAATGCTTGGCCGTTAGTCTACATGGGTATGGGGGTTTGGGCCAGTTGACTCATCTGCATGCGGCGCGATGGCGTTGAAGCCTCAACGGTCGGCGGGCGGTTCGGGTTGACCGCGTGGAAATATGATGCAGCGCGGGTGGTTCGCATGAAGGCTGACCGCGGGGACGGCGAGCGTCCGCGCCACCATAGATCGAACGTCAGCGGGGATGGGCGCCCCTTCCACGCGTCCAACCAGCCTCAGTGCAACTGCCGGTAGATCTCTTCCGCCAGCGCGCTCGAGATCCCCTCGACCGTCATCAAGTCTTCCACACTGGCGTCGATCACCCCACGCAGCCCGCCGAAGCGGGCCAGCAGGCGCTGGCGGCGCTTGGCGCCGATGCCTTCGATCTCTTCCAGGCGCGACGCCTGGCGCGCCTTGGCGCGCTTGGCGCGCATCCCGGTGATGGCGAAACGGTGCGCCTCGTCGCGGATCAGGGCCACCAGCATCAGCGCCGCCGATTCCTTGCCCAGCTCCTGGGCCGGCCGGCCGTCGGCGAAGATCAGGGTTTCCAGGCCCACGCGCCGCCCTTCGCCCTTGGCCACGCCGACGATCATCGAGATATCCAGCCCCAGCTCGGTAAACACCTGGCGCGCCATCTCGACCTGTCCCTTGCCGCCATCGACCAGCACGATGTCGGGCATCACGCCCTCGCCGCCCGCCACTTTCTCGTAGCGCCGCGTCAAGACCTGGCGCATGGCGGCGTAATCGTCGCCCGGCGTGATGCCGTTGATATTGAAGCGGCGGTACTCGCCGTTCTGCATCTGGTGATGGTGGAACACCACGCACGACGCCTGCGTCGCCTCGCCCGCCGTATGGCTGATGTCGAAGCATTCGATGCGCAAGGCCTCCAGGTCTTCGCTGTCGAGCTGCAGCGTGTCGGCCAGCGCGCGCGTGCGCGCCTGCTGCGAACCCTGCTCGGACAGCAGGCGCGCCAGCGCGATCTCGCCGCCCTTGCACGCCATCTCGAGCCACTGGCGGCGCTGGCCGCCCGGCTGCAGCACCAGGCTGATGCGATGGCCGCACTGCTCCTGCAAGGCCATGATCAGCTCGGGCTGGTCGAATTCGACGTTCAGGATCAGGGTGCCCGGGATGAACTGGCCGGCATAGTGCTGGGCCAGGAAGGCGCACAGCACCTCCACCTCGATCGGGCACTCGCCCAGCGACTCCCCCACATGGCTCGGGAAATAGGCGCGGTCGCCAAGGTGGCGTCCGCCCCGCACCATGGCCAGGTTGACGCAGGCGCGTCCGCCCTGCACCACCACGGCGATGACGTCGACGTCGGCGTCGCCCGTCGTCTCCATGCTCTGCGCATGCAGCACTTTCGACAGTGCCTGGATCTGGTTGCGCACCGAGGCGGCCTGCTCGAACTTGAGCTCCATCGCGTAGTCCTGCATCTTTTGCTCGAGGTCGGCCATGACTTCGCTCTGGCGCCCGCGCAGGAAGCGCGCCGCGTTCTCGACGTCGTGCTGGTACTCGTCGGGTGCGATCAGGTTGACGCACGGCGCGCTGCAGCGGCCGATCTGGTGCAGCAGGCAGGGCCGCGTGCGGTTGGCGTAGACGCTGTCCTCGCAGGTGCGCAGCATGAACACGCGCTGCAGCAGCTGGATCGATTCCTTGGCCGCCCAGGCGCTGGGGAAAGGACCGAAGTACTGGTTCTTCTTGTCCAGCGCGCCGCGGTAATACGCCATGCGCGGCGCCTCGCCGCCCGTGATCTTGATGTAAGGGTAAGACTTGTCGTCGCGAAACAGGATGTTGTAGCGCGGCTTGAGCGTCTTGATCAGGTTGTTTTCCAGGATCAGCGCTTCGGCCTCGCTGGAAACGACCGTCGTCTCCAGGCGCGCGATCTGCGACACCATCATCGCGATGCGCGGGCTCGACAGGTTCTTCTGGAAGTAGCTCGAGACGCGGTTCTTGAGGTTGCGCGCCTTGCCGACATAGAGCACGTTGTCGGCCGCATCGAAGTAGCGGTACACGCCGGGCAGGCCCGGCAGGCGGTTGACGACGGCCAGCACCTGCGCGCGGACGTCGGCGTCCACCTTCGGGCTGAGATCGCGGTTGGCTTCGGCGCGCATTTCCTCGCGCGCTTCCGACAGGCGCTCCCGGCCCAGCCGCGCCGCCAGTTCGGCAGTGAGTTCGACGGATGGAGTACCGCTTGCTGCGGGTTTTGCTTCGGACATTACTCTGCCAGTGATGATGTTGCCAACGGCGCCTGGGTCACGATCACGAAGGCGACGCCGTAGTCGGCCTCGTCGCTGATCGTCACCTGGGCGCTGAGCCGGTGCTCGCGCATGAAGTCGCCAAGGGCGCCGCTGCAGACGATGACCGGCTTGCCGCTCGGGTCATTGAGCATCTGGGCGGAGCGCCAGGTCATGGGCATGCGCATCCCCATGCCGATGGCTTTCGAGAACGCCTCCTTGGCCGAGAACCGGGTGGCCAGGAAGCGCAGGCCGCGCACCGCGTTCTTGGCGCTGCGGGCGTGGTATTTTTCCAGCTCTTGCGGGCCGAGGATCTTCTCGGCGAAGCGCGGTCCGCTGCGTGCGAGGGCCGCCTCGACACGCGAGATCTGGACGATGTCGGTGCCGATGCCGTAGATCATCTCAGGCCCCGGCTTTCGGCGCGTAGGAAACGCCCAGGCGCGCCGCGACCATGATCGCCTTCATCTCGCGCACCGCGTTCTCCCAGCCCGCGAACAGCGCGTGCGCCACGATCGCGTGGCCGATGTTCAGCTCGTGCAGGTCGGGAATCGCCGCGATCGGCTGGACGTTGGTGTAGTGCAGGCCGTGGCCGGCGTTGACCCGCAGGCCGCGCTTCGCGCCTTCGTGCACGCCCAGCCGGATGCGCTCGAGCTCGTGCGCGACCTCATTGCCTTCGGCCTCGGCATAGCGCCCCGTGTGGAGCTCGATCACGGTGGCGCCGACGCTTGCCGCCGCCTCGATCTGGCGCGCATCGGCGTCGATGAACAGCGAGACGCGGATACCCTCATCCTTGAGCTGCTTCACCGCCGCCTCGACCTCGTTGTAGTAGCGCACCACGTCGAGGCCGCCCTCGGTCGTGACTTCCTCGCGCCGCTCCGGCACCAGGCACACGTCCTGCGGCTTCACCTGGCAGGCGAAGTCGATCATCTCGCGGGTGACGGCCGCTTCGAGGTTCATGCGCGTCGTCAAGAGCGGGCGCAGGGCCAGGACGTCGGCATCCTTGATGTGGCGGCGGTCTTCGCGCAGGTGCAGCGTGATCAGGTCGGCGCCCGCCTGCTCGGCCAGCAGCGCGGCGCGCAGCGGGTCCGGGTAGCTCGTGCCGCGCGCATTGCGCACGGTGGCGATATGGTCGATGTTCACGCCCAGGTCGATCACCTGGCCGGCGGGTTGCAGGAAGCTCATAGTGTTCTTTTTACAGTTGCATCAAGTCGATCAAGATCTGGCGCGTATTGAGCGGCTGGCCGCCCAGGTGGTGCGCCAGCAGGAAGCGCATCAATTGCTTGCTCTGCGCCTGGGTCGCTGGATCAGTATAGTCTTCGTGCTCCATATCCAGCAGCGTCTTGCCCAAAACAACGGGCCAGACCTCACCCGGACCGGCCACGCGCGCGCCGCGCTCCGGATCGACGACATAGTCGCGGCCCGGCTCGACCCGCTCGCGGCTGCTCGTGCAGCGGCTCAGATCGGCTGCGACGCCCGTTTCCTTAAGTAAGGCTCTTTCGAATTTTCGCAAGACGATTTGCGCAGGTTCGCCGTGGGCAAGCTGGTTCAGGGTCGAGACGTAGTGGTCGAACAGGGCCGGATGGCGGTCGTCGCGCGCCAGCAGCTTTACCAGTAACTCGTTCAGGTAGAAGCCGCACAGCAGCGCCGTGCGCTCCAGCGGCAGCATGCCGCCCACCCACTCGGCATCGATCAGGGTGCGCAGCTCGGACTTGCCGCTCCACGACACCGATAGCGGCTGGAAGGTTTGCAGCACGCCGCGCAGCTTGGAAAACGGCCGCTTGGCGCCCTTCGCCACCACACCCACCCGGCCGTGGTCGCGGGTGAACATGTCGATGATGAGGCTGGTTTCCTTGTACGGATAGCTGTGCAGCACGAAGCCGGGCTGGCCGACGATGCGGCTGTCACGCGCCGGCGCGCGGGGACGCTTGCCGGTGGCTGGCGCGCCCTGCTCCGGCGCGTCGTCGATGAACTGGTCGTGGCTGGACATGCGCGCGGCTTGCGTCCCGTGCCCTTACTCGTAGCCGTAAGCGCGCAGGCCCGCTTCGTTGTCGGCCCAGCCGGATTTGACCTTGACCCAGATTTCCAGGTAAATCGGGCCACCGAACAGCTTTTCCATGTCCAGGCGCGATTGCGTGGAGATCTCTTTCAGGCGCGCGCCCTTGTTACCGATGATCATCGATTTGTGGGTGTCGCGCTCGACCAGGATCGCGGCGAAGATGCGGCGCAGATTGCCTTCCTGCTCGAACTGCTCGATCAGGACGGTGCTGGTGTACGGCAGTTCGTCGCCCAGCAGGCGGAACACTTTCTCGCGCACGATCTCGGCGGCCAGGAATTTCTCGCTGCGGTCGGTAATGTCGTCCGGTCCGAAGACTGGCGGATTCTCGGGCAGGTGGCGCTTGATCTCGGCTTCGAGCGCATCGACCTGGAAGCGCAGCTTGGCCGAGACCGGCACGATGGCGGTGAAGTTGAACAGCGCGGCCAGCTTCTGCGCGAACGGCATCAAGACCGCCTTGTCCTTCACGCGGTCCGATTTATTGATGACCAACACCACCGGGACATTCTTCGGCAGCATGTCCAGCACTTGCTGGTCGGCCGGGCCGAAGGTGCCGGCTTCGACCAGGAACAGGATCACGTCCGACGACGTGAGGGTGTTCGACACGGTCTTGTTGAGCGTCTTGTTCAGCGCGTTCGCATGGCGGGTCTGGAAGCCCGGGGTGTCGACGTAGATATATTGCGCGTCGTCATGGGTCTGGATGCCGGTGATGCGGTGGCGCGTGGTCTGGGCCTTGCGCGAAGTGATCGACACCTTGGCGCCGATCAGGACGTTCATCAGGGTCGACTTGCCGACGTTCGGGCGGCCGACGATGGCGATATAGCCACAACGGAAGTTGCCGCAATGGGAATTGTCGGGAGTGGCGTTCATGCTTTTTCTGTTCCTGGTTGTTCTGCTTGGGCGGCGCCGGATGCGGCGTCGCCCTGGTTGGTGCCGATGCCGGCCAGCTTCAATTGCGCCGCGCGCTGGCGCGGCTTGCGCGCGCCGGGCGTCTTCGTCAGCGCCTTCTGCGCCGCGTCCAGCGCCAGGCTGGCGGCGGCCTGCTCCGCCGCGCGGCGGCTGCCGCCGCGGCCAAAGACCTGCACGCCGAGCTTCGGCACCAGGCATTCGACTTCGAATTCCTGGCTGTGGGCGGCGCCATGGGTGGCCACCACATTATAGGTCGGCAGCGGGATGCGCTTGGCCTGCAGGAATTCCTGCAGCAGGGTCTTGGCGTCCTTGCCCAGGGTACTCGGGTCGACCGTGTCCAGCAGCGGGATATAAAAGGCGCGGATCACGCCGCGCGCACTGTCGAAGCCGCCATCGAGGAAGATCGCGCCGAGCAAGGCTTCGAGCGTGTCGGCCAGGATCGAGGGGCGGCGGAAACCGCCCGATTTCAGTTCGCCTTCGCCGAGTCGCAGGAATTGCGACAGGTCGAGCTTCTGGGCGATCTCGAACAGCGCCTGCTGCTTGACGAGGTTGGCGCGCAGGCGCGACAGGTCGCCCTCGTCGAGCGCGCTGAAACGTTCATACAGCACCGAGGCCACGACGCAGTTCAGGACCGAATCGCCCAGAAATTCCAGGCGCTCGTTATGCAGGCTGCTATGGCTACGGTGGGTCAGGGCTTGCTGAAGCAGGCCGTTTTCCCGGAACGTATACCCCAAGCGCGTTTGCAATAACTGAAGATTCATTGTTGATGTCATGTGCGTGGCGGGGCCACGGTGTGTCTCATAAAGCGTTACTGGGCGCCGTCGGCCTGGGCCACCACGCCACTGGGGTCGGTCGTGCCGGCGAAATCGATCAGCAGGCTGACATTGCCCATCAGCGGAAGGCGTTTTTCGTAGGCGAAGCTGATTTGCGTCTCTTCGCCCTCGCGGGTAAAGACCAGGTCATCGCCGCGCACCGCTTCCACGTCGTTGATGCTGGTGTGGCGGTTGAAGGCCTGCTGCATCTCGCGGATGGTGCCGCCACCGTCCTTGACGACGGCGATCGCCGTCTTGATCGCGTTGTACTCGATATAGGCCGGAACCATGCGCATCGCGAAAATCCCGACCACGCCGATCACGGCCAGCGCCCCGATCAGGCCGGACAGGGAGATGCCGGCCTCGTTTTTCTGGTACAGCTCCTGACGAACCATGCGCACCCCTCGTTATTGGATACCGCCGACACGTTTTGGATTGCTGAAGTTCATCCAGACCACAAAGGCCTTGCCGACGATATTGCGATCAGGCACGAACCCCCAGTAACGGCTATCCGCGCTATTGTCGCGATTATCGCCCATCATGAAATACTGCCCCTCAGGCACCACGCAGGTGAACTTGTCGTAGGTGTATTCGCAGTTTTCACGCAGCGGGAAGTTTTCCACGCTGCCCAGGTCGATATTGCGCCTGTCGGCCGTGTTCAGGATGCGGTGCTGGGTAAAGCCACCCGGGCTCGGCAGTTTCTCGGCGTACTGCTTGTGGTAGACCGGATGCTGGTCGTCCAGGTAGTCGTCCAGGGCCGTATACTCGACGGGCTTGCCGTTGACCGTCAGGCGCTTGTCTTCGTACGTGATTTTATCACCCGGCACGCCAATGACGCGCTTGATGTAATCCTGGTTCATATCTTTGGGGTACTTGAACACCATGACATCGCCGCGCTGCGGATCATTGATCTGGATGATCTTCTTGTTAATGATCGGCAGGCGGATGCCATAGGTGTACTTGTTCACCAGGATGAAGTCGCCCACCAGCAGGGTCGGCACCATCGACGACGACGGAATCTTGAACGGTTCCCACAAGAAAGAGCGCAGGATGAACACCAGCGCGATCACCGGGAAGAAGCTGCCCGAATACTCGATCCAGGTCGGCTGGCGCAGGTGCGCCGCCTCGATCGCCGCGCGGTTGCCGTTGTGGTCGACCTTGATCCCATCCGCCACCAGCTTGGCGTTGCGCGTATCGTACTCGCGCAAGGCGGCATCGGCAGCGCGGCGGCGCTGCTTGGCCAGGTAGAACGTATCCAGGCACCAGATGATGCCCGTAAATACCATTGCGACGAACAGGATCAGGGCAAAATTGCCCAGGATGGGTTGCAGGTTCATTATTTATCTTCCACCTGGAGAATGGCAAGGAAGGCTTCCTGCGGGATTTCCACCGAGCCGACCTGCTTCATGCGCTTCTTGCCGGCCTTCTGCTTCTCCAGCAGCTTTTTCTTGCGCGAGATGTCGCCGCCATAGCACTTGGCCAGCACGTTCTTGCGCAGCGCCTTCACGTTTTCACGCGAAATGATGGTCGCGCCGATGGCGGCCTGGATCGCCACGTCGAACATCTGGCGCGGGATCAGTTCGCGCATCTTGGCCGCCACCTGGCGCCCGCGGTAGGGCGCGTTGGCGCGGTGGACGATGATTGCCAGCGCATCGACCTTCTCGCTATTGATCAGCATGTCGACCTTGACCACGTCGGCCGCGCGGTTCTCCTTGAACTCGTAGTCCATCGACGCATAGCCGCGCGAGGTCGACTTGAGGCGGTCGAAGAAGTCCAGCACGATCTCGGCCATCGGGATTTCGTAGTGCAGCTTCACCTGGCGGCCATGGTAGGCCATGTCCATCTGGATGCCGCGCTTGCCGTTACACAGGGTCATCACCGCACCCACGTATTCCTGCGGCATGTACAGGTTGACGTCGACGATCGGCTCGCGCACTTCGTTGATCTTGGACGGCTCGGGCATCTTCGATGGATTATCGACCCGGACAATGCTGCCGTCGCGCATCTCGACTTCGTACACCACGGTCGGCGCCGTCGTGATCAGGTCCATGTCGAATTCGCGCTCCAGGCGCTCCTGCACGATTTCCATGTGCAGCAGGCCCAGGAAGCCGCAGCGGAAGCCGAAGCCCAGCGCCTGCGACACCTCGGGTTCGTACATCAGGGCGGCATCGTTCAGCTTCAGTTTTTCGAGCGAGTCGCGCAGCGCGTCGTACTGGTTGGCCTCGACCGGGAACAGGCCGGCGAACACCTGCGGCTGCACTTCCTTGAAGCCCGGCAGCGGCGCTGGCGCCGGGCGGCTGGCCAGGGTCACGGTATCGCCCACGCGGGCGGCGGTCAGTTCCTTGATGCCGGCGATGATGAAGCCCACCTGGCCGGCGGTCAGCTGCGGCAGCGACACCGAGCGCGGAGTAAACACGCCGATGTTCTCGACCAGGTTCACGGAATCGGTGGCCATCAGGCGGATCTTGTCCTTCGGACGCAGGGTGCCGTTGACCACGCGCACCAGCATCACGACGCCGACGTACGGGTCATACCAGGAGTCGACGATCAGGGCCTGCAGCGGTGCGTCCGGATCGCCCTTCGGCGGCGGCACCTTGGCGATCAGGGTTTCCAGCACGTCTTCCACGCCCAGGCCGGTCTTGGCCGAGCACACGGTGGCGTCGGACGCGTCGATGCCGATCACGTCCTCGATTTCCTTCTTGGCGTTGTCCGGATCGGCGTGCGGCAAGTCGATCTTGTTCAGGATCGGCACCACTTCGACGCCCAGGTCGAGCGCGGTGTAGCAGTTGGCAACCGTCTGCGCTTCCACGCCCTGCGAGGCGTCGACCACCAGCAGCGCGCCCTCGCAGGCCGACAGCGAACGGCTGACTTCGTACGAGAAGTCGACGTGGCCCGGGGTGTCGATCAGGTTCAGGTTGTAGACCTGGCCGTCGCGCGCCTTGTACGACAGCGCCGCGGTCTGGGCCTTGATGGTGATGCCACGCTCGCGTTCCAGGTCCATCGAATCGAGCACCTGGGCGTCCATTTCGCGGTCCGACAGGCCGCCGCACAGCTGGATGATGCGGTCGGCCAGGGTCGATTTGCCATGGTCGATGTGGGCGATGATGGAGAAGTTACGTATGTTGTTCATTAACAAGCTCAAAACCAGAAAGACCGCGGAAGGCGGCGATTACGACGAAATATGGCGCACTGCGATGCAGGACGAAGGGGCCGCGCAATACGAAAAAGCGCTGCGTCGGGGGCCGTGCCGGTCCCCAGGCGAGCGCCTTGGAATTCTTTGGAAGGGTAGACATCACCGCTCCGACCCGGCATTTTACCGGATTTCGAGGCAGAAAGGCCGGTTTCCAGAGGGGACTCAGGACGTGTGCCTGGCCAGGTAGGCCCGCACCGCCGCCTCGTCCAGGAAGTAATGGCACAGCTCGGGCTGGGCCGGGTCGCCATACAGGACCGGCACCAGCTCGTCGAAGCGCGCCACGAGCGCCGGGTCGGCGTCGACGTCCAGCACGGCCACTTCGAACGGCTGCCCCGGCGGCTCGAGCGCGCGCAGCGCCGCCAGCATGTCCTCGCACAGGTGGCACCAGCTGCGCGAATACAGGGTGAACGTCGGCACGGGCCGCGGCGCCCCGCCCTGCCCCGTCACTGGCGCGGCTTGAGCGTGATGTATTGCGAGGTATCCTCGCGCTGCACCAGCAGGGCCACCGCCTTGGTCTTGTCGTGCTTGGCCAGCAAGGCCTTGAACTGTTCGACGCTGGTGAGCGGCGTATTGTTCCACTGCAGGATCACGTCGCCCGGCTGGATGCCGGCGGTTGCCGCCGGGCCCTGCGCCTGCTCGACCAGCAGGCCGTGGTCGACGCCCAGCTCCTTGCGGTCGGCCGGCGCGATATTCGACATGTGCAGGCCCAGCGCGTCAGGCGCTGCGCCCGGCGCCGGCTTCTTCGGCTGCTGGCGGCCCGGGGCCGGGCGCTCTTCTTGCAGCTCGACGATGGTCACCGGCACCTCGACCTGGGCCCCGCGCCGCCACACGGTCACGCTGGCGCGGCTGCCGACCTTGGAGGCGCCTACCAGGCGCGGCAGGTCGGTGGTGGACTGGATCGGCTGCTTGTTGAAGGCGAGGATGATGTCGCCGACCTTGATGCCGGCCTTCTCGGCTGGGCCGCCAGGTTCCACCATCGAGACCTCGGCGCCGCGCGCCTTGCCCAGGCCCAGCGATTCGGCGACGTCGCGCGTGACTTCGCTGATCTGCACGCCCAGGCGGCCACGGGTGACCTTGCCGGTGGATTTGAGCTGGTCGGACACGCGAATGACTTCGTCGATCGGCACCGCGAACGAGATGCCGTTATAGGCGCCCGACAGCGTCGCGATCTGCGAGTTGATGCCGATGACTTCGCCGCGCAGATTGATCAGCGGTCCGCCCGAGTTGCCGGGATTGACCGCCACGTCGCTCTGGATCAGCGGCAAGTATTCCCCGGTATCGCGCGACTTGGCCGAGATGATGCCGGCGGTGACGGTGTTTTCGAGGCCAAACGGCGAGCCGATGGCCAGCACCCACTCGCCCACCCGGATCTTGCTCGAGTCGCCAGTGCGCAGGTAAGGCAGGTTGGTCGCATCGAGCTTGAGCACGGCGACATCGGAGCGGCGGTCGGCGCCCAGCACCTTGGCCTTGAATTCGCGGCGATCGCTCAGGGTGACCGTGACTTCGTCGGCGCCTTCGACCACATGGGCATTGGTCAGCACGAAGCCGTCGGCCGAGATGATGAAGCCGGAACCGACGCCGCGCTGCACTTCGCGTTCTTCTTCCTGTTGCGGCGCACGGCGGCCACCACCGCGCGGGATCTGGCCGCCGAAGAAGCGACGCAGGAATTCCTGCATTTCTTCCTCGCCCGGCGCGCCGCCGCGGCTGCGCACGCGTTCGGTGGTGCGGATATTGACGACGGCGGGCCCCACCTTGTCGATGACATCGGTGAAGTCGGGCAAGCCGCTGACGTTCGGGGTCGCGACGGGGGCGGCGGCGTGGACGGACGGGATGAAGGCCGTGGCACCGGACACGAGCAGTGCCGACAGGAGCAGGCTGGCAGTTTTACTGGTCATGGATTCGCTATTTTATGGCTAAGATTGACTGAATGGTAAGCCAAATTACGCGCTTTGTCGCGTCGTGCCAGCGGCGCGCCGTCGGTAAAGGCGGCGTCGCGACCCGGGAAGAGGAAATTTTAAGCGTGGGATAAGGATGGCGCCGACCGAGGTCAGGAAGAAGTGCTCTTGGCGAGCACGGCCGCCAGGCCGGTGGGTTCGACGGCCGTGGCTGTGCGGCGCAGGGGCGGCGCCTCGCCGGCCAGGCGCTCGATCAGGCGCGTGCGAAAGGCGGGCGACAGCGCAGGCGATGACGTGTCGCGCAGGGTGTCGCCGATCAGGTGGTACAGATCCCAGGTTTGCCGGCCATCGCTGCCCTGCAGCGCGGCCAGGGCCAGCTCCAGCTCAGGCTCGGGCAGGGCGCCGTCTTTCAGCGCCGAGATCTGCTCGCGTAGTTTCTTGTTGGTGTCCATCGGTATATCCGTCGACGTCGGTGTGTTCAATATGTGCTCGTACGATCCCGCTACCTACCGACGTTTGTCAACCGGGAAATCGAGTAAAGGACGTAATTTCTCGGCAATGACTTCGCGTGCACGAAAAATCCGGCTGCGCACCGTACCTATCGGACAGGCCATCACCTCGGAGATCTCTTCATAGCTGAGTCCCTCGATCTCGCGCAGGACGATCGCCGTGCGCAATTCGAGCGGCAGTGCCTCCATGGCCGCGTTGACTGTGTGGGCGATTTGTTTGCTGGCGAGCATAGATTCTGGTGTATTAATGTCACGCAAGCTGTCCGCATCATCAAAACCTTCGGCGCGTTCGGCATCCGTCTCGGTCGAGGTTGGAGCGCGCCTTCCCTGGGTCACCAAAAAGTTCTTGGCGGTGTTAATTCCTATTCGATAAAGCCATGTATAAAAAGCGGAATCTCCGCGAAAATGCCGCAGGGCCCGGTATGCCTTGATGAAGGTCTCTTGCACCACGTCTTCGGCTTCGGCCGGATCATGGACCAGACGCGACACCAGGCGCAGCAGGCGGCGCTGGTACTTGGAGACGAGTAAATCGAAAGCCCTCTGATCGCCGGCCTGGACGCGCTCCACCAACAACTGATCACACTCGCGTTCTGTCGTCACGGACCATGCCCCATTGGCGGCCCTCTCTTAAGAGTTGGCCCCCTGCAATAAGTTCAAACCGTTTTGTATCGGAATTGTTGCTGAGCTGCTCGTCAAGGCACGCACGGCCACCGCCAGCGCACGGTACTGCCCCGGGGTCACGGCATCGGGCAACAGCACCAGCGGCCACGTCGCACCGTCGTCGGCACGCAGGCGCAGCAAGATGCAGCAAGGCCAGACCGTGGCGCCGGACAGCAGCGTCATGGGTGAGCCCGGCGCCGAAATCGCAGCTGCCGCCCCACCCTTCCCCAACTTCTGTTGTACCGTCAGGCGTAGTTGCCCAACTCCAGAAATATCAATCCGGCGCACCGTTGCAATCGCCAGCAAAAGCGCAGGGGAATGGGCGGGGTGAGCGGCGCGAAACGGCCGCCGGAGACGGCCCGGCCAGGCGCGCAAGGCAGGGAAAAACAGTTGCAGCAGCGACAGCGCGGCGAGCAGCGGCGCGCAGGCGACAGCGCCGCCGAACGCAAAGCGCTCAGGCAGCAGCAGGCCCACGGCCAGGGCGGCCGCGCATAGGGATGCGCAGAAGGCGGCAAGCAGCCAGTGCAGGCGACGCGACGGCGCGATGGTGGCGGACACCGCAAGCGACATGTAGCAAGCCCATCAATGGGTAAAACAACCGGTACGGCTACGGGTACGACAACGGGTACGACTAAGGGGAACGTCGAGGGGAACGACGGGTACAACAGGAGGGAACCTGCCCGATGGGCAGGTTTTCAGGAAGCGCCCATCCCGTTGGACCGGGATGGGGCAATCAGGTTCAGACCTTGGCGAAGATCAGCGTACCGTTGGTGCCGCCGAAGCCGAAGGAGTTCTTCACCGCGTAGTCGATCTGCATCTCGCGCGCCGTGTTGGCGCAGAAGTCCAGGTCGCACTCCGGATCCTGGTTGAAGATGTTGATCGTCGGTGGCGACACCTGGTGATGGATCGCCAGCACGGTGAACACCGATTCCAGGCCGCCGGCGCCGCCCAGCAGGTGGCCGGTCATCGACTTGGTCGAGTTCACGACCAGGCTCTTGGCATGGTCGCCGAACACGCGCTTGATGCCGCGCACTTCGGCGACGTCGCCCAGCGGGGTCGAGGTGCCGTGCGCATTCACGTACTGCACCTGGTCGACATTGATGCCGGCATTGTTGAACGCATTGACCATGCAACGCGCCGCGCCACTGCCATCCTCGACCGGCGAGGTGATGTGGTTGGCGTCCGCGCTCATGCCGAAGCCGATGACTTCGGCATAGATCTTGGCGCCGCGCGCGACAGCGTGGTCGTATTCTTCGAGCACCATGACACCGGCGCCCTCGCCCAGCACGAAGCCGTCGCGGTCGCGGTCCCATGGACGCGAGGCGGTGGCCGGATCGTCATTGCGGGTCGACAGCGCACGCGCCGAGGCGAAACCGCCCAGGCCCAGCGGCGACACGGTCGATTCGGCGCCGCCCGCGATCATCACGTCGGCGTCGCCGTACTCGATCAGGCGCGCTGCCGCGCCGATGCTGTGCAGGCCGGTGGTGCAGGCGGTGACGATGGCCAGGTTCGGGCCACGCAGGCCGAACTTGATCGAGAGATCGCCCGAGATCATGTTGATGATCGAGGCCGGCACGAAGAACGGCGAGATACGGCGCGCGCCGCGGTTCGCGTATTCTTCTTTGGTCGCTTCGATCATCGGCAGGCCGCCGATGCCCGAACCGATCACCACGCCGATGCGGTCCGCGTTCTCTTCGGTGACTTCGAGGCCCGAATCCTGCAGGGCCTGGATGCCGGCTGCCATGCCGAAATGGATAAAGCTATCCATGTGGCGGCCTTCCTTGCCCGGCAGGTAGTCTTCGACGTTGAAGTTCTTGACCTCACCAGCGAAGTGGGTCGTGAATGGCGCTGCATCAAACTTGGTGATGTTGGCAATGCCCGACTTGCCGGCCAATGCCGCGTCCCACGTCTCGGCAACGGTGTTGCCGATGGGTGAGATGCAGCCCAGGCCGGTGACGACGACACGGCGGTTGCGTGAACGACTCAAGCGATTCTCCCAAAAACTGTAAAGCTTGCTACTTAGGCCTTGACGTGCGCGGTCGCGTAGTCGATGGCTTGCTTGACGGTGGTGATTTTCTCAGCCTGCTCGTCAGGGATTTCCATTTCAAACTCGTCTTCCAGTGCCATCACCAGCTCAACGGTGTCCAGCGAGTCGGCACCGAGGTCGTCAACGAACGAGGAATCGATTTTGATGTCTGCTTCGGCAACGCCCAGTTGCTCAGCGACGATTTTTTTAACGCGTTGTTCGATATCCGACATGTTTTGGCTCCATTAAGGTATGTGTTGCGGAAAGTGCGCGCATTTTATCAGGTTTGCGACCCGAAAAACTATTTTCGGCGACTGCGGCTAATTCGCCGAAAAGTGCTGCTAAAAGTCGAGATTGCGCCTGTAACGCATTATGGCAAGAGGCGGAAAACAGGCGCGTTCAATTTAGTTCATGTACATGCCGCCGTTCACGTGCAGTTCGGTGCCCGTGATGTAGGCCGCCTGCGCACCGGCCAGGAAGGCCACCGCGTGGGCGATGTCTTCCGGCTGGCCGAGGCGGCCCAGCGGAATCTGGGTCAACAGGGCCTCGTGCTGGCCTTCGCCCAGTGCGCGGGTCATGTCGGTATCGATGAAGCCCGGCGCCACGCAGTTGACGGTGATGTTGCGGCTGCCGATTTCGCGCGCCAGGGCGCGGGTCATGCCGGCCACGCCGGCCTTGGCGGCGGCGTAGTTCATCTGCCCCGGGTTGCCGGCCGCGCCGACCACCGAGGTAATGCTGATGATGCGGCCAGCCTTGGCCTTCATCATGCCGCGCAATACCAGTCGCGACAGGCGGCCGACGGCGGTCAGATTGGTGGCGATCACGTTGTCGAACTCGTCGTCCTTCATGCGCATGGCCAGGTTGTCCTGGGTGATGCCGGCATTGTTGACCAGGATCGACAGGCTGCCGAAGCCTTTCTGCACTTCGTCCACGACTTCGGCGCAGCGGCCGGCGTCGAGCACGTTCAGGACGACGCCCTTGCCGCCGAATTCGGCCAGGTAGTCGGAAATCGCCTGGGCGCCCGATTCGCTGGTGGCGGTGCCGACGACCTTGGCGCCCTGGCGCGCCAGTTCCAGCGCGATGGCCTTGCCGATGCCGCGCGATGCGCCGGTGACGAGGGCGACTTGGTTCTGTAGATTCATGGAGTTCCTTTATTGTGTGTTCGTCGGCGTCACGCCGGCTTGAACGATGCCAGGACGCGCTCGAGGGCGGCCTGGTCGACCAGCGCTTCGCCGACGAGGTTCGCGTCGATGCGCTTGGCCATGCCGATCAGCGTCTTGCTCGGTGCACATTCAATAACCTGGGTCACGCCCTCGGCAGCCATCTTCTGCATGGTCTCGACCCAACGTACCGGGCCGGCCGCCTGGCGCACCAGCGCATCCTTGATCTGCTCCGGATCGTTCAGCACGGCGACGTCGACGTTGTTGATGACATCGATGTGCGGAGCAGAAAACTTCAGCTCCGCCATATACGTACGCAGGCGGTCCGATGCCGGTTTCAGCAGCGACGAGTGGAACGGCGCCGACACCGCCAGCTTCATGGCGCGCTTGGCGCCCTTGGCCTTGGCGATCTCGCAGGCACGTTCGACGGCGGCGGTATGGCCGGCGATCACGATCTGGGTCGGTTCGTTGAAGTTCACGGCTTCGACGATCTCGCCCTGCGCTGCTTCGGCGCAGACAGCACGCACGTCGTCGGCCTGCAGGCCGAGGATGACGGCCATGCCGCCCTGCCCGACCGGCACCGCGTCCTGCATCGATTGCGCGCGAAAGCGCACCAGCGGCACGGCATCGGCGAACGGGATCACGCCGGCCGCGACCAGGGCCGAATATTCGCCCAGGCTATGGCCCGCGACGATATTCGGCACCGGGCCTCCGGCGGCGATCCAGGCGCGGTAGACCGCGACCGCGGCGGCCAGCATGACCGGCTGGGTGTTGGTGGTGAGATCGAGGTCTTCTTTCGGACCGTCGGCGATCAGGCGCTTGAGGTCGAAGCCCAGGGCATCCGACGCTTCTTGCACGGTCTGGTCGACCACCGGGTTGCCGGCATAGCCGTTCAGCATGCCCACTGCCTGGGCACCTTGTCCGGTGAACAGGAATGCGAATTTGCTCATCGTTGTTATCCGTAGTGTTGTTGTTATTGGAGGCGAGTCCGGGCTTACATGCGCGCCAGCACCGCGCCCCACGTAAAGCCGCCGCCCACGCCTTCCATCAGCACGTTCTGGCCCGGCTTGATGCGGCCATCGCGCACCGCCTGGTCGAGTGCCAGCGGAATCGAGGCGGCCGACGTATTGCCGTGTTCATTGACGGTGACCACCATCTTCTCGAGCGGCAGGCCGAGCTTCTTGGCGGTGCCGTTCATGATGCGGATATTCGCCTGGTGCGGCACCAGCCAGTCGATCTGGTCGGGCGTCACGCCCGCGTGGTCGAGCACCTCGTAGGCGACTTTTTCGAGCACGGAGACGGCCAGCTTGAACACGGCCGGACCATCCATGTGCAGGAAGCCGCTGCCGGCGACCGCGCCATTGGCCAGGTTGCCGGGGATCGACAGGATGTCGGCGTGGCTGCCGTCGGCATGCAATCTGGAACCGAGGATGCCCGGCTCGCTCGAGGCTTCGAGCAGCACGGCGCCGGCGCCGTCGCCGAACAGCACGCAGGTGGTGCGGTCGCTGAAGTCCACGATGCGCGAGAAGACTTCGGAGCCGATCACCAGCACGCGCTTGTGGTTGCCGGCGCGGATGAAGGCGTCGGCGGTCGACATCGCATACACGAAGCCGCTGCACACGGCAGCCACGTCGAAGGCCGCGCTGCCATTGGCCATGCCCAGCTTCTGTTGCACGATACACGCCGTGCTGGGGAAGCTGCCGTGGAAGTCGGGCGTGGAGCTGGCGACGATCACCAGGTCGACGTCGGCCGCGGCCTTGCCGGCCATCTCGAGCGCGCGCCGCGCGGCGTGCACGGCCAGGTCGGACGACAGTTCGTCGGCCGCGGCGTAGTGGCGCGCCTCGATGCCGCTGCGGGTGACGATCCACTCGTGCGAGGTCTCGACGCCCTTCTCCGCGAGTTGCGCCGCCAGCTGTTCGTTGCTGACGCGGTTGGCTGGCAGGTAGCTGCCGGTGCCGGTGATTTTGCTATACAAGGTCATTGCTTCACCATCCTGCTGGGTTATTGCACCTGGCGCTGGCCGTCGAGCACGGGCGCCGGCGGCGCCGCGACTGCCGGCGCCGTTACCGGGGAGCTCGGCATCAGTTCGGCGATCAGGGCCGACAGGTGCTCTTGCACGTTATTGTGCGCCGCGTCGTAGGCGCGCTTGATCGCCCACTCGAAGGCATAGGCGTTGGCGCCGCCATGGCTCTTGAATACCAGGCCCTTCAGCCCGAGCAGGCCGGCGCCGTTGTAGCGTTCGGGATTGAGCTTCTTGAGCGCCTTGCGCGCGAACACCGCGCCGAGCATCGACATGATGCTTTCCTTGAAGGTGGTCTTCATGAAGCGCGACAGGCCTTCGATCGCCTTGAGCATCACATTGCCGACGAAACCATCGCATACGACGACGTCGACCGTGCCCTTGAAGATGTCATTGCCTTCGACGTTGCCGAAGAAATTCAGCTTGCCGCGCTCGGCATCGGCGCGCAGCAGCACGCCGGTCGCCTTTACCGCCTCATTGCCCTTGATTTCCTCGGTGCCGACATTGAGCAGGCCGATGCTCGGACGCGCAATGCCCTCGATCGCCGAGCACAGCACCGAACCCATGATGGCGAACTGGTGCAGGTGATCGGGCTCGCAGTCGACGTTGGCCCCGAGGTCGAGGATATACGTCGGACCACCCTTCTGGTTCGGCATGATCGAGCAGATCGCCGGGCGGTCGACGCCGGCCATGGTCTTGAGCACGTAGCGCGAGACGGCCATCAGGGCGCCGGTATTGCCGGCCGAGACGCAGGCATGGGCGCTGCCGTCCTTCACGAGCTCGATCGCCACGCGCATCGACGAGTCTTTCTTGCGACGCAGGGCCACTTCGACCGGATCGTCCATCGCGACGACTTCGGAGGCATGCCTGACGGTCAGGCGCGGGTTGTTGTCCGCGTGGTGCTTCTTGAGTTCTGCGCGCAGCACATCTTCGACGCCCACGAGCACGAGCTCGGCGTCAGCTTGCTTTTTGAGGAAGGAGATGGCTGCCGGAATGGTAACTGAGGGGCCGTGATCGCCGCCCATGCAGTCAATGGATATTTTAATTGTCATTTGTTGGAGATGCCGCGGCTCACACAGGACGGGCGGCCAGAGGGGATCGGGGCGTGGCGCAAGCGCGCACGGGATCCAGGCTGTTCAACATGACGGTGCCGGGAGCATTGAGACGGGCTCCGGGGATGCAGCCGGTTACTGAGCAGGTGCCAAAGAAAAAGCGGCGCCACGCAGATAACATACGTTGCGCCGCTTTCATGATGCTAAAAGCCAGAACGTCGATTACTCGTCGTTCTTGGTCTTCAGGACCTTGCGACCACGGTAGAAACCGTTAGGCGAGATGTGGTGACGCAGGTGGGTTTCACCGGTGGTCGGCTCGACTGCCAGGTTAGGGGCGGTCAGGAAATCGTGCGAACGGTGCATGCCGCGCTTCGATGGGGATTTCTTATTCTGTTGAACAGCCATGATAACTCCTAGTACAAAGTTCTAAAATTTTAACACATTCGATATGCAAAAAGGATGCAAGTCGAGTATCTCGGCGGCAAGCCTTGAAGGGCTGCCGACATGTTGAACGCTGCTACAACTACCGCGAATGCCATACTCGATTGCACGCGTTTGACACGTTTGTTTGCAGAATTTGGACGACATTGTTTCTACGCTGCCGCCACCGTACTGCGAATCCTGTGCTGCTGATTGTTCTTGCTATTACTTTTCTTCCTGACCCGCCTTCAAGTTCTTGAGAGCGGCGAAAGGCGACACTTTATCGGTTTTCAGGCGATCGAGCAAGCCCGAATCCGGACAAATGTCATGCCGTGGCGACTGCGGCAAGGCCAGCAGGGCTTCATCTTCGAGCAGGTCGCGGATGTCGCAGGTGCGGCTGCCGACGATCACGTCGATGCTTTCGTCGTCGAGGATCTCCTCGATCGCGTCGGCGTCTTCGTCGTTCTCGCCCAGCACCAGCATGGTCGACGAATCGATCTCGTAATCCAAAGGCTGCAGGCAACGCTGGCACACCAGCTTGACGTGACCGGCGACCGCGAGGGTCAGCGACGGATAGCCCTGACGGGTCCTGCCACCCTGGATCGACCAGCTGATGTCGCCACTCTTTTCGCTGCTTTCGGCGGCGAGACGCGGCATCGCGGCCAGGGGCGTAGCGCCTTCACGATGGCCGTCGTTCTTGCAAAACTCGAAGGCGTCGATGACAAAAGCGCTCATTTGGAATTTACCCCGGAAAACCTGCGATAATAGCAGGCTTTTCGCGCCAGCGTCAAAAAACCGTCGCATTCTTCTCACAGCATCCATGAACCCGACTCCCGCCCTTATCCTTGCCTCAAGTTCTGCCTATCGACGCGAACTGCTGCAGCGACTCGGGCTGCCCTTCGAGACGATGGCGCCCGACATCGACGAGACGCCGCTGGAAGGCGAGACGCCGCAAGCGACCGCCCTGCGCCTGGCGCGCGCGAAGGCGCAAGCCGTGGCGCGGCTGCGTCCCGGCGCGCTGGTGATCGGCTCCGACCAGGTGGCCACGCTCGATGGGCTGCAGATCGGCAAGCCGGGCGACCATGCGCGCGCCCTGGCCCAGCTGCAGCTGATGCGCGGCCGTGAAGTCGTGTTCCATACCGCCCTGTGCCTGTGGGATGGCCGCGTCGCCGACCCAAGCCTGGCCGCGCAGGTCGATAACGTGCAGGTGCGGGTGGCCTTTCGCGACTTGCCCGACCACGAGCTCGACGCCTACCTGCGCATCGAACAGCCGTATGACTGCGCCGGCAGCGCCAAGAACGAAGGGCTGGGCATCGCCCTGCTCGAGCGCATCCAGTCGAACGACCCGACCGCCCTCACCGGCCTGCCGCTGATCGCCTTGAGCGGCATGCTGCGCCGCGCCGGCGTGCGATTTTTTGGCACCTGATTCACGATGGACTCCACCATGCCCGGCACCCTGTACCTGATCCCGAACACCCTCGGCCCGACCAACGCCGCGTCCGGCGCCCTGAACGCCCTGCTCCCGACCCAGGTGCAGGCGCTGACCGCCACGCTCGATTATTTTGTGGCGGAGAACGCCAAGACCGCCCGCGCCTTCCTGAAACTGATCGCGATCGATCATCCGCTGGCGAAACCGCTGCAGGAAATCGAGATCGCGGAACTGAACGTGAACACGCCGCCGGCGGCACTGGCGCAATTGCTGGCCCCGCTGTTGGCGGGCCGCGACGCCGGCCTGGTGTCGGAAGCCGGCGTGCCGGCGGTGGCCGATCCCGGCGCCGACCTGGTGCGCCTGGCGCACCAGCACGGCATCGCGGTGCGTCCGCTGGTCGGACCGTCGTCGCTGCTGCTGGCCGTGATGGCGAGCGGCCTGAACGGCCAAAGCTTTGCCTTCAACGGCTACCTGCCGACTGATGCGACCCAGCGCAGCAAGCGCATCCAGGACCTGGAAAAGCGTTCGCGCGCAGAGCGCCAGACCCAGTTGCTGATCGAGACGCCCTACCGTAACGGCGCCATGCTGGAAGCGTTGGCGGCCAACTGCCAGCCTGGGACCCTGGTCTGCGTGGCGACCGACCTGTCGCTGCCGACCGAATCGGTGCGCACCCTGACCGCGGCCAAATGGAAGGCGGCGCTGGCCGCCGACAAGGGACCCGACTTCCACAAGAAGCCGACCGTGTTCCTGCTCCTGGGGCAGTAGGCCGCGAGGTCAGAACATCGGCGCCGACTCGAGCGGCCTCTGACATGAGGCCAACGGGAACCGGGGCGGACGCCGCACCGGGGACCTGGCCTCGAAGTCGGGCGCCCTGCTGGCCTGCGCACCCCTGATCCGAGACATCCGCAGCGCCGCCTCGCAGTCGCCCTGCCCCTCGCCGTGCCGAAACATCGCGACCGCCAGTTCGGCATTGCCGCGTTGCTCCAACGCGTGACCGTAGTGATAAAAGGCGGCCGCATCGCGCGCCCGCATGGCCTCCTGGTACAGTTCGAGCGCCTCGTCGGGCTGGCGCGCCTCGGCGCGCCCAGCCTCGATCAGCGCCCCCAGCGCCGTTTCGGCCCGCCCGGCGCTGCGGCCGAGCGCCTTGCGATAAAGAGCGGCCGCCTGGGCATCGTCCCGCTCGCTGCCCAGGCCGAGTTCGTAGGTCCGGCCCAGATAGTCATGCGCCTTGGGGTAGTCGAGCGCGGACGCACGGGCGAGCCAGGCCGCTGCCGCGGCGCGCTCCGGACCGGATCCGGCGCGATGCAGCATCAGCAGGCCCAACCGCACCTGGGCCGGCGCCAGCCCGCCATCGGCCGACCGGGTCAGCCAATGCAGCGCCTTATCCATGTTCCGCTCGCCGGCGGTGCCATATTGGTAGGCCCAGGCCAGGTTGGCCTGAGCCCATCCATGGCCCTGCTCGGCGGCCCGCGCATACCAGCGGACCGCCTAGCGGCGGTCGCCCGGCACGCCGCTGCCACGGTAATACAGCACCCCCAGATTGTTCTGGGCCTGGGCATGGCCATTCTCGGCCGCGCGCCGGTACCAGACCGCGGCCTGCGCCATGTCCTTCTCGAAGAAGCGCCCTTGCTCGTACCAGGTGCCGAGCGTGTTCTGCGCGACCGGGTCGCCATCCTCCGCCAGCCGCCGGGTGCTGGCGACGCGCGCGGGATCGAGCGCCGCCGGCGCCTCGCCGGGCTGCCAGATGAACTGCGTCCCGAACCATCGGCCAGGGGGCTTGCCCAGCGTGGCCAGCGCATGGAAGGCGCACTCGCGGATGCCGGCCAGCGCCGATGCATCGAGATCGGCCCTGCCGCTGGAAACAAGGATGCGGGCGTCGGCGGCCCGGCCTTCGGTGTCTATCCGGATATCGAGCGTGGATTTGCCGCCGGCCCTCTGGACAAGCGCGGCGCGCGGATAGGCAGGACGGGGGCAAGCGTGGAGATCGAGCTTCATCGCCTGGCGTACGCGTTCCTGCTCGGCAGCATCATGGACGGAAGCGACAGCCGCGGCGGCGGCAAGGACAAGGATGACAAGACCCATCCCGTGACTGTAGCGCCAGGAGCGGCGCTACACGCTCACGCATCGGGAAACGGCTGCTGGGCGTCGTTGGTCAGCTCGCGCACCCAGTCGAAGGCCGCCAGTTCGATCTCGCGCACCTCGGACACGGTCAGGCCGATCTTCTTGAGCGCGCTGGCCAGCTTGCGGCCGCCTTCGGCCGCCTCGAGCAGCTCGGCGATGCGCAGCATGGTGCCGAAGTCGCCTTCGCGCTCGAGCAGCGCTTCGCGTACATCGTGGGCGATGTCGACATGGGCCAGGATGTCGGCCATCGGCACCGAGAACAGGGCTTCGGCCAGCGACATGATCCCGACCGTGAAGGCGCGGTCGGCGCCGGCGGTATCGCCCGGCCGCACGCGCAGCGTCATCAGTTCGAGCAGCTTGCCGCGCGTGGTGGCCAGCTGCAGCAGCGGCGAGGTGAGCTCGACCCGGGCGCCGGCCGCGGTGTACAGCAGGATCTGCAACCAGCGTCCCAGCTGGCGCCGCCCGAGCTGGACCAGCGCCTGCGACAGCGATTCGATACGCGGGCCCGGCACGGCGCGGCTGTTTACCAGGCGCAGCAGGTTGAGGCTGATCAGGGCGTCGCGCTTGACGGCGGTCTCGATGGCCTGGCTGTCGGCATTCGAGTTGACCAGTTCCAGCAGGCGCAGGATCGTGATCTCCGAGGGCGTGATCTTGCGTCCGCTCAAGATCACGGGGCGCGCAAAATAATAGCCCTGGAAGTATTCGAAGCCGAGCTCCATGCACAGCTTGAACTCGTCGTTGGTCTCGACTTTCTCGGCCAGCAGGCGCTTGCCGGTGCCGCGCAGCGAGTCGACCAGCCTGGCCAGCTCGTTCGGCGCGACACCCTTGATGTCGACCTTGATGATGTCGACCAGCTTGACCAGCTTGTCGAGTTCGCTCGAATGCTCGACCACGTCGTCGACCGCGAACTTGAAGCCGAGCTCCTTGAGCTCGGCCACCCGCGCCAGCAACTCCGGCGTCGGCTTCACGGTCTCGAGGATTTCGAGAATCACCTTATGGGGCGGCAAGAAACGCACGAAGTCGCTCATCAGCACGACTTCGTCGACGTTCACGAAGGCAAGCTGGTCGCCCACCACCTGCTCCATGCCCAGCTGGGATGCGTGCGAGATGACGGCGGCGGTGGCCGCGGCGCCGTCGGTCAGCTTGGCGTCATCATCCTCGCCGGCGGCACGAAACAGCAGCTCGAACGCCACCAGACGCTGGTCACGCCCGAGGATGGGCTGACGCGCAAGAAAGAAATCATCGGACGGTACGGAGACCGCTGCCGTTGCATCGGCATGCATCGAAAAATACTCCTGGAAACAGTCACGGCAGCGCGCCGCGCCGGCGGACCGCACGCGCGATCCGCCCACGCCGACTATACTACAAAAATGCTAATCTTAGCATTTCGACATCGAATCGAACATCCGTCAAAGGTCAGCTGCCACGCCCACCCTGACGGTTGCGACCGTTACGCGGCGCGCTCGGCGCGGACGGCCGCGCGGGACTGTTGCGCGTGGTGCGTCCTGCGCCGTCGCGGGGTGCGCCATCGCGCGGCGTTGCACTGCGCGGGCTGCGTGGATTGGCGTCACGCGCCGCGCCATCGCGCGGCGTTGCACTGTACGGGCTGCGTGGACTGGCGTCGCGCGGCGCGGTGCTGCGCGCGGTACGTGGGTTGGCCTCGCGCGCTGCGCCATCGCGTGGCGCGGCGCTGCGCGGGCCGGCGGCGCGAGCAGGCTTGCCGGCCGGGGCTGGGGCCGGGGCCGGCGCTTCGTCGGCACGCGGCATGCTCTGGCCCGGCAGGCGCAGGCTGCCCTTGCCCGACAACGGGCTGGCGCGGCGCGCATTGCCTACCGGCGCACGCGGCGTGTCGCCCACCAGGCGGCCGGCGGCGGCGCCGGTCACTTGCGTGCCCTTCTCGATCGTGAAGCGGGCGCCGGCGTCCTTGCCCAGCACGCGCACCAGATAGGGCATGACTTCGCGCAGGATCGGCTCGAGCGTGTATGGCGGGTTCAGGATGAACATGCCGCTGCTGTGCAGGCCCGTGCCGTCCGGGGTTGGGGTAGTGGTCGTCAGGGTGACATTGAGCCACTCCTTGGCCGGCAGGCGCTTGAGGCGGTCGGCGAACTGGCGCGACTCCATGCGCTGCAGCACCGGATACCAGATCGCGAAGATGCCGCTCGGGAACTTCGCCAGGGCTTCTTCAAGCGCATCGCGCACGCGCTTGTAGTCGTCCTTGATTTCGTACGGCGGGTCGATCAGCACCAGCGCGCGGCGCGACGGCGGCGGCAGCAGCGCCTTGAGGCTGCCGAAGCCGTCGCCATGCTCGATGATCACGCGGCGTCCGCGCGAGCGCTCGCCCTGCTCGGCCTTGTGCGCCTCGAGCTTGCGGAAATTGTCGGCCAGGATCTTGCAGTCGGCGGGATGCAGTTCGAACAGGCGCAGGCGGTCCTGCTCGCGCGCCATCTGTTCGGCCACATAGGGCGAACCGGGGTAGTAGCGCATCTTGCCGCTCGGGTTCATGCCCTTGACCAGGTCGAGGTAGTCCTTCAGTGGCCCTGGAACATCGCTGAGCTGCCATAGCGGGCCGATGCCCGTGTCGAATTCGGCAGTCTTGGTCGACTGGAAACTGTCGAGCGAATACACGCCGGCGCCCGAGTGGGTGTCGATATAGGTATAGGCGGCGTCCTTCTGGTTCATATACAGGTGCAGCTGCACTTGTACAAAATGTTTGAGGACATCGGCGTGGTTACCCGCGTGGAAGGCGTGGCGGTAGCTCAACATAAGCTGGAATTCCTAAAAGAGTCGTTGCCGCCACAGGCCGGCGGCAGAATATGGCGCCATTATCCACTACAACCGGCCAAGGCTGGGAATGTGACATGCCATAAACAAAGCCGCAGCCCTTGTGGGGCTGCGGCTTGCAGGGAAGCGGCGCGGAAGGTCTGGCGGATTCAGGCGACTTTTTTCTCTTCGAAGAACTGTTCGTCCTCGGTCGATCCGTGCAGGGCGGTGGTCGAGCTCTGGCCCTGCTGGATGGCCTGGGTCACGGCGTCGAAGTAGCCGGTGCCCACTTCGCGCTGGTGCTTGACGGCGGTGAAGCCCTTCTCTGCCGCGGCGAATTCGGCTTCTTGCAGTTCGACGAAGGCCGACATGCCGCTGCGGGCATAGCCGTGGGCCAGATTGAACATGCCGTAATTGAGCGCGTGGAAGCCGGCCAGCGTGATGAACTGGAATTTATAGCCCATCGCGCCCAGCTCTTGCTGGAATTTGGCGATGGTGGCGTCGTCCAGGTTCTTTTTCCAGTTGAACGAGGGCGAGCAGTTATAGGCCAGCATCTTGCCCGGGAATTCGGCGTGGATGGCTTCGGCGAAACGGCGTGCGAATTCGAGGTCGGGCTTGCCGGTCTCGCACCACACGAGGTCGGCATACGGCGCATATGCCAGGCCGCGCGAGATCGCCTGTTCGACGCCCGGCTTGACGCGGAAGAAGCCTTCGACCGTGCGCTCGCCGGTGCAGAACTCCTTGTCGTTGGCGTCGACGTCCGAGGTCAGCAGGTCGGCCGCCTCGGCGTCGGTGCGGGCAATGACCAGGGTCGACGTGCCCATCACGTCGGCGGCCAGCCGCGCGGCGTTGAGCTTCTCGATGGCCTCGCGGGTCGGCACCAGCACCTTGCCGCCCATGTGGCCGCATTTCTTGACCGATGCCAGCTGGTCTTCGAAGTGGACGCCGGCCGCGCCCGCCTCGATCATCGACTTCATCAGCTCGTAGGCGTTGAGCACGCCGCCGAAACCGGCTTCGGCGTCGGCCACGATCGGCGCGAAATAATCGATGTCGTCCTTGCCCTCGGACCATTGAATCTGGTCGGCGCGCTGGAAGGTATTGTTGATGCGGCGCACGACCAGCGGCACCGAGTTGGCCGGATACAGCGACTGGTCGGGATACATCTCGCCGGCGGCATTGGCGTCGCCCGCCACCTGCCAGCCCGACAGGTAGATCGCCTTCAGCCCGGCCTTGACCTGTTGCATGGCCTGGTTGCCGGTCAGGGCGCCGAGGGCGTTCACGTACGGCTCGTCGTGCACCAGCTTCCACAGCTTGTCGGCGCCGCGCCTGGCCAGCGTGTGCTCGATGGCGACCGAGCCTCGCAGGCGCACGACGTCGGCCGCGGTGTAGTTGCGGACCACGCCTTTCCAGCGTGGGTTGGTATCCCAGTCTTGCTGCAGGTCGGTGATTTGCTGTTCACGGCTGGTCATGATGTTTCTCCTGGAAGTGGATGAAGCAATGGGTAGAAATGCGAATCCGTTGAAACAATGATAGACCAGTTTGTGCGCAGCACAATCACTCTTATATAAGACAGATCACTTAAATTTTCTCTCTATTATTCAACAACTTGCCACGTATATTCCGGCATGCGAAATGGAATTTCTTACGATGAGAACCGCGTCGCCCAATACTTTGCTGCATATCCCACATCACGCGATGATCATTTCGCATCGTGAAAAACGGGCCTGTCCTCCTGTCAGGTAGCCCTGGTCAGGGCGCACAACGACAAAGGGCGCGGCAAGCGCCGCGCCCTCCTGGCCGATCCCTACAGTAATTACTTGGCGAGGTCGACCGTCTCCTCGCCGAATACCAGTTCGCCGCCACGCACCCGTACCGGAATCACATCCTTCGGTCCGAAGCGACCCGCCAGGATCGCCTTCGACAGCGGATTCTCGATCTGCTGCTGGATCGCGCGCTTGAGCGGCCGCGCGCCATACACCGGATCGTAGCCGGCCTCGGCTATTTTTTGCAGCGAGGCGTCGTCGATATCGAGCGTCATCTCCATCTTGGCCAGGCGCCCTTCCAGGTTGTGCAGCTGGATGCGGGCGATGGCGCCGATATTCTTCTCGTCGAGCGCATGGAACACCACGATCTCGTCGATCCGGTTGATGAACTCGGGACGGAAGTGCCCGCGCACCTCGGCCATCACGGCCAGCTTGACCACCGCCGGCTCGTCGGTGTCCATCGACTGGATGCGGTGCGAGCCCAGGTTCGATGTCATCACGATCACCGTGTTCTTGAAGTCGACGGTTCGGCCCTGGCCATCGGTCATGCGGCCATCGTCGAGCGCCTGCAGCAGCACGTTGAACACGTCCGGATGCGCCTTCTCGATCTCATCGAGCAAGATCACGCTATACGGCTTGCGGCGCACGGCCTCGGTGAGATGACCACCCTCTTCGTAGCCGACATAGCCCGGTGGCGCCCCGATCAGGCGGGATACCGAATGCTTTTCCATGAATTCGCTCATGTCGATGCGGATCATGGCGTCCTCGGTATCGAACAGGAAGGCCGCCAGCGCCTTGCACAGCTCGGTCTTGCCGACGCCGGTCGGGCCCAGGAACATGAAGGAACCGTACGGGCGGTTCGGGTCCGACAGGCCGGCGCGCGAACGGCGGATGGCGTCGGACACCGCCTCGATCGCCTCGTCCTGGCCCACGACGCGCTTGTGCAGCTCGTCCTCGATGTGCAGCAGCTTGTCGCGCTCGCCCTGCATCATGCGCGCCACCGGGATGCCGGTGGCGCGCGACACCACTTCGGCGATCTCCTCGGCCCCCACTTGCGTGCGCAGCAGCTTGGGTTGCTGGCCTTCGGCGTCGGCGCGCGCCGTGGCTTCCTCGGCCTGGCGCAGCTGGGCTTCGAGTTCCGGCAAGCGGCCGTACTGCAGCTCGGACGCCTGCTGCCAGTTGCTCTGGCGCCGCGCTTCTTCCATCTGGTAGCGGATGCGCTCGATCTCTTCCTTGATATGGGTGGTGCCCTGCACCGCCGCCTTCTCGGCCTTCAGCACTTCTTCGTAGTCGTTGTACTCGCGCTCCAGGCGCGCGATCTCCTCGCCCAACAGCTCCAGGCGGCGCTGCGAGGCTTCGTCGGTTTCGCGGCGCACCGCTTCGCGCTCGATCTTCAGCTGGATCATGCGGCGCTCGAGACGGTCCATGACCTCGGGCTTGGAATCGATCTCGATCTTGATCTTGGCCGCCGCCTCGTCGATCAGGTCGATCGCCTTGTCGGGCAGGAAGCGGTCGGTGATATACCGGTGCGACAGCTCGGCCGCGGCGATGATGGCCGGGTCGGTGATGTCCACCTGGTGGTGCAGCTCGTACTTCTCTTGCAGGCCGCGCAGGATGGCGATGGTCGCCTCCACGCTCGGCTCGTCGACGATGATCTTCTGGAAGCGGCGCTCGAGGGCGGCGTCCTTCTCGACGTACTTGCGGTATTCGTCGAGCGTGGTCGCGCCGACGCAGTGCAGCTCGCCGCGCGCCAGCGCCGGCTTGAGCATATTGCCGGCATCCATGGCGCCTTCGGCCTTGCCCGCGCCGACCATGGTGTGGATCTCGTCGATGAAGACGATGGTCTGGCCCTCGTCCTGCGCCAGTTCCTTCAAAACGCTTTTCAGGCGCTCTTCGAACTCGCCGCGGAATTTCGCGCCCGCCAGCAGCGCCGCCATGTCGAGCGACAGCACGCGCTTGCCCTTGAGCGAATCCGGGACTTCACCATTGACGATGCGCTGGGCCAGGCCCTCGACGATGGCGGTCTTGCCCACGCCCGGTTCGCCGATCAGCACCGGATTGTTCTTGCTGCGGCGCTGCAGCACCTGGATCGCGCGCCGGATCTCGTCGTCACGGCCGATCACCGGGTCGAGCTTGCCGGCCCGGGCGCGCTCGGTCAGGTCGAGCGTGTATTTCTTGAGGGCTTCGCGCTGGCCTTCGGCCTCGGGCGAATTGACCGACTCGCCGCCGCGCACGGCGGAGATGGCCGATTCCAGCGACTTGCGCGCCAGGCCGTTCTCGCGCGCCAGGCGGCCGGCGTCGGACTTGTCTTCGGTCAGCGCCAGCAGCACCATCTCGGACGAGAGGAACTGGTCGCCACGCTTCTGCGCCTCGCGATCGGACAGGTTGAGCAGCGCCATCAGGTCGCGCCCGACCTGGACATTGCCTCCCGCGCCGGTGACCTTCGGCTGGCGCTCCAGCGCCAGCTTGAGGGCATTGGTCAGTCCGCCGACATTGACGCCGGCGCGCTGCAGCAGCGAGCGCGCGCTGCCGTCGTCCTGGTTCAGCAGGGCGATGAGCAGGTGGACTGTTTCGATGTACTGGTTATCGTTGCCGACCGCCAGACTCTGGGCATCCGCCAGTGCTTCCTGGAGCTTGGTCGTCAATTTATCTTGCCGCATGGTGGTGCTCCCTAGAGGTTGTTCTTAGTTGGAGAACAAGATAGGGATCAGCACGACCGTTTTCAAGATGCGCAACGACCGCATCGTGGCGAGGCGAGCTCATCTACTTACAGCGGCTGGGCCGCGATCGACCGGGCTGCCTCCGGTTCAGCCACGCACGGCGCGCCAGGTGGCGAAGCCTGCCGCGCACAGGAGCAGCGAACCGACCAGGTGCAGCGCCGTATGTGCCAGCGCCCAGCCGACTTCTCCGCGCTGCAGCAAGGTCACCGCCTCACCCGAGAAACTGGAGAAGGTCGTCAAGCCGCCGAGAAAGCCGGTGATGATGAACAGGCGCCACTCGGGCGCCAGCTGCGGCTGGTCGGCGAAGAAGCCGAGCGCGAGGCCGACCAGGAAGCCCCCAAGCAGGTTGGCCGCCAGCGTCCCGACCTGCACGAAGCCGTGCAGGCTGCCGAGCCACAGGCCGAAGCCCCAGCGCAGCCAGGCGCCGAGCGCGGCGCCCAGGCCGACCGCGGCAACGCTCAGCGGCGTCACTTGACCGCCCACTTCGCCTTCGCGTCGTCGTCGGTGACGCGCGCATCGACCCAACGCGCGCCGTCGGGCGTCTGCTCTTTCTTCCAGAACGGGGCGTCGGTCTTGAGGTAGTCCATGATGAACTCGCAGGCCGCGAAGGCGTCGCCCCGGTGCGCGGCGCTGCAGGCCACCAGCACGATCTGGTCCAGCGGCAGCAAGGGGCCCACGCGGTGGATGACCAGCGTGCCGTACAAGGGCCAGCGCGCGCACGCCTGGACCGCGATATCTTGCAGCGATTTCTCGGTCATGCCCGGATAGTGCTCGAGCTCCATCGCCGCCACCTTGGCGCCCTCGTTCAGGTCGCGCACGGTGCCCACGAAAGACACCACCGCGCCGATGCGCGCGTCACCGGCGCGCAGGCGCGCCACTTCGGCGCCGAGGTCGAAATCCCCGGTCTGCACCCTCGCTTCGTTCATGCCTGCTCCTTCGGCTGGCGCAGCAGCAGATGCTCGATGCGGGTCTCGGTGCGCACGTCGAGCAGGGCCGGCAGCGCCAGCAGCGCGCGCAGTTCGGCCGTGTGCGTCCCGGGCTTCTGCCCGGACTTGAGGGAACTTTGCAGCACCTCGACCTGCAGGCGCAGGCGCTCGCGCGCGAACTCGGCGCCGCTGTCGATGCCGGCCGCGATTTCCAGGCGCAGCAGCTCGTTGAGCAAGCGCTCGCGGTTCTCTTCCATCTGGCCGACATAGGCGACGCGCTCGCCTTCAGCCCCTTCGAGGACAGCCAGCGCGGCGTCGAAACGCGCCTTCAGGATCGGCTCATAGCCCCCGTCCAGCGGCAGCAGCGCGTCCCAGCGCGCGCGCCAGTCGGCGGCGCGTGTGTGGGCGTCCGGATTGGCCAGCGCCGTCTCGAGCGCCTGCACCAGGCGCAGCTTGTCGCGCACGGCCCCTGCCAGCGCGGTATCCTGCGCGCGGCGCGCGGCGCCGGCGTGGTGCTGCACCCTGGCGATCGCCGCGTGATAGCGCTTGTCGATGCGCGCCTCATGGGCACGCGGCACCGGGCCGATCGCCTGCCATTCGGTGGCCGCCTCGCGCAGCAGCTTGCCGACGTTGGCGGGCGTGGCGTCCGGCGCGGCGGCTTCAAGACGTGCGCACACGGCTTCCTTGGCCGTCTCGTGGGCGCGGCGCTCGCTGTCGGCCGCGTGCGCGTGTTCCTTGCGCGCCGCGAACAGCGCGTCGCAGGCGCCGCGGAAGCGCTGCCACAGCGCCTGCTCGGCCTTGCGCTCGAGCGGCAGCGCGCGCGCGTGTTCCTGCCAGCGCGCCTGCAGCTCGCGCAGCAGGTCGACCGCGTGCCGCTCGTGCGGATCGAGCTTATGCACTTCTTCGATCAGCTGTTCGCGCACCGCGATCTCGACCTTGCGCTGGTGTTCGAGCGGCCGCTGCAAGGTGGTCAGCGCGTCCGAGAACAGCGCGTCGAGGCGCTTCTTTTCCTTGCGGTCGACCGCGCCCAGGTGGCTCCAGGCAGTGCGCAGGCGCTGCACGGTGCCCGACACATGCTTCCAGTCGGCTTCGTTGGACTGCAGGCGCGCCACTTCGGCCTGGGCTTCCTCGACCAGGGCCTGGCCGCGCGCGGCGTTGGTGTGGCGTTCGTCGGCCAGCTGGCGGAAATGGGCCGCGGCCGGCGCATAGGCCGTGCTGCAGGCGGCGTCGAAGCGCTCCCACAGGCTGCGCGGCGCCGGGCCGGACAGGCTGTCCAGGGCTTTCCAGCGCTCGCGCATGCTGCCCACCTTCTTGGCCAGCTCGGCCATCGCCAGGCCCTGGGTCGGCAGCGACTCCACCGTCTTGATGAGTTCTTCGCGCGAGACGTTGCCGCCCCAGCGCGCCCAGTCCGACAGGCGCTTGAGTTCGGCGCGCAGATGGGCCAGGTGGTCGGCCTGCGGCGCGGAGAGCCGCACGCCCTTGTCCTTGGCGTCCTTCAGCGCCTTGTCGAGCTCGGCGGCAGTGCCGAGCGAGCCCTGCTGCAAGGCGCCTTCGAGGGCGTCCAACTTGTCGAGGAAGGCCTGGTCGGCGCCGCGCGCGGCCGGCCTGGCGCCGGCCTGTGCCCCATCCCGGGCCGGCGCGGCCGGGGCCGACTTGGATTTCGGCGCTTCTTGCGGCAGGGTCGCGCGCAGTGCCTCGAAGCGCGCCTGCAAGGCGCTGCCCGCGGCGTTCGACGGCAAGGCCGGCAGCCGTTGCCATTCCTTGCGCAGCGTCTCGTGCCCGAGTTCGGCCGGCGCCTGCGCTTCCCAGGCGGCCAGGGCCGCCTCGCGCGCCGACAGCGCCGCCTGGTCCTGCTCGATCGTCGCCAGGCTGGCCGTCAGGCGCGCATGCTCGGTCGCGAACTCCGCCACCAGCGCGCGCGGCAACGATGCGTGGCCGGGATCGACCAAGGCGGCTTCTTGCTCATGCTGCAAGGCGGCCAGGCGCGCGGCCAGCGCGGCCGCGTCCAGGCCGCTCGCTTCGAGCTGGCGCAGCGCGGCCAGGCGGTCGATCATGGCGCGTTGCAAGGCCACCTGCGATGCGAGGCGATGGCCGAGTTCGGCGCGCACGGTATCGAACTCTGGCGCCAGCTCCGGGGCGCGGATGACCGACCATTTGCGGTCGAGCTCGGCGACGTGGTTGGGTGTCAGCAGCGTGTCGTTCAGCAGCGTCCTGGCCAGCGCCAGCGCTTCCTGGCCGCGCCGGACTTCGGATTCATGGTGGCGGATCGCGTCCAGCCTGCCCTGCACCAGCTTGGCGACACGGCGGTCGACGTTGCGCATCGCCGTATGCACACGCTCGAGGTGTTCGCGCCCGTGGACCAGCTCGGCCGCGGCGAGGCGCAGCTCGGAGAATTCGGATTGGAGGATGAAGTCGACGGCGGCCGCTTCGTCGGCGCCCAGTCGCTTGAGGCGCTCGGCCTGGCGTGCGCGGGCGTCGGCAAGCGCCGCGCGGGCGTCATGCCCAGGCGCTGCGCCGGACGCCGCGTTGCCCGACTTGCCCGAACCAGGCTTGGCGCCGCCTGCCGCTGCGGCGGAGGCCTTCGCCGGGGCAGGCTTGGCCGCCGGCTTGTCGCCGGACGCGGCCGATTTCCCGCCCTGCCGCTTGAATAGGAATTCGAACATGGTGAAATCGCACTTCCAAAACTCCCATCATAGCAAAGAACCACGGTATCGATCCGCATGTCCGGCCCGCCGGCACGCGCTAGTTTACGAGTGGCAATGCAAGGTTTTGCCTTGAGGAAAGCTCTGCTGGCGGCAGTCCCCGCGCCACGCCCGGGCCCGGACCCCGATTCTCGTTCTGGTGGGCGTCGTGCGCGAGCATCTGGTTGGCGATGGCGAACCAGGTTTCACCGGGGATCATGCTGCGCGCCAGCGGCAGCAGCTCGCGCTCTTCGCGGTCGAGGCGCTGGAGCAGCAGCTGGCAGCAGCGTTCGAGCGCCGCCAGGCAGCCGGGATCGCCCTCGACGGCCGCCGCCTGGGCTGCCTGGCGCGCATCGAGCGCCTGCCGGCTCAACCCGTCCAGCTCGGACACCAGCCTGGCGGCGTCCTCGCCGCAGCGGCGCAGCGCCGGCATCATGAACTTGTCGAGCTTGCGCCAGTGGCAGGATTCGCTGACCTGGCGCAGGGCGTCGCACGCCTGTTCGTACTGGCGCATGGCGGGCGGCTCGCCCCACCATGCGCCGGGCCGCCAGCGCTCGAGCAAGGCCTGCACCTCGATCCGCGCGCGTGCCTGCTCGACGGACAAGGCGACCAGCATATAGGTTGATGTCAGCATGGTGTCTCCTCTAGATGTTCTCGTCGCTCCTCTGGCGCCCGTGGATGGTCCACGCCTGGGCGGCCGGGGATGCTTTATATAAGGGGTGGCCGGCGATTGGTGGTGTGACGGCGCCGGCCGGCAAGAACTTCGTAGTGTAGAGAGAAGGAGGTGGGCGGGTTTGACATTGATCAAACCCGTTTTCACGATGCGAGCGGTGTCAGGCGGGATGAATTTCCTCCACAAAATGTCCCTCTAACATGCTAGCGAACGCCGGCGGGTCGCTGTGCAGCACGCTGACGCGCGGGCAGCCATGCCAGCGGGCGCACCTCGACACGGCGCCGGCGACGTCGCGCGCGAGGCTCGCACCCGGGCGCACGCCGGGTTCCAGCGCCACGCTGCGCAGCTCGAACCTGCCCAGCTTGCGGTGCGCCTTGGCGTCGATGCGGCCGACCAGGGCGCCGCGGCGCAGGATCGGCAGGCTGAAATAGCCATAGCGGCGCCTGGGGGCCGGCGTATAGCATTCGAGCCGGTAATCGAAATCGAACAGCTCGAGCGCGCGGCGCCGGTCCCATACCACCGGATCGAACGGCGACAGCAAGGTGCTGAGGCTGGCGGCCAGCGTCCCTTCGGCGGCCTGGCGCGCCAGCGCGAGGTGCTCGGGGTGGAGGTAGACCGGGTCGCGCCAGCCTTCGACCCGGGCCGGCACCAACAGGCCCTCGTCCGCCAGCCGCGCCGGATCGACGTGCGGCCGGCGCGTGCGGTGGTAGTCGGGGATCCAGGCCGCGCGCGCCAGTCCCAGCGCGTGCACGGTGCGCAGCGCGAATTCGCGCTGTACCGCGTCGAGCGCCGGCATGCGGCCGTCATCCCAGCCCGGGTGCACGCGCTCGGCCAGGTCGTAGACGCGCTGGAAGTTGTGGCGGCGCGCGATCATCAGGGCGCCCGAAGTAAACAGGATCTCGAGCGAGCGCTTCTCGGGCTTCCATTCCCACCAGCCGCCCGACTTGCCGTCCTGGCGCGCGAAGTCGGCGGCCCGCACCGGCCCATTGGCGCGGATATGCTCGACCAGCCGCGCCACCTCGTCGGCCCGTTCACGCATCCAGCGCGCCGAATACTTCCAGCCCATCGCTTCCGGGTCGAGCATGCGGTGGCGGTACAGGCCGTAATCGTCGATCGGCAAGAAGCATGCCTCGTGGGCCCAGTATTCGAACAGATGGCCTTCGGCCAGCAGTTCGTCGAGCCAGGCGGGATCGTAGTCGCCCAGCCGGCTCCACAGCACCAGGTAGGGACTGCGCGCCACCACGCTGATGGTATCGATCTGCAGCATGCGCATGCGCCGGATCGCGGCCAGCACGTCGGCCTTGCCGGCGCGGCGCCGGCGCGCCGCCGCCAGGCCCTGGGCCGCCAGGTGCAGGGTGCGCGCGGCGCCGATCGACAAGGTCAGTTCGCTCATGCGGCCATTCTGTACGTTTCGCCAACATGGCGTCAACCACGCGCCAGCGCCACAGCATTGTGCTGCCGATGAGCGGCCGGCTGCGCTATAGTAGGCGCCGATCTGTCGTTTCACTTTTCTCGAGTCTCTCATGCGGCTGCTGCACACCTCCGACTGGCACCTCGGCCAGACCCTGCACAATCACGACCGGACCTACGAACACCAGTGCTTCCTCGACTGGCTGGCCGACACGCTGCTCGAGGAGCGCATCGACGTGCTCCTGATCGCGGGCGACATCTTCGACACCGCCAATCCCTCCTCGAGCGCCCAGCGCCAGTTGTACCGTTTCCTGCAGCAGGCGCGCACCCGCGCGCCGCACCTGCAGGTGGTGGTCATCGCCGGCAATCACGATTCGCCGGGCCGGCTGGAAGCGCCGACGCCGCTGCTCGAAGCCCATGGCACGATCGTGGTCGGCAACGTCCTGCGGCGCGCGGATGGCGAGATCGATCTCGAGCGCCTGCTGGTGCCGCTGCACGACCGCGACGGCAATACCGCGGCCTGGTGCCTGGCCGTGCCCTTCCTGCGTCCGGGCGACCTGCCGCGCCTGCGCGCCACCGAAGGCGACCAGCAGGCCGGCGACGGCGCGCGCGACCCCTACCTGCACGGCACCACCCTGCTCTACCGCCAGGCCCATGCGCTGGCGCGCGAACGCGCGGCGGCGGGCCAGGCCATCATCGCCATGGGCCACTGCCACATGGCCAAGAGCCAGCCGTCCGAAGACTCCGAGCGCCGCATCGTGATCGGCGGCAGCGAAGCCCTGCCGGTGAGCATGTTCGACGCCGGCATCGCCTACGCGGCCCTGGGCCACCTGCACCTGGCCCAGCGCGTCGGCGGCCTCGAACACGTGCGCTATTGCGGCAGCCCGCTGCCGCTGTCGTTCTCCGAAGTGGGCTACCGGCACCAGGTGCTGCGCATCGAGCTCGACGACGGCAAGGCGGGCGCCGTCACGCCCCTGTTTGTGCCGCGCCCGGTGCAGCTGCTGCGCGTGCCGGCCGCGCCGGCGCCGCTGGAAGAAGTGCTGGCGGCGCTGGATGCGCTCGAACTGGACGCCGACCTGCCGCCTCAGGCCTGGCCCTATCTCGAAGTGCGGGTGCTGCTCGATGGCCCCGAACCGGGCCTGCGCAACCGCGTCGAAACGGCCCTGGCCGGCAAACCGGTGCGGCTGGCCAAGATCGAGCCGACCCGCAAGGTAACCGTCGCAGCCGACGAATCCGAAGCCCTGAGCCTGGACCAGCTGGCGCACCTGCAGCCGGACGACATCTTCCGCCGCCTGTGGCGCCAGAAATATGGCGACGAGGCGCCGCCCGAACAGATCGATTCGTTCGCCGAACTGTTCCACGCGGTGGAAGGCGCCGCCCGATGAAGATCCTGAATATCAAAGGCAAGAACCTCGCTTCGCTGGCCGGCGAATTCGAGGTCGACTTCGAATCCGAACCGCTGGCGTCGAGCGGCCTGTTCGCCATCAGCGGCCCGACCGGGGCCGGCAAGAGCACCCTGCTCGACGCCCTGTGCCTGGCGCTGTACGGCGACACGCCGCGCCTGCTGAAGCGTTCCGGCACCCGCTTGCCGGACGTCGGCGACGATACCGTGACGGCACAGGACCCCCGTACCCTGCTGCGCCGCGGCGCGGCCGAGGGCTGGGCCGAAGTCGATTTCGTCGGCAGCGACGATGGCCGCTACCGCGCGCGCTGGGCCGTGCGCCGCTCGCGCAACAAGCCTGGCGGCACGCTGCAGCCGGTCAGGATCACCCTGCACCGCCTGCCCGAACTGGCCCCGCTGGGAGGCACCAATACCGAAGCCGCGGCCGAAATCATCGCGCGCGTCGGGCTCTCGTTCGACCAGTTCACGCGCGCGGTGCTGCTGGCGCAGAACGAGTTCTCGGCCTTCCTCAGGTCCGACGAAAACGAACGCGGCGAGCTGCTCGAAACACTGACCGGCTCCACGATCTACAGCGAGATCTCGCGCCGCGCCTTCGAGCGCTACAAGCTCGAACAGCAGCGCACCCAGGTGCTGCAGGCGAAGCTCGAGAACGCGGCGCCGCTCGCGCCCGAGGAACGCGCTCAACTCGACACCGAGCGCTCCGCAGCCGATGCGGCGCGCGAGGCGCTCGACAGCCGCCACGCTTTGCTGGAACAGCAGCTGCGCTGGCACCACGAGCTCGACAAGCTCCAGCGCAGCGAAACCCAGGCCGAGGAAGCGCTGGCCGCCGCCAATGCACAACGCCTGGAAGCGCAGGAACGCCGCCAGCGCCTGGCCACGCTGGAAGCGGTGCAACCGGCCCGCCCGCTGGCGGTCGAGGTCCAGCGCCTGGAAACCGAGCGGCGCCAGGCCCAGTCCTCGGTGGCCAAGCTGGAAGCCGAACTGGCGGCGGCGCTCGAATTGCGCCGCACCAGCAGCGGCGAAGTCGATGCCGCCATCGCGCGCCTCGACGCCGTGGATGAGCAGCTGCGCGCCGCCACCCCACAACTGGACCAGGCCAAGGCGCTGGATGCGGCGCTCGACACGCTCGCTCCCGGCCATGCCCAGGCCAAAAGCGCGCTGGAAGCGGTGCGCCAGCAGGCCCGCGAGGCACGCGTCCAGCACCAGGCCAAGTCCGACGAGCTGGCGCGCGTACGCGGCCTGCGCGACGCCGCCGCCACATGGCTGGCGGCCCAGTCCCGGCACGAAGCCGTGGCCACCGGCTGGCAGCAATGGGAACGCCTGCTGCGCCAGGCCGACCAGGCGCAGGCCGCGCTCGCCGCCGGCGCAACGGCGCTGATCGCGACCCGCACGGCGGCCGACCAGGCGCTTGGGCGAGAGGCCCAGGCGACGGGCGCGCTGGCCCGGACCATCGAACGCCTCGACGCCCTGGAAGCGAACCGGCGCACGGCGATGACGGCGCTAGAACAGTTCGACGCCGAGGCGATCGGCGCCGAACGCCAGCAACTCGAGGGTCGCCGCGAACGGCTGGCGACAGCCGAGCGCACCTGGCTCGACCTGGCGGCGGCGCGCGAGATGCTGGCCGGCGTGGCGCGCGAATCCGAGCGCGCCGCGGCCGGCGCCGCCAGCGCCGAACGCGCCCTGCAAGAGGCGCGCGTCGCCGCGCCGGTGCTGGAGGCGGCGATGGCGCAGGCCGAGCGCTCGCTGAGCGCCGCCGAACTGGCCTGCGCCGCCAATGTGGAGCAACTGCGCGCCAACCTGGTGGACGACGATCCCTGCCCCGTGTGCGGCGCCCTCGACCATCCATACGCCCACCAGGATGCGACGCCGAAGGCGATGTTGACGGGCCTGCGGGCCGAAGTCGACGGCTGCCGCCTGCGGGTGCGCGAGAACGGCGCGCTGCAGGCGACCCAGGGCGCCGCCCTCGCCGCCGCCCGGGAGCGGTTGGCCGCGCTTTCGCAAGACCGCACGGCGATCGATCTGCGCATCGCCGGCCTGGCCGAGGCCTGGGGTGCCGACCCACTGGCCGCCGAGGCGCCGGGCGAACAGGAACGCAGCGACTGGTTCGGCGCGCAACGCGGCGTCTTGCGCGATGCCCTCGATGCGCTGGCGCAGCGCGAACAGGCATGGCGCGCTGCCGCCAATGTGCGCGACGCGGCCCAGCGTGAAGTCGACGGTGCCCAGTTGGTGCTGGCCAGGCTGCGCCAGAATGCGGATACCGAGCGCGAAGCCGCCGCCCGCTTGCAGAACGAATTGAAAGCCCTGGACGCCGGCCAACAGGCGACGGGCGCGCAACTGGACGCCCTGCTGGCCGAACTCGATCCCGCCATGGCCGCCGCCCACGGCGACGGCTGGCAGGCGGCATGGCGTCGCGACCCTGCCGGCTGGAGCCAGGCGTGCGCGACGCAAGCCGCCCAATGGCGCGAGCAGACCGAGGTCCAGGCCCGCACCGCCGCCGCGATCGCGACCCTGGAAGTCGAGGCCGGAGCGGCCCAGGCGCGCATCGCCGAGATCGACGCGACGGGCGCCCGGCTGGCGGCCGAGTTCGAGCGCATCGACGGCGACTTGGCCGCGAAACGCGCAACGCGCGCGACCTTGTGGCAGGGCCGCGCGGCAGCCGAGGTCGAACGCGAACTGAGCGTTGCCGTGAGTGGCGCGCGCGAGCAGGTAGCGGCGCGCCAGCAGGCCGCCAACGAGGCGGCCCAGGCCGAGACCCGGGCCCGCACCGCGCTGGCCCAGCTGTCCGAACGCATTCTCGAACTCGACCAGGCCGGCGCCAGCGCGAGCGCAGCGCTGGCCGACTGGCTGGAAGACTACCGCCGCCAGGCCGGGGGGCTGGACGATGAGCTGGACGAAATCGGCAACACCGACGAACTGGCGCGCCTGCTGCAGGTCGGCGCCGCCTGGCTGGCGCAGGAGCGCGGCGCCCTGAACGCCATCGAGACCCAGGTCGGCAACGCCACCGCCATCCTGAACGAGCGGCGCGTCCAGCGCGCGGCGCATGTGGCGTCAAGCCCGCCGGATGGCCAGCCGGTCGAGGCCGTGAAAGCCAGCTTCGACGCGCTGGTCGTCGAGCGCCAGGCTGCGATCGAAGCCGCGACCGCGCTGCGCCTGCGCGCGATGCAGGACGACGAGCGGCGCCGCCACGCCGAATCCAGCCTGGCCGAGATCGAGCGCCAGCAGGCCCTTGAGCAGCGCTGGGGCAAGCTGTCGGAGCTGATTGGCTCCAGCGACGGCAAGAAGTTCCGTAATTATGCCCAGCAGTTCACGCTGGACGTGCTGCTCGGCTATGCCAACGCGCACCTGAAGCAGCTCGCGCGGCGCTACCGCCTGGAGCGGGTCAGCTACCAGGGCATGCCGTCGCTGGCGCTGATGGTGCGCGACCAGGACATGGGCGGCGAGGTGCGCTCGGTGAATTCGCTGTCGGGCGGCGAGTCCTTCCTGGTGTCGCTGGCGCTGGCGCTGGGCCTGGCCTCGCTGTCGTCGAACCGGGTGCGGGTCGAGTCGCTGTTCATCGACGAGGGATTCGGCAGCCTCGATAGCGAGACGCTGGGGGTGGCGATGGATGCGCTCGACGCTCTGCAGTCAATGGGGCGCAAGGTGGGCGTGATCTCGCACGTCCAGGAGATGACAGAACGGATTGCGACCAAGGTCCTGGTGCGGCCTGCGGGTGGAGGAAGCAGCGCGGTGGTGGTGGAATAAGACCCTGGTCTTCGGCGTCAGGGCCGTCGCCCCCGCGAAGGCGGGGAACCAAGTACTGCCGGCGTCGTGACGACGCGTGCAAGCTTGGGTTCCCGCCTGCGCGGGACCGACGGTTTTTGGACTGACGACCGACGCTGCGTCGCCGGCTTTAGTGATTGTGACGCGGCATGTCGTGCGCCACGCCACGGTAAGGCAAGGCCAGTTCCATGCAGGCGCCACGGTGCAATTGGCCGACCGTGGCCCGATAAATCTCCTGCCACGGCGTCTGGCTGGCGGGAATCGCCGGCGGCGTCTCCTGCTTGCGGGCCGCCAGCTCTTCATCCGACAGCTTCACATCGCAGCGGCCGTGATTCAGGTCCACGCGAATCACGTCGCCCGTGCGCAGCAAGGCCAGGTTGCCGCCGGCCGCGCTCTCGGGCGAGGCGTTCAGGATCGACGGACTGTCCGACGTTCCCGACTGGCGGCCGTCGCCCAGCGTCGGCAGGTTGTTGATGCCCTGCTTGATCAGGTGGTCGGGCGGCTGCATATTGACCACCTCGGCCGACCCCGGCCAACCGACCGGACCGGCG